>JAGRDU010000004.1 GCA_020446905.1 Paracoccaceae bacterium | reverse complement strand
GGGCACCAAGGTGACCGGCCAGATGAACAAGGCCTGCGCCGCGATGACGGGCGTGGCCAACAGCACCTGCTGAGCAGCGTACAGCGCCAAGGAGAAAAGATCATGCGCAAGAGCCTGATGAAGATGCTTCGTTCCTTCCGCCGCAACGACGAGGGCGTCACGCTTGTCGAATACGGCGTCGCCCTGATCCTCGCGGTCGCCGTCGGCGCCACCGTCATCGGCAACATGGGCACCAAGGTGACCGGCCAGATGGACAAGGCGTGCAACGCCATGACCGGGACCACCACTGGCTGCTGAGCCGTGGCAAACAACTCTGCGGCGGGGACACCCCGCCGCGGAAGCTGCGGTGAGCCGCCGCAACCTCTCTCACCGAAGGAGACCCGCCGTGGGCGCCCGTTCCATCCTTGTCGCACTTCTGGGAGTGTCCGTCGCCGCAGGCTCGGCCTTCGGTGCACGCGAGTTTCTCGACCGCAGCCGCGCGGATGCATCCGTCGATCCCGCCTCGGCTTTCGTGGACGTGATCGTCGCCAGCCGCGACATCCCCTTCGGCCAGCCGATCCAGCCGCAGATGCTTCAAGTCCTGTCCTGGCCGCGCGTCTCGCTTCCGCCCGGCGCGGTGACCGACATCAACACGCTCGTTGCCCAGCCCGGCATGCCGCCACGCCGCGCGACGCACGAGATTTCGCAAGGCGATTTCATCCTAGCCTCCAAGGTCTCCGAATTCGGCGAAAAGGTCACGATCGTCCAGAACCTGACCGAGAACACGCGAGCCATGGCGATCCGCGTACAGGCCGATACTGCCGTCGGCGGGTTCGTCACCCCGGGTGACGCCGTCGACATCGTGCTGACACAGGGCGCGGGCGAAGACCTGCGGGCTCTCACGATCCTGCAGAACATCCGCGTCGTCGGCGTCGATCAGGACGCGAATTTCCAGAAGGATCAGCCCGCCGTCGCGAGCACCGTGACGGTCGAGGTTTCGCCCGAACAGAGCCAGACCCTCGCCCTCGCGCAAAAAGCCGGCACGCTCAGCCTTTCTCTCCGTGCGCTCGGCACGGTCGAGGACAAGCCGCTCGATGCGATCCGCCTGTCGGACATCATGCGCGAGCAGTCCCCCGTCGCCGTCGAGGAGGCCGCAAAGCAGACGATCCGTGTCCGTCGCGGCTCCGAGATCGAGACGGTGGAAGTCAAGTAGCAGCGGGTCGGAGACCAGGACAATGCGACCTCAGCCCCGGATCGAGCGCTTCGCCCAGGACGAGACCGGCGCAATTCTGGTCTTCGCGGCCCTCGCGATTGGCCTGATGCTGATCCTCGTCGCCTGGACCTTCGATATTGGACGCCTCGCGGCGACCCAGTCCGAACTGCAGTCCTACGCCGATCAGGTCGCGCTTGCCGCTGCGGGCGAACTTGACGGGCGCGACAACTCGATCACCCGCGCCACCGCCGCCGCCAATGCCCTGATCGCCGATACGCAGACCTTCGGCAGCGGTAACCGGTCGATGGCGGGGGCCGCGAACTACGCGCTTTCCTTCTATGAAACGCTGCCCGGCAGCGATCAGGCCGCGCTGCTGACCCCCACGACCGTGCAGAAAAAGGCGGCCTACGTGCGGGTCGCGGCCACACCGCAGACGGTCAGCTTCGATTTTCGCCGCGCCTTCGCAACGCTGACCGGAACAAGCTCGTCAAACCCGGCCGTCTCCGCCGTCGCGATCGCCGGCTTTACCCAATATGCCTGCGACGTCACCCCGATGATGTTCTGCGTCCCGAGCTCGACCTTCGATGCTTCCGATCCCAACACGATCGGCGACATGATCCGCTTGCGGTCCGGCGGGCAGGGCGCAGCCTGGGGGCCGGGGAACTTCGGGTTCCTCGAACCCTCGACCCTGGGGCTCGACTCCAATGGCAATTGCGCCGGAACGAATGGCGCGGGTCCGTCCCTGGAGTGCGTGCTCGGCGCTGTGGGTGCCATTACCCAGTGTTACGCGCAGCGCGGGGTGAATACCGAGCCCGGACAGAAGGTGGGGATCACGTCAGATGCGCTGAACACAAGGTTCGACATGTGGTCGGGGAACCTCAAGAACGACATGAACCTTGCCAAATACGCGCCCGCCCCGAACGTGATCAAGGGGATCGAGCCCAAGGGCGGTAACGCCTGCAGCTGGAACAATACGCGGGCGACGGCTGATACGCTGGCCATTCCGCGCGACGACTGCTTCCCGGGTTGCGCACCCTATGGTGATGGCACCTGGTCGACCGGCCGCACCGCCTATGTCACGAAGAACTACGGCGGCACCGATCCGCATCCCTCCGCGACGACGCGCTATCAGTATTATCTGGCCGAGATTGCCGCCGCAGGCGGTCTGGCATCCAGCAACCCGATCCTGACGGGCCGGTCCGAGACGGGCAGGCCGATGTGCGCCCCCGCCGCGCACCCCGATCCCGAACGGCGCGTCATCATCGCGGCCGGGATCGACTGCGGCGCCAATCCCATCAGTGGGAGCACAACCGCCGTCCCGGTCCACCAGTTCGTGAAGATGTTCATCACCGAGCCTGTCGTCGCCAACGGAACGACGAACGGCCTCGACATCTATGCCGAGATCATCGGCTCGGCCGGCGGCAATGGCGGCAGCGGTGGCTCGGCCGGGGTCATCCACGATGTCGTGCAGCTCTACAGGTGACGGGATGACAGGCGGCCGCACATCGCCGGTTCCTTCGCTCCGCCGCTTCGCCCGCGAAGAGGAGGGCGCGGCCCTCGTGGAATTCGCGATGGTGCTGCCGATGCTCCTCCTGATCTTCGCGATGATCGTCGAAAGCGCGCGCGTGATGATCGGATTTCAAAGCGCCATCGCCGGTGTCCGTGACGCCACCCGTTACCTCGCCCGGATCGCACCGATGAACATCTGCGCCACAGGTACCGCGATCTCGACCTACGATGCTCAGGTGGGCGCCATCGCCAACCAGAACCTTGGCACCTTTTTCCTGCCGCAGAACGTCACGGTGACGAGCGTGTCGTCCTCGCTCGACTGCACGAAGACCGGCACATACCGCATCTCGCCGCCGCCGATCGCGACCGTCACGGCGGTCGTCACGATCGCGATGCCGTTTTCAGGCCTCTTTGCCTTCGGCGGTGGCAACACGACCCCGACCTTCAGCACCACGATTTCCGATTCGGCGCGGGTGTATGGATCATGACCGTGGCCCGGCACATCATCGGCGCTGCGCGACGTCTGGTGCGGGACGACCAGGGATCAGCCCTCGTCGAGTTCGCGATCGTCCTGCCACTTTTCCTTTTGCTGTTCTTCGGTCTCATCGACTTTGGCCGCATGGGGGGCGATTTCACCTTTGCCAACAAGGCAGTCCAGCGCGCGGCAAGGATCGCGGTTGTCCGCCCGCCGGTCTGCAACAGCGTTCCCCTGACGAATGCCCGTGGCACCGTGCCGCCCGGAACAGTGCCGCCGCGCTTCGGCACGTCCTGCACCGCCGGGGGAAGCATCTGCGCTGTTCCCACCGCCGCGGTCTGCACAGGTCAGGTGGGCAATGCGACCTCGGATGAGATCTGGGCAGAGGTGGGTCCCCTGCTTCCCGCCGGTGCGACACCGGCCAATCTCCGCTACACCTACACGTTCGACCCCGCGCTCAATTTCCTCGGCGGCCCCTATGTGCCGGTCGTGAAGGTCGAGATCACCAACCTGCAATTCACTTTCGTCTCCCCGCTCGGCGCACTTGCCGCGCTGGCCGGGGCCGCGACGGGCAGCGGGATGTCGGGAACCGTGACCTTCCCGGCCATGACCATGACGCTTCCGGGCGAGGACCTCGCCCTTGGCAATAACGGATGACGGTGGGCAGGCCCCGCCACCACAAGGAATGAAAAGATGACCAAGTCCGTCCTGATCATCGCGCCTGAACGCAGCGTCTCGGACGCCATTGCCGCGGCGCTGGCCAACGATCCGGGCATGCAGATCGAGCGTCAGACCTCGACGCTTGCCGGCATGAATGGACATGCGGTCGAAATGGCGGGCAATTTCGACATGGTGCTCTTTCAGACCGCGCCCGACGATGCCGAGGCCCTCGCCGCGATCCGCAAGCTGGCCGGCGCGCGCTCACCCGGCACACGCCTCGTGGCGCTCGCCGACGGTGCGATCTCGCTCTCCGAGGCGCGCATCCTCATGGACGCCGGCGTGGACGAGGTGCTGCCGCTTCCCGGCACTGCCGGACGGACCACCAGGCCCGGGACGGCGCAAGGCCGCGCGGAGCCCACGAAAGTCGGGCAGGTAATCGCGGTCGCCCAGGCGCGGGGCGGCATCGGCGCGACTACCGTCGCCGTCAATCTCGCCGACCAGCTTGCGCGGGGTGCGGGGCTCGGCCGCAAGGATGCGCGTCCGCGTGTCGCCATCGTCGATCTCGACCTGCAGTTCGGCACCGTGGGCTCCGCCCTCGACCTCGAGGAACAGGACACGCTCGAGCAGATCGCGCTCGACGGCACGATCCCCGACGCGCTTTTCCTCGCGCAGTCAATGCCGAGGATCGCCAGCGGCGTCTCTGTCCTTCCCGCGCCGTCGCGCTTTGTTCCGCTCGACTCGCTCCGGCCCGAACAGGTCGCCGCCATCTTCGACGAATTGCGCCGCACCCATGATTTCGTCGTCGTCGATCTGCCACGCGCCCTCGTCGGCTGGATCGAGCCCGTGATCGCGCGCGCCGACCAGCTTGTCGTCGTCACCGATATCGCGGTGCCGTCAATCCGCCACGCGCGGCGCCTGATCGACTTCTTCACGCAGGACCACCTGACCCTTCCGGTCGAGATCGTCGTGAATCACGAGAGCAAGCCCTACTTCGGGTCCGCCATGCAGAAGGAGGCTGCGCGCGTCCTCGAACGCCCGCTCGCTCACTGGCTGCCGGACGATCCGCGCGCGGCGGCCGCGGCAACCGGGCGCGGCAAGACCCTTGCCGAGATCGCGCCCCGCTCCCCGCTTGCCAAGGCTACCGCGAAACTTGCCGCCGAAACCCGCGCGCGCCTCGGCGCCGCGCCCCGTCCCGCATCCCACTAGGAGAGTCGCGCCGTGTTCAAGCAGTTCACACCCTTCACCAAGCCGGCCGCCTCGAACGTGGTCGACATCGCCTCGGCAGCGCGCGTCGGAACCGCCGCCTCCACCGTGACCACGCCGCAGGACGAGGAGTTGACCCAGCGGCTCGAGCTCAAGAGCCATCTGCACGACGTCCTCCTCGACCGCCTGAACCTTGCCGTCATCGACAAGGTCGAGCCGGACGAATTGCGCCGCGAAGTCGCGTCGCTCGTCTCGCAGGTGCTGGGCGAAGAGGGACGCCCGATGCGCGCCGAGGCGTTCAAGACGCTGATCGACGAGCTTCTGGACGAGGTCCTGGGCTTCGGTCCGCTGGAACCGCTCCTGGCCGATCCAACCATTAACGACATCCTCGTGAACACGCACCGCAACGTCTATATCGAGCGCTTCGGCGTCCTCGAACGCAGTAAGGTGCGCTTCCGGGACGAACGCCATCTGCTCAGGATCATCGACAAGATCGTCAGCCGCGTCGGCCGGCGGGTGGACGAAAGCAACCCCTGGGTGGATGCGCGGCTCGAGGATGGCAGCCGCGTGAATGCGATCATCCGGCCCTGTGCCGTGGACGGCCCATCGCTGTCGATCCGGAAGTTTTCGCGCAATCCGCTGACTTTGCCGCGCCTGGTCGAGATCGGGTCGCTCTCACCCGACGCCGCGACTTTCCTTGAATCCATCGTCAAGGCGCGGCTCAATGTGCTCATCTCCGGGGGAACCGGATCGGGCAAGACGACGATGCTGAACGCCATGTCCTCGTTCATCGGCGCGAAAGAGCGCGTAGTGACGATCGAGGACGCGGCGGAACTGCAGATGCAGCAGGAGCATGTCGTCCGCCTTGAAACACGCCCCGCTGGCCCCACCGGAAACGGCATGGTCAGCCAGCGCGACCTCGTGCGCAACGCGCTCCGGATGCGCCCCGACCGCATCATTGTGGGCGAGGTCCGCGGCGCCGAGACCTTCGACATGCTGCAGGCGATGAACACCGGTCACGAAGGCTCGATGACCACCGTCCACGCCAACACCGCGCGCGATGCACTCGGCCGGCTTGAGCAGATGGTGACGATGATCGGCCTCGACTTCCCGGTGCAGGCGATCCGGGCGCAGATCGCGGCCGGCCTCAACATCATCCTGCAGCTCAACCGCCTCAGCGATGGCAGCCGCCGCGTGACCAGCATTTCTGAAATTACCGGAATGGAGGGGTCGACCCTGACGCTGCAGGAGATCTTCACCTTCCGCAAGACCGGCCTCAGCGAAACGGGCGCCGTGCTGGGCAC
The DNA here is from genome assembly GCA_020446905.1 of Paracoccaceae bacterium. Taxonomy (GTDB): domain Bacteria; phylum Pseudomonadota; class Alphaproteobacteria; order Rhodobacterales; family Rhodobacteraceae; genus Albidovulum. Next base: position 40,342 of record JAGRDU010000004.1, on the reverse strand, counting down.
CTTCATTCCCACCGGCATCCGCCCCCGTTGCCAGGACCTCCTGCGGCAGGCGGGCATCGACCTGCCGAACGATATCTTCATGCAGAAGGGCGGTGCCGCATGACCGCGCTTCCCGCCTTCGAGCTGAGCTGGCTGGCCTATATCGGCGTCTTCGTCGGCGTTCTCGTCGCCTTCGAGGGGCTGCGGCAGATTCTCTCGCGGTCCGAAAGTCTGGGCGAGGCGTCGAGCCGCCGCATGCGGATGATCGCGGCCGGCACTTCGACCGAGGATCGCCTGCGCCTTCTGAAACCCGCCGAAAGCCGCTGGGCGCTCTCGGCGCTGCCCTTCGTCGGGACGCTCCCGAAAGACCTCGCCCATGCCGGCATGACCATTTCGCCGGGCAATGCGCTGGCCGCGATGCTGGGCGGCGCGGCGATCCTTGCCTTCGCGCTCTCGCTGGTCGCGCCGCTGCAGATCGCGATTGGCGCGGCGCTTTTCCTGGCGGTGATCCTGCCGTCCTCCGCCCTTCGCATCCGTGCGAAGAAGCGGCTCGACGCCCTGTCGCGCCAGCTTCCCGATGCGCTCGACCTCATGGCGCGCGGCCTCTCGGTCGGCCATCCGCTGAACGTGACCATCGGCAGCGTCGCCACCGACATGCGCGATCCCATCGCGACCGAGTTCGGCATCATGGTCGATCAGGTCAGCTACGGCGATGACCTCGTCGATGCCTTCGACGCTCTGGCTGACCGGATCGGGACCGAGGATGTCCGCTACCTGGCCGTCAGCGTCGGCATCCAGCACGGCACCGGCGGCAACCTTGCCGGCATCCTCAAGACGCTGGCAACCGTGATCCGCGACCGCATGACCATGCGCAAAAGGATCAAGGCGATCTCGGCCGAGGGGCGCCTGACTTCGATGTTCCTGACCTCCGTGCCGTTCATCATGCTGACGGCCGTCATGATCATGTCGCCCGACTACTACATGGGCGTCATCGACGACCCGCTCTTTCGGCCGCTTTCACTTGTCATCATCGCGCTTATCATCGCCAACGGCCTGATCCTGCGCCGGCTCGTCAATTTCCGGTTCTGAGGAGACCCCATGGACCAGATCATCGCCACCCTTTCTGCCGCGATCACGCCGACCACGCTGATCGTCCTAGGCGCCGGCTTCGGCGCCATGTTGACGGTCTTCGGCATCGCCGGTGCGCTCGGCGGCAAGGACCCGGTCCTTGCCCGGATGGAAGCGCAGCGCCGCAGCCGCAACCATCGGACCGACCGGGGAATCCTGAAGCAGGCCAGCACCGACCCCAAGGGGCTGATGCAGGCGCTGATCCCGACCGACCGCAAGGAACGCAGCGATGTCGAGCGGCGGCTTGCGATTGCCGGCTTCTCGGGGCGGAACGCGGTGCGCAACTATTACCTGATCCGGCTCTTCGCGGGATTTCTGGTCCCGGGACTGCTCATCGCCCTTATTTCGCTCTGGCGCATGAACATCCTTCATCTGCCACCCGCGCTCGACGCCTGGGTCGCCGGTCTGGGCGAGATGCGTCTGATCCAGATCCTGTGCCTTCTGGTCGCCATCGGCTTTTTCGGCCCCGCACTGTGGCTGCGCGACAAGGCCGAGGCCCGCCGCCGCGAGATCGAGGAGAGCTTTCCGAACGCGCTCGACCTGATCCAGATCTCTGTCGAGGCGGGCCTTGGCTTTGACGCCGCAATGGTGCGTGTCGGAAACGAGCTGCATGCGACTGCGCCGGCGCTCTCGCAGGAGCTCCTTTACGCCGAGCGCGAGATCCAGGCCGGCCGCGCGCGCGACCGGGCGCTTCTGGACATGGCAGCAAGGACCGGGGTGGAAGAGGTGAACTCCTTCGCGAATGTCGTCCTGCAATCCATCCAGTTCGGCACCAGCGTCTCCGAAACGCTCGCGACCTACGCGACCGAGATGCGACGCACCCGAGAGCTGCGCGCGCAGGAAAAAGCCAACCGCCTTCCGGTGCAGATGTCTGCCGTCATGGCCTCGCTGATGCTGCCGGCGCTGATCCTCTTGACGCTGATGCCGGTGGTGATTCGCTATATCCGTTACTTCAACCTGAGCTAGGCGCGACCCCTGCGCCGAAAATTCCGTTCGCACGACAGTGAGGGCTGAATACGAAATTCTTTCCACAACTCCTGCGAGGAACTCGCCTCAAGGTGGAAATTCCGGCCAAATGCGGCAGAATCTGGGAAGGAAATTGACTTAAATCGGGCCGCGGCTGAACCTTTCTTTCAGAGCGGGGATATTGTTCCAAGTCACTTAGTTCCATGTGCCGCTTCTTGTGTGGCCGTCGCCATTTCTAGGCGGCCGTATGCGTGGATTGAAGAGACAGGTCGTTTCGATGCTGGGTGCGGGTCCGAGGGAAGCGGCAGGGGCCGACAAGGGTGACGGTCTCCTGAAAAGTGGATTGATTGATGCGATGGCGGACTGGAGCGACGCGCTGAGGGGCGGGCTCGCTCTGCAGGATGCCTTCGCCGGTCTGGTTGCCGGTCTGGGCGCCGAGGCGGGGATGCTCGTGCGGACGGCGCTCAGCGATTTCAGGCCGTCACGCGTCGCGACATGGGACAGGCTCAGCCAGCATTCGCCCTGGCCGTTAGCCAAATCCTTCGCGGATGGCACCTTCGGTTCGGCATTCGTGCGGCCAAAACCGGCCTCGCTGTGGCTTGCCACCCGCAATGATCTTGCCGAGGTCGAACGCGACCCGGCGTTGCCCGCCTGGCAAGAGCGCAGGGGCCTTCGCGAAACCGCGGTGCTCGTCCTGTCGGGCGGACCAGCCTCGCGCGACCACATCGAGCTGCACTTCCGCGCGCCGTTCGACGAGACGCGGATCGCGATGTTCGAGATGATCCTGCCAACCATGGCGCGCACATGGTCGGCGCGGCAGGTGGGCCTCGTGACGCGCTGCGTCGTCAACCACCGGCAGGAAATCGCGGCGCCTGCAGCACTTCCGATCCTGTCCAGCACCAACCCCGCCCGGCTCAGCCGCGCCGAATTCCGGGTTTGCCTCCTGCTCGGACGCGGCCTTTCCGCGCAGGCGGCCGCGGAAGAACTGAACGTCTCCGAGGCGACCGTGCGGTCCCATCTGCGCAGCATCTATGCCAAGACCGGCACGACCGGGCTGGCCGAACTCGTCTACCGACTCCTCCGCTCGGGGCGGACGTTCACCGCGCAGGATCTCAGATATGCCTGAGGGGACGCTCCCGCTTCTCCTCCTCGGCCCGGTACTCCTTTTCGCGGCTTGGTCCGACCTCAGCCGGATGCGTATCCCGAACGCGCTCAGCCTGATCGCCGTGGCGCTCTTCGCGGGGTCGGTGCTCGCGGGCCTCGTCCCCGACGCGCCCGCGCGGCTCGGTGTCGCGGCCGCCGTTCTCGGTCTCGGCTTCGCGGCCTTTGCCGCGGGTCTCTTCGGCGGCGGCGACGTCAAGTTCCTTGCCGCGCTCATGCTCTTCGTGCCGGTTCCGGCACTGACCCTCTACGCCTGGGTCTTCTGCGCGGCGATGGCCCTCGGGATGCTGCTTGTCCTTTCGCTGCGCCGGGTTCCCGCGCTGCAGGCGACCGGCTGGCGCTCCATGCAGCCCGGGCACCATTTCCCGATGGGCATCTCCATCGCGCTTTCGGGACTTGCCCTCCCCGTCGCGCTTGCGGCGATCGGCTAGCGCGAGGGCCAGCGGCCGATCACACCGGTTTCGATCAGTGTCATGACCCGGTTCGCCGGAAGCGACCAGCGGGAAAGAAGTGTCGCCGCATCGTCGCCCGGAAGCCCGGCAGGACCTGGTGTCCCCGCGGGTGTCTCGGACAGCCGGGGTGCGGGGGCTGGCTGCGCCATTCCTCCGACTTCCGGAAATGTGTTCCGCGCCCGATTGTGAGGGTCGCTCAGCGCCTCGTCCCAGTTCAGGACCGGGGTCACGCAGGCGTCGGTGCCGGCAAAGACCTCTTCCCAATGCGCGCGGGGGCGGCGGGCGAAGACCTTCGCCAGAAGCGCCCGCGCCTCGGGCCAGCGCGCGCGGTCGGCCTGATCGAATCCGGCCGGGTCAAGGCCGAGCCCCGCCATGAGCGCGGCGTGGAATTGCGGTTCGATCGCCCCGACGGCCATGTGGCCGCCATCCGCGCAGGCGTATGTCGTGTAGAAATACGCCCCACCGTCGAGGAGGTTTGCCTCCCGCCCGTTCCCCCAGGCCCCCGCCGCGCGGAAGCCGTGGATCATCGCAGAGAGAAGTGCCGCACCGTCGGTCATCGCCGCGTCAACGACCTGCCCCTTCCCCGTGCGCTGCGCGGAGAGGATCGCGGCGAGCATCCCGAAGGCGAGCACCATGCCCCCGCCGCCGAAATCGCCGACGAGGTTCAGGGGCGGCACCGGCCGTTCGGCCGGTCCGGTGGCACCAAGGACACCGGTAAGCGCGATATAGTTGATGTCGTGCCCGGCGGTCTGGGCCAGCGGTCCGTCCTGCCCCCAGCCCGTCATGCGGCCATAGGCAAGGCGGGGGTTGACGGCGAGGCACTCCTCCGGACCAAGGCCGAGGCGTTCGGCGACGCCAGGGCGGAAGCCCTCGATGAACCCGTCGGCCTTGGTCACAAGGTCCAGCACCAGCGCCCGCCCCTCGGGCCGCTTCAGATCGACGGCAATCGAACCCCGGTTCCGCGCCAGCACGTCCATTTCGGTATCGACCGAGGGAATGCCCAGCCGGGGCTTCAGCGGGTGGATGCGGATCACCTCGGCCCCGTGGTCGGCCAGCATCATCGCGGCGAAGGGCGCGGGGCCGAGGCCCGCAAGTTCGACGATCCGGAGGCCGACCAGCGCGCCCAAGGGTCAGAGCCCCCGCGCGATGACGAGGCGCTGAACCTCGCTCGTCCCCTCGTAGATCTGGCATACCCGGACGTCGCGGTAGATTCGCTCCACGGGGTAGTCGTTCAGATAGCCCGACCCGCCGTGGATCTGGATCGCGGCGGAACAGACCCTTTCGGCCATCTCGGAGGCGAAGAGCTTGGCCATGGACGCCTCGGTCAGGCAGGGCCGGCCGGCGTCGCGCAGGGTGGCCGCGTTCAGAACCATCAGCCGCGCTGCCTCGATCTTGGTCGCCATGTCGGCCAGCCGGAAGGCCACCGCCTGATGTTCGATGATCGGGCGGCCGAAGGTCACGCGCTCCTTGGCGTAGGCGGTCGCCGCTTCGAAGGCCGCGCGGGCCATGCCCACCGCCTGCGCGGCGATGCCGATGCGGCCGCCTTCGAGGTTGGCAAGCGCGATGCGGTACCCTTCGCCCTCCGCCCCGAGGCGGTTCTCCACCGGCATCCGCATCCCGGTGAACGACAGCGCGCAGGTGTCCGAGGCGTGCTGGCCAAGCTTCGTCTCGACCCGCACGACCTCGTAGCCCGGCGTGTCCGTCGGCACGATGAAGGCGCTGATGCCCTTCTTGCCCGCGTCCGGGTCGGTCACGGCGAAGACGATGATGACGTCGCCATTCTTGCCGTTCGTGATGAACTGCTTGGCGCCGTCGATGACGTAGTGATTCCCGTCCCGCCGCGCCTTCGTCTTCAGCGCCGAGGCGTCGGAGCCCGCCTGCGGTTCGGTCAGGGCAAAGCCGCCGATCCACTCCCCCGCCGCCATCTTCGGCAGGAACCGGGCCTTCTGCTCCTCGGTCCCGAAGCGCAGGATCGGCACGCAGCCGACCGAGGAATGGACCGAGAGGATGGTCGAGGCCGCGCCCTCCGCCGCCGCGATCTCCTCCAGCGCGATTGCATAGGCGACCATCCCGGTCTCCGACCCGCCATAGGCCTCGGGCACCAGCATCCCCATGAAGCCAAGCGCGCCCATCTCGGCGATCTCGGCCTTGGGGAAGCTGTGGCTCCGGTCCCGCTCCGCCGCGCCGGGGGCGAGCGTGCCTTGCGCGAAGGCGCGGACGGCGTCCCGGATCTGCTCTTGCTCTTCGGTAAGGATCATCACGCCACCCGCTCGATCGCGATTGCCGTCGCCTCGCCGCCGCCGATGCAAAGGGACGCAACCCCGCGCTTCAGCCCGTAGGTTTCGAGCGCGGCGAGGAGCGTCACCATGATCCGCGCGCCCGAGGCGCCGATGGGATGACCCAAGGCGCAGGCGCCGCCGTGGACGTTCACCTTGTCATGCGGCAGGCCAAGGTCGCGCATGGCGGCCATGGCGACGACGGCGAATGCTTCGTTGACCTCGAAAAGGTCCACGTCCTTCATGTCCCAGCCGGTCTTCTCGGCCAACTTGCGGACCGAGCCGATGGGCGCTGTCGGGAAAAGGTTCGGCTTGCCCGCATGGGTCGCGTGGCCGGCGATCACCGCGCGCGGGGTCAGGCCGCGCCTTTCGGCCTCGGACGCCCGCATCAGGATCAGCGCGGCGCCACCATCCGAGATGGAGGATGAGTTCGCCGCCGTCACAGTGCCGCCCTCGCGGAAGGCGGGGCGCAGGGACGCGATCTTGTCCATCCGCGCCTTGCCGGGCTGTTCGTCAATCTCGACGCGCTTCGTCTCGCGCCCCGCCTTGACGGTCACGGGCGTCACCTCGGCGGCGAACCTGCCCTCGGCGATAGCCTTCTGTGCGCGGGTCAGGGACTCGATGGCATAGGCGTCCTGCTCTTCGCGCGTGAACTGATACGCCTCGGCGCAATCCTCGGCGTAGGTGCCCATTAGTCGGCCCTTGTCATAGGCGTCCTCCAGCCCGTCGAGGAACATGTGGTCCATGATCTGGCCATGGCCCATGCGGTAGCCGCCGCGTGCCTTCGGCAAGAGGTAGGGCGCGTTCGACATGCTCTCCATCCCGCCCGCGACGATGACATCGGCCGAGCCGGCAAGGATCATGTCATGGGCGAACATCGCCGCCCGCATGCCCGAGCCGCACATCTTGTTGACCGTCGTCGCGCCCGCGCCGAGGGGTAGCCCGGCGCCCAGCGCCGCCTGCCGCGCCGGGGCCTGGCCCTGACCTGCGGGCAAGACGCAGCCCATCAGGACCTCATCCACCGCCTCGGGCGAAAGGCCCGCCCCGGTCAGTGTGCCGCTGATCGCGGCCGATCCAAGCTCGGCCGCCGTGGCGCCGGACAGATCGCCCTGAAACCCGCCCATGGGCGTGCGCGCCGCCCCGACGATGACAATCGGATCGCTCATCATCCCGACTCCTCCCTATTTCGCCGCCATGCGCAGCGCGCCGTCGAGGCGGATCACCTCGCCGTTCAGCATCTGGTTCTCGAAGACGTGCCGCACCATCGCGGCGTATTCCGCCGGATCCCCGAGCCGCGAGGGGAAGGGGACCGAGGCGCCGAGGCTGTCCTGCACCTCTTGCGGCAGGCCGTCCATCATCGGCGTCTTGAAGATGCCCGGTGCGATGGTGACGACGCGGATCCCGTGCCGCGCGAGTTCCCTTGCCGCCGGAAGGGTCAGCGACGCGACCCCGCCCTTGGAGGCCGCATAGGCCGCCTGCCCGATCTGCCCGTCATAGGCGGCGATGGAGGCGGTGTTGACGATGACCCCGCGCTCGCCGCTTGGCCCCGGCGCGTTCTTCGTCATCGCCTCGGCGGCAAGGCGCAGCATGTTGAAGGTGCCGATCAGGTTGATCTGGACGGCGCGGGCGAAGCTCTCGAGCGCATGCGCCCCCTCGCGCCCGACGATCTTCTCGCCCGGTGCGACCCCGGCGCAGTTCACGAGGCCGTCGACTTGGCCGAAGGCCGACAGCGCCGCCGCGATCGCCGCCTCACCGTCCGGCGCCTGGGTCACATCCGTCTTCTGGAAGACCGCCGCCGCGCCCAGCTCTGCAGCCATGGCGGTGCCCGCCTCAGCGTTCACGTCCAGCAGCACCGCGCGCCCGCCACCCTCAACGACCATGCGCGCCACAGCCGCGCCGAGACCCGAGCCGCCGCCGGTCACCAGAATGACCTTGTCCTTCATCTCCATCGGATCCTCCCTCTCGCCACGACAGGATTGCGCGGCGGATCGCAAATTCCCAGCGGAGTGTAGCCGGGCAAACCTTGCAGGCAATGACAGAACGTGACCAAGTTAATGATCGGAAATGCCATGAAGGCACGCCATGGACCGCCACACCATCGCCCCGGGTTTCGTCGAGGACGCGCTTGCGTGCCTAGCCCCGCGCGACCCCGCGCCAATTCTCGCGGCGGCCGGGCTGCCCGTGCAGGTGACCGAACCGATCACATCCGACGCCTACGGACGACTCTGGCAGGCGATGGCCGAGGCGACCGGGGACGAGTTCTTCGGCCTTGCCTCCCGCGCGATGCGGCCAGGCAGTTTCACCCTTCTCTGTCACGCGGTCCTTCACGCCGGAACCCTGGACCGTGCCCTACGCAGGGCGGTCAGGTTCCTGAACGTGGTTCTCGACCACCCGCAGGGCCGGATCGAGATCCGAGAGGGGCAGGTCGAGATCGTGCTGACCGACGAAGTAGTTCGCCCGGCCTTCGCCTACCGCACCTACTGGCTGATCCTCATGGGCCTTGCCTGCTGGCTGGCCGGTCGGCGCATCCCGCTCCGCCGGCTCGACTTTGCCTGCCCGGCGCCGCCGCAACGCGACGATTACCGGCAGTTCTTCGGTGCGCCGGTCCTGTTCGACAGGCCAGACACGCGGCTGGTCTTCGACGCCGCCTATATGTCCCTGCCGGTCAACCGGACCGAGGCCGCGCTGAAGACCTTCCTGCGCGGCGCGCCTGCGAACATCCTTGTCCGCTACCGCCACGATCAGGCGACGCGCGGCCGCGTCCTTGCGGCACTGCGGGACCGTTCCCCGGAGGATTGGCCCGTTTTTGACGCCCTCTCGCGTGACCTCGACCTCTCGCCCGCGACGTTGCGCCGGCGCCTCAGGGCCGAGGGCGAGAGTTTCGCCGCGCTGCGCGAGGGGCTCTTGCGGCAAGAGGCCGAGCGCCTTCTTGGAGAGGGGCGCCTGACCGTCGCCGACATCGCCGCGCGCCTCGGCTACAGCGAGCCCGGCGCCTTTCATCGCGCCTTTCGCAAATGGACCGGCACCAGTCCCGGTGCCGTCAGGCGGGCACTCCGGACGGCGTCCCCCCCCGCGTCCGCCACGCCCGCGCCGCCCGCTCCCACGGGGCAAGCAGCAGCACCTCGATCGCCAGCATCACCGCAACGAAACTGAGCGCGTAGGCCAGCACCTCGCCGATCTGAAAAAGCTGGAAGTAAAGGTGGATCTGGAAGCCGATCCCGTCGCTGCGGCCCAGGAACTCGACCACCAAAACGATCTTCCAGATGATGGCAAGGCCATTGCGCGCGGAAATCGCAAGGTAAGGCGCGAGCTGGGGCAGGATGACATGACGCAGCCGCGCCAGCGGAGACAGGCGGTAGATCCGCGCCATCTCGTGCACCTGGCGGTCCATCGCCTGTACCCCCTCGCGCATCGTCACAAGCACCATCGCGGTCTTGTTCAGCGTCACGGCAACGATGGCGGCCGTCTCGTTGAGGCCGATCCAGAGATAGCAGAGGACGATGACCACAAGCGCGGGGATGTTCAGGAACACCACGACCCAGGGCCCCGCAAGCGCATTGAGGCGCGGCAGAACGCCGAGTGCGTAGCCGAGCATTGCACCGAAACACATCGAGAGAAAGAAGGCGAGCGCGACACGGCGGAGCGTCGCCCAGAGGTGATGCAGCAATGGCCCGTTCACGGTCTCGTCCCAAAGGATGCGGGCGACCTCGGCCGGGCCGGGCAGGACCTCGGGATCGGCGCGCAGAAGCGCGAGCGCCGACCACAAAAGAACCAGCGCCCCGAGCGAGGCGGCAAAGGTCAGCGCACGGCGGGCCGGCGTCTGGGGCGCGGTCATCGGGGTCCTCCCGGACGCGAGCTTACCTCCGCCCGCGGCCGCCATCGCTGCGACCTTGGTCCTATGTCTCGCTCGCGGCCGCAGCGCGTAGTCTCATGCCATGCGCGCGCTCAGGTCCCTTCTTCTCGGCGGGCTCCTTGCCCTCTCGGCCACGTCCACGCAGGCCGCGCCCCTGTCGCGCGACGCCGTCGAGCCCTTCGTCGTACCGCCCTACGCCCTCGGCGAGGAGGTGAATGACAAGGGCGTCTGGAGCCTTCTGAACTCTGGCGGCGCGGTCGCCGGCTATGTCTTCGAGACCGCCGAGATGGCGCCGCTGCCGGGCTTCTCCGGCGCACCGATCAACATGATGGTGATGGTCGATCTCGACGGCCGCTTCATTGACGTCAAGCTGATCTCGCACAATGAGCCGATCTTCGTCTCCGGCCTAGGCGAGGCGCCATTCCGGGCCTTTCTTGAACAATATCGCGGCCATGCGATCACCGAGCCTCTGGTCGTCGGCACGCCCTATGGCGCGGGCGGAGGGGGCTCCGACCTCGTCTTTCTCGATGGCGTCACCAAGGCGACGGCGAGCGTCCGCATCGCGCATGAATCGATCCTTGCCGCGACGTTGCAGGTCGCCAAGGAAAAGCTGCAGGGCGTCTCCTCGGGCCCGCCCGCCTTCCCGAACCCCGACCATGCCGAGGACCTGACCTGGGACGACCTCGTGGAACGGGGTCTCGCCGGCCATCTGACGGTGACGAACGCCGAGGTGAACGCCGCCTTCGCCGGGACAGTCTGGGCTCACGACGACGCCGAGGCGGACGCCGACCCGGACGGCCTCTTCCTCGACCTCTGGGTCGTGGACATCGGGGCGCCGTCGATTGCGCGGGCCGTGCTCACCGACGACGCAGTGAAGGACCTCGAGCGCTTCCTCAAGGTCTCGACCTCGGACGAGCCGATCCTTGTCATCGACACCGCCCGCCATGGCCTCGTCTCGCCGGATTTCGTCCGCAACACCGCACCTGACCGGATCGCGGCCGAGCAGGACGGCCTGCCGGTCGCGCTGCGCGACGCGGACCTTCTGTTCCAGACCCGACCAGAGGTGCCGACGGGAACGGCGATGATCGTCAGGACCGACCGGCGCCTCGGCTTCGATCCGACCCGCGACTGGATCATGAAGGTTCAGGCGGTACGCGAGCACGGCATGTTCCAGCCGGAAATCGGCTCGGCGCATTTCACCCTGACCCACCGCACCGACGCGCGCTTCTACTCGCGCGCCAGCGCCGAAACCGCGACGCCGCTCGCCCCCTGGCGCGAGGCGATCCGCAACCGTCAGGGCGACCTGATCCTGCTGTCGGTCTTCCTCCTCGTGCTTCTGCCGCTTCTCGGCTTCGGTCAGTCGCGTTTTGCCGGCCTCAGGGCTTTCACGCCGGTCCGCCTTGGCATCCTTGCCTTCGTGACCGGCTTTGTCGGCTGGTGGGGGCAGGGGCAGCTGTCGATCGTCACGCCGCTCGCCGTTCTGCGTACCGCGCTGGACAGGGGCAGCCTTGCCTATCTTCTCTATGACCCCTTCTCGCTGCTGGTCTGGGGGGCCGCGATCCTTGGCTTCGTCCTTTGGGGGCGCGGTCTCTTCTGCGGCTGGCTCTGTCCTTTCGGTGCGCTGCAGGAATTCGCCCATCATCTTGGCCGCCTGCTGCGCCTGCCTCGCATCGAACCCACGGCGGCATGGGACGCGCGACTGAAGCGGATGAAGTACGTCGTTCTCGCCGCGCTCGTCGCGACCGTTTTCCTCGCACCGGACCGCGTCGACAAAGCGGTCGAGGTCGAGCCCTTCAAGACCGCGATCACGACCTTCTTCCTGCGCGACTGGTACTACGTCGCCTATGCCGCCTTGTGGCTCATCCTCGGCACGATGACCTTCAAGGGGTTCTGCCGCTACGTCTGTCCCCTCGGGGCCGTGATGGCCATCGGCGGCCTCTTGCGCGGGCGCGACTGGATCGCGCGGCGCGCCGAATGCGGCACGCCCTGCCAGCTTTGCCGGGTGCGCTGCAATTACGGATCGATCAAGCGCTCCGGCAGGATCGACTATTCGGAATGCTTCCAGTGCCTCGACTGCGTGAAGATCCACGACGATCCGAAGCAATGCGTGCCCCTCGTCCTTGCGGCGAAGCGGGGGGAAAGGATGGCGGCGGAATGAGACGCCGGCGGTTTCTTCAGATCGCTGCGGCCGCGTTGGCCGTGCCATGCACGGCCTCGGCCGAGACGCGGTGGGAGGGGGTCGCGCTCGGGGCCGACGTTTCCGTCACTCTTAGGGGGGAGCCGCGCGCGGCCGAGAGGGCGCTGGACGGGATCGCAGCGCTGCTGGCCCGGATGGAGAGGGAGTTCAGTCTTTTCGATCCCTCTTCCGCGCTCTGCCGCCTGAATACCGAAGGGGTCCTCGGCCCATCGCCGGATTTCCTCGCGCTCTGTGTGACCGCCGCGTCGGTCCATGCCGCGACCGGGGGATTGTTCGATCCGACGGTGCAGCCCCTCTGGCGCGCGCTGGCCGAGGGTCGGGATCCAACCGCCGCGCGGGCGGCGATCGGGTGGGGCAGGGTGGGGGTCTCGGCCGGTGCGATTACGCTCCAACCGGGTCAGGCCCTCACCTTCAACGGCATCGCACAGGGCTATGCGACCGACCGTGTCCGCGATCTGCTCGCCGCCGAAGGCTTTACCGAGGCGCTCGTGAACATCGGCGAGTTCGCGGCGCTCGGCGGGCCGTTCCGCATCGGCCTTGCGGACCCTTCCGCGGGTCTCCTCGGCTGGCGGCACCTCGCCTCGGGCGCCATGGCGACGTCCAGTCCGGCGGCCATGTCGGTCGGCGGCGGGTCGCATATTCTGGCGCCCGATGGCCGTGCCCCCCTCTGGTCCACGGTGACCGTCGAGGCGGACAGCGCGGCGCTCGCCGATGGCCTTTCCACGGCCTTCTGCCTGATGGACCGTGCCGTGATCCGCAAGGCTGCCGATGCCCTGCCCGGAGTGCGCGGGGTGACACTTGTCGGACCGTCGGGCGATCTTCAGACGATCTGACCCTCAGCGCTCGGGCGGCAGGTAGCTCAGCCCGTAGCTGGCGTAGATCGCCGGAATCCGGCCATCGTCGATCGCACCGGCAATCGCGTCGTCAACGGCATAGCCGAGGTCACGGTGGCTTTGGTGGACCGCGGCCCCGACGGTCCACTGCGACAGGGCGAAGTTCGGCATTGGCGGCCGGTGGACAGCGATCCCGTCACCCTGACTGGCCTCGAGCACAGCCTGCGGTCCCATGACCGCCATCACCTCGTGCGCGGCAAGGCCCGCCATCGCGGCCTCGGTTGACGGATAATGATGGATGTTCGCTGCCGCTGCCGCCCCGATAAGCCCGGTCAGGTAGAAATCCGCGATGGAATCGTTCTCGACCCCGACCGTGTCGTAGCGGAAGTAGGCCGGCTTCGGACCGCCGTCCGGATAGCTCACCACATCGTAGGCGATGGCGACGGCCTCACCCGCATACTGGCCCGTGAACACCACCTGCTCCACCCGGCAGGCATAGTCGCTGTCGTAGGGAACGCGCAGCATCACGTTCGACACATGCCCGCCGACGACCGCGCCCTTCCAGACGTAGTTCAGAAGATCGGCGTCGAGCGATTCTCCCGCGCCGACGAAGCGGAACCGCGCCTCGACGCCAAGGCTTTCCGCAATGATCTTCCCGACCTCGACATCGACACCCTTCGGCGTTCCGGCCTCTTCCCACGAATAGGGGCGGTAGTCTTCATAGACGGCAATTTCGATGAAGCCGCGCTCGACGATCTCGTCCATCGTCTGGCCGACATCCTCGCGCGCGGTGTTCTGCGGGCGCTGGCCAGGGACGACGCCCTCGCAGCGCGCAAAGGCGCCTTCTGCCGCCCCGAAGATCAGGGCGGCAGAAAGAACGATCCAGCCAGGGCGTAGCGCGCGCAGCATGTTGCGGCCTCAGTGGGAGGCAGAGAGCCCGATCGTAAGGGTTTCCGCCGCGGTCTTCCAGGTCGCGGGATCATCAGTGATCTCGGCTGCCGCGCGCGCGGCGACGCTGTCGGCCACCGGCGCGCCCGAGGCGGTCTTGACCGTCGCGGCGATATCCGTCAGTTCCGTCTTCAGCGCTGCCGGATCGACACCCTCGCCCGACGCGAGCTGGTCGCGGATTTCGTGCAGGCGATCGGAGGAGGCATCCAGCGCGCCGTCCTCGGGCCGCGTCTCGATATAGGTCCGGATCGCCCAGCCCGCCTTCTGTCCAAGAACTTCGCCGAACGCCGGCATTTTGGTGATACCGTCCTGCGTATAGCCATGCTGGAAGCGTTCCACGAACCATTCGTCGCCGTAGTCGGACGCCTCAAGGAACCGCAGGTCCGGGGCAAGGCCGCCGGAGACGGCGCCAAGCCCGTGGCAACGTGCGCAGTTCTGGTTGAAGCCGGAAGAACCGATATCGACCGCCTTCTGCCAGACCTCCTCACCCGCCGTGTCGGCGCGATAGGGGTTCAGGCCCAGCCACTCTTCGCCGACATCCGGCAGGGCATCGGTGTTGATCGGCTGCGGCGCGACATCGCCGTGGGCCCAGACGGTCGTCGCGGCGGCAATGGCAAGGGCAAAGACGGCATGGCCCGTCCGGTGGGTACGCTTCGACATGCATTCCTCCCAAGAATCCTGTTCCCATCCGACCTACCCGAAGGCCCATCCGGCGACTATTCGACCTTCGTGCACCATCTTCGCCGCGCTGCGGCAAAGGCAGCCCCCCAACCTCTGCGACCTTGGTCGCATTCGCCTCCATGCGCGACGCGACTTAGGCTTGCCGCGAGGGAGGCGAACATGCGTTCATGGGTGTTGGCGGCGGGCCTGATGCTGATTGCCGCGGCGGGTCGTGCCGAGACCGTTCTGGGTGCGACCTACCTCAAGCTGCGCGAACCGCCGCGACCGGTCTTGTCGAATCTCGATCCCATTCCCGAAGACGAAGGGATTGCCGGCGCCCGGCTCGCGCTGGCCGACAACATGACAACGGGGTCGTTTCTCGGGCAGAGCTACACGCTCGATGTGGTGGACCTTCAACCGGGGGCCGATGCGCTTACCGCCGCCCGCGACGCCCTTGCTACGGCGCCGTTCCTTATCCTCGACGCGGATGCCGCCACGGTGATGGCCGTCGCCGACCTGCCGGAAGCAAGAGATGCGCTCATCTTCTCGGTTGCGGCGCAAGACAGGATACTCCGCGACGAAGGATGCCGCGCCAATGTCTTCCTTACCGCCGTGTCCTACGCGATGCGCGCCGATGCCTTGATGCAGGCGCTTCTGGTCAAGCGCTGGACACGGCTGGCCCTCATCAGCGGACCGACCCCGGCAGACCGCGCCTTCGCCGAGGCGCTGAAAGCCTCGGCCACGAAGTTCGGCCTTGAGATCGTCGCCGAAAAGGACTGGTCCGAACGCGCCGACCTGCGCCGCACCGCCTCCGCCGAGGTACCGCTCTTCACCCAGGATCTGCCCGATCACGATGTCCTTCTGATCGCGGACGAGGCCGACGACTTTGCCCGCTACCTCGCCTACAACACCTGGCTGCCCCGCCCCGTCGCCGGGTCCGAGGGGATGACGCCCGTCGGCTGGGCTCCGGTTCTTGAACAATGGGGCGCGGCGCAGCTGCAAAGCCGGTTCGAAGACCAGTCGGCCCGCCAGATGCGCCCGCGCGACTATGCCGCCTGGGCGGCGATGCGGACCCTCGGCGAAGCGATGACGCGCACGAACAGCGCCGACCCGGCGACCCTGCGCGCCTTCATCCTGTCCGACGAGTTCGAGCTTGCCGGGTTCAAGGGACGCCCGCTCAGCTACCGCCGCTGGAACGGGCAGCTCCGCCAGCCCGTGCCGGTCGTCCATCCCCGCGCCCTCGTGGCCGAGGCGCCGGTGACAGGCTTCCTGCATCAGCGCAACGAGCTCGATACCCTCGGTCTTGACGAGGGCGAGAGCGCCTGCACCCTCTTCGGAGACGCGAAATGAAATACCTTGCCCTGACCGCCCTTCTCTTCGCCGCCCCCGCCGGCGCCGCCGAGATCTGGGTGACCAATGAAAAGGACGACACGATCAGCGTGATCGACGTCGCCACGCTCGAGGTGACGCGCACGATCCCGACGGGCGAGCGCCCGCGCGGCATCACCTTCTCTAAGGACTACAGCAAGGTCTACATCTGCGCCTCGGACAGCGACGCCGTGCAGGTGATGGACGCCGCAACGGGAAAGATCCTGCACGACCTTCCCTCGGGCGAGGACCCCGAGCAATTCGTCCTGCACCCTGACGACAAGCACCTCTGGATCGCGAACGAGGATGACGCGGTCACGACCGTCGTCGATGTCGAAAGTCGCACGGTTGTGGCGCAGATCAACGTTGGCATCGAGCCAGAGGGCATGGCGGTCTCGCCCGACGGCAAGACCGTCATCACCACCTCCGAGACCACCAACATGGCGCACTGGATCGACACCGCCACGAACAAGATCTACGCCAACACCCTGGTCGACAGCCGTCCGCGCCATGCCGAGTTCACCAAGCAAGGGGCAGAGCTTTGGGTCTCTTCCGAGATCGGCGGCACGGTGACCGTTTTCGACACCGCGACTCAGGCCGAGAAGGGCAAGGTCCGTTTCGAGATCACCGGAGTGAACGATGACCTTATCCAGCCGGTGGGATTCGAGTTCACGCCGGATGGCAAGACTGCCTTCGTCGCGCTCGGCCCCTCGAACCACGTCGCGGTGGTCAATGCCGAAACGCTTGAGGTCGACAAGTATATCCTCGTCGGTCGCCGTGTCTGGCACATGGCCTTCTCGCCTGACCACACTCAGCTTTTCACCACGAACGGTGTCTCCGGCGACGTGACGGTGATCGACGTCGCCTCGCTGGAACCGGTGAAGACAATCAAGGTCGGCCGCTTCCCCTGGGGCGCGGCGATGCGTCCCTGACCTGATCGCGAAAGGAAAACCCATGCTGAGACCTCTTCTTGCTGCGACGGTGCTTGTCTCGGTCCTGTCCGTTCCGACACTGGCGCAGGACACCGACAACGACCTCGGCGCCGCGGGACTTCTCTCGGCGCCCAACAAGGAAGACCTGCCGCCGATCCTGCTCTCGGCCGGCCAGCCGCTGGCCGCAGCGCCCCTGCGGCTCAAGTCCGGCCGCTACTACGAGATCGAGATCGAGGCGGACGGCAGTCAGGAGCTTGGCCTTGCCGGTCCCGGCTTCTTCCGCGCGATCTGGATCGACGAGATTGTCATCGAAGGGCTGGAAATCCGGCCCTATGGTATCGACAGTGTGGAGTTCGACGAGGCCGGAACGATGGAGATCGGTTTCATCGCGATCAAGCCCGGCGCCTATGAACTGCGCGTTCCGGGGACGACGGGCGATCTGCAACGACTGGAGATCGTGATCGAGTGACCGGGCTGCGCGTCGAAAGCGTCGGGTTCAGCTACGGCGCGAAACGGGCGCTCGACGGCGTCAGCTTTGTTGTGCCGCCGGGACGGTTCTGCGCCCTTCTCGGCCCGAATGGCGCAGGTAAGTCGACGCTCTTCGCGCTGCTGACGCGGCTCTTCACCACGCGCGAGGGTCGGATCGAAGTCGCCGGCCACGACATGGCAGGGTCGCCCAGGGCCGCGCTCGCCCGCATCGGCGTGGTCTTTCAGCAGCCTACGCTAGATCTCGATCTGACCGTCCGCCGAAACCTCCTCTACTTCGCGGCGCTCCACGGGATTTCCGGGCGCGAGGCCGAGACGCGCGCCGCCGCCGCGCTCGACCGCCTCGGCATGGCCGAACGCGCGCCCGAGAAGGTCCGCAACCTCAACGGCGGCCACCGGCGGCGGATGGAGATCGCACGCGCGCTCCTGCACCGCCCCTCGGTGCTTCTTCTGGACGAGCCGACCGTGGGCCTTGACGCCGCAACCCGCGCCGCGATCAACGACCACGTCCACCGGCTGGCTGCCGAAGACGGGCTGACTGTCCTCTGGGCCACGCACCTGACGGACGAAGTGCGCGCCGACGATCAGGCGGTGATCCTTCACAAGGGGCGTATCCTTGTTGACGGTCCCGCCGGCGCTGATCTGACCGATCGCTTTCTGACATTGACGGGGGAGATGGCATGACGGCCGCGCTTGTCGCCCTCCGCGCGATCCTGCACCGCGAGGCGCTGCGCTTTCTCGGCCAGCGCGGCCGCCTTGTCGCGGCGCTGGTCCGGCCGCTCGTCTGGCTCTTCATCTTCGCGGCGGGCTTTCGCGCCGCGCTTGGCCTGTCGATCACGCCGCCCTACCAGACCTACATTCCCTACGAGACCTATGTCGTCCCCGGCCTGTGCGGCATGATCCTTCTCTTCAACGGCATGCAATCCTCGCTCAGCCTCGTCTATGACCGTGAGATGGGGTCGATGCGGCTTCTCCTGACCTCGCCCCTGCCGCGCTGGTGGCTCCTCCTGTCGAAACTGATCGCGGGCGCCGCGATTTCGGTGCTGCAGGCCTATGCCTTCCTCGCCATCGCCTTCGCATACGGCATCCGCATGACGGGCGCGGGCTATCTTGGCGCGCTGCCCGCGATGTTCTTCGCCGCCCTGATGCTCGGCGCCCTGGGCCTCATGCTCTCGTCCTTCATCCGGCAGCTCGAGAATTTCGCGGGCGTGATGAACTTCGTGATCTTCCCGATGTTCTTCCTGTCCACAGCGCTCTACCCCTTGTGGAAGATGGCCGAGGCCTCGCCCCTGCTGGCGCGGGCCTGCGCGGCGAATCCCTTCACGCAGGCGGTGGAGCTGATCCGGTTTGCCCTTTACCGCCAGCTGAACGCCCCCGCGCTGGGCTGGGTCGCTCTGGCCCTTCTGGTCTTCGGCGCGCTCGCGCTCTGGGGCTACGATCCGGAACGCGGCACGGTCCGCCGCAAGGCCTGAGGCCGGACTACGACCATGGCCGCGTTGCGCGGGCAGGGGGGCGCACCCTATCCTTCGCCCGAAGGAGGACCCGCCATGCGCATACTCGCTTTCCTGACGCTGACGCTCGCCCCGGTCGCGGCCTTCGCCGAGGCGGAGAGCGGCGGCACGCTCAACCCCGAGGAAATGACCATCGGCCGTATCCTCGAGGATGCAGAGAACGGCGTGACCTCGATGACCAACTGCGCGGCGGGCTACTACATCACCAAGGCCGGGCGCCATGTCGCGGCGCGGCGCCTTTTCAGCAAATGCGCCGAAAGCGGATATACCGGCGCGATGACCTGGATGAGCCAGCTCGACGACAATGGCCTCGGCGCGCCGGAAAACCCGGATGCCGCGGCGATCTGGGACCAGCGCGCGGCCGAAGCCGGCGACCCGGTCGGCGCCTACAACTACGGGCTCGACCTGATGCGCGGGCGCGGGACGGTGCAGGATGTCGAGGCCGGGCGCCGGCTGGTCGATCAGGCGGCGCTCGCGGGCCTGCCGACGGCCCGGCGGCTTCAGGCCGCCGGTTATGACCTCGACGAGGTCACGCCCGACGCCGACAACTGGAAATACGCGCCGCTGTTCTGAACATCCGAGGTGATCGCCGCCGGCTGACCGCCGAGCGTCAGGATGCGAGAGGCCAGCGACTCGGCTTCCTCGCGGGAATGGGTCACCAGCACGCTCGTCACCGGATAGCGCGCCCTGAGCGCGGCAAAAAGCGCCATCATCTCCTGTGCCGTTTCTGCGTCCAGCGACACGAAGGGTTCATCCATGAGCAAGAGCTCGGGCCGCGCCGCGAAGGCGCGGGCGAGGGCGAGACGCCGCTGCTGGCCCAGCGACAGTTCCGAGGGATATCGGCCACCAAGACCGCCAAGGCCGACCTCGTCCAGCGCCAGCGCCGCCCCCGCGGCATTCACGCCGGTGGTAATGCAGAGGTTGTCAGTGGCCGTGCGCCAAGGCAGGAGCACCGGCTCCTGAAACACCATGGCGATGCGGCCGGGCACAACGCGGCTGCCCATGAACCTCTGTTCAAGCCCCGCGAGGATTCGCAGAAGCGTCGTCTTGCCGATGCCCGAGGGACCGGTGATCGCAACGGTTTCACGTGCCGCAATGTCGAGACGCAGCGCACCGAGCACCGGTTGCCCCCCGAGCGCGGCGCCGGTGAGCGTCAGCGCGACGACCGGCGAAGGGGTCCCCCCGCCGGTCACGACGCGCAGATCCGCTCGCGCCACATCAGCTTCCCGGCTGCAGGAAGACGCCGTCGGGCAGGACCTTGACGTCGCCGACCAGTTCCTTGCCGCCAAGTTCGGCCATCAGGGCCAGCATCCGGCCGGCCGCGCCCTCGTCCACCGGCGCGCTGCCGGGGATGCCGGCACGGTAGCCCGCCTTCAGCGCCGCGAACTGTTCGTCCGTTTTCACGTTCATGCTCTCGCGCAGACGGTCCCAGGCAGCCTCGTCCGTCGCCAGAAGGTCCTTCGCCGCGCGCGAGGCCGCCGCGAGGCCCTGGATCAGCTCGGGATGCTCGCGCACCATCTCGCCCTTCACGACATAGCCAAGCAGCGGCGTCTCGGGATCGAGGCCGAGCGCCACGGCGGCATCGGTCACGGTCACGAGCGGGCGCATCCCGGCGACTTCCATCTTGGCGTTGAAGTGCCAGAAGTTGACCGCTCCGGCGAGTTCGCCATCAAGCGCGGACTTGAAGATCAGCGGCGGCGCGCCAAACACCTGTTCTGTCCCCGCGGCAAGGTCGAATCCCTCGGCCTTTTGCGCATAGGCGCGCAGGATCAGCCAGCTCTTGTCGACCGGTCCGCCCGCGATGCCGATCTTTCCGCCCGCAAGGTCGGAGAGCTTCGTCGCGGTGCTGTCCTTCGGCACCAGAAGCGCGCCGACCGCCTTGGAATAGGGGATGAACACATAGTCGTGCCCCTCGGCCCGCTGCCGCGCGACCCAGAGCCAGTCGCTGACGATGGCGTCCGCCTCGCCCGCCTGGAAGGCGATCTGCGAGGCAGGTGTGCCCGCCGCGGCCTGAACCTGCAGATCGAAACCGTTCGCGGTGTCGAACCCGTTGTGCTTGATCGTGTCGAGTTCCCAGTTGACCGTGCCGCCCTCCAGCGCAGAGAGCCGCAGCACCGGCGTTTCGGCAAGCGCGATGCCGGCGCTCGCGAAGATGCCAAGCGCAAGCGCGCCCAGCTTCGTGATGTATCCCATGATGTCCTCCCTGGTTGCGGCAAGTCTAGCAGCGCGGCGGTGGCGAGAAATACGACCAAAGCCGAAGGTGACATTCCCCGTACGACCAAAGGAGGAGAACGACGTGGTCGTAAGTTTGACCTCAATCAAGATTGCGCGCGAAGGCCCCGCCGTAACCTCCGCCCGGGATATGTCACAGGAGGACGCCATGACGACCAGACTTGCTGCCCTTCTCGCTCTTGCCCTCGCGCTGCCGGGTGCCGCCATCGCGCAAAGCAAGACCGAGGCCGAGATAAAGGTGAAGGCGGGCGCCGAATTCTTCGATGCCAACTGCCACCGCTGCCACAGCCCGACGGCCGACAAGGCGTCGTACGGTCCGCCGCTTGAGAATGTTCTTGGCCGGACCGCCGGCACCTACGAGGACTACGAGTATTCCGAGGCGCTCGCCGGGTCCGGCATCGTCTGGACCGACGCCGCGCTGCGCGCCTGGATGGAGGACAACGACGGCTTCATGCCCGGCACCAAGATGCGCCATGTCGGCGTCGAGGACCGGACCGTCCAGGAACTCATCCTCGCCTATCTTCATTCGCTGAGCGCCGCGAACTGATCGCCCACCGCGCCGACTACGACCACAGGCGCGTTTTCTGCGGACCCCGTTGTGTGGTTCTCTGGGGTCGGACAACCGGAGGACGTGTCATGTACCAAGCTCATGCCTTCAGGATGGCGGCCCTGCCGGCCGCCATCGCCATTGCCCTTGCCGGCTCGGCCCTGCCGATCGCGGCGCAGGACGGCGTGTTGAACCCGGAAGAAGGGGGCATCAGCCACCTCACCGAATCCCTGTCTGCCCGCCCCGAGATGGCCGGTTTCGCCTGCTGGGCGGTCTATGAGGCCCAGAAGGGCGGACTGCATGCCGAGGCGACCGAGGCGCTGAAGCTGTGCGCCCAGTCTGGCAATGCGCCGTCCATGATTCTCCTGTCGCACGCCTACGAAAACGGCCAGGGCGTCGAAAAGGACGACGCGCGCGCGACTTACTGGGTCAAGCAGGCCGCGCTTCAGGGCTATTCCACCGCGCAGTACCACTATGCGCTCGCGCTGCTCGAGGGTCGCGGCGTGCCCGCCGATGCCGGCCAGGCGATATTCTGGCTGGACCGCGCCGCGATGGGTGGAGACACCGACGCCGCGCATCTCCTCGCCTCGCTGCCGCAGGGTTGAACTGAGCCAAGGATGCAGGCGCGGCGCCTCATGCTGCGCCTGCATCTACGACTATCCGGCAGGCGTTTTACGACCATTGGCCAATTCCACCGCCCTCCCCGGGACGGGGATACTCCGTGGACAGGATGAAGGGGCGCGACAGCCTCTCCCCGTTTCAAAGTCAGAGGGAGGATATTGATGAACCGGTTCGTAATCGCCGTGACCGCCGCGATCTGCGCTGCCAGCGCGGGCTGGGCGGGCGTCACCGACGAGGACATCGCCAACGACCAGACCACAGTGGGCGATGTGGTTACCAACGGCATGGGACGTAACCTTCAGCGCTTCAGCCCGCTGACGACGCTCAACAAGGAAAACGTCAAGAAACTGCAGCCGGTCTGGGCCTTCTCGCTCGGCGGCGAAAAGCAGCGCGGCCAGGAAACCCAGCCGCTGATCTATGACGGCGTGATGTACATCACCGGCTCCTATTCCCGGATGTATGCGATCGACGTGCATACCGGCGAAGAGCTCTGGCAGTTCGACGCGCGCCTGCCCGAGGGCATCCTGCCCTGCTGCGACGTCATCAACCGCGGCGCCGCGCTTTACGGCGACAACATCTATTTCGGCACTCTCGACGCCCGCATTGTGGCGCTGAACGCCAAGACCGGCGACGTCGTCTGGAACAAGAAGATCGCCGAATACAAGGAAGGCTACAGCTACACCGCCGCGCCGATGATCGTCGACGGCAAGGTCATCGTCGGCAACTCGGGCGGTGAATTCGGCATCGTCGGCACCGTCTACGCCTTCGATGCCGCGACCGGCGATATCGTCTGGACCCGTCCGACCATCGAAGGTCACATGGGCACGCTGAACGGTGCGGAAAGCACCATGACCGGCACGCTCAACGCGACCTGGCCGGGCGACATGTGGAAGACCGGTGGCGGCGCGACCTGGCTCGGCGGGTCCTATGACGCCGAGACCGACACGATCGTCTTCGGCGCCGGCAACCCCGCGCCCTGGAACAGCCACCTGCGCAACGCCGGCACGCCGGTCGAAGGCAACACCGGCGACAACCTCTATGCCGCCAGCCGTATCGGCATCGACCCCAAGACCGGCGAGATCAAGTGGCACTACCAGACCACCCCGCGCGAGGGCTGGGACTATGACGGCGTGAACGAGGTCGTCGCCTTTACCGACAAGGACGGCAACAAGAAGTTCGGCACCGCCGACCGCAACGGGTTCTTCTATGTCCTCAACCGCGAGGACGGAAAGTTCCTGAACGCCTGGCCCTTCGTGAAGGACATCACCTGGGCCAAGGGCATCGACGAGAACGGCCGCCCGATCTACAACGAGGAAAACCGCCCCGGCGATCCGACCAAGTCGGCCGACGGCGCCAAGGGCGAGGTCGTCTTCGCCTCGCCCTCGTTCCTCGGCGGCAAGAACTGGATGCCGATGTCCTACAGCCAGCACACCGGCCTATTCTACGTGCCCTCGAACGAATGGGGCATGGACATCTGGAACGAGCCGATCACCTACAAGAAGGGCGCCGCCTATCTCGGGTCCGGCTTCACGATCAAGCCGAACTACGAGGACCACATCGGCTCGCTCAAGGCCGTGGACCCCTCGACCGGCGAGTGGAAGTGGGAATACAAGAACGGTGCTCCGCTCTGGGGCGGCGTGATGTCCACCGCGGGCGGCCTCGTGTTCTTCGGCACGCCCGAGGGCAAGTTCATGGCGCTGGATGACGAGACGGGCGCGGAACTCTGGTCGTTCCAGACCGGTTCGGGGATCGTCGGCCAGCCCGTCACCTGGGAGATGGACGGCGAGCAGTACGTTTCGATCGTGTCGGGCTGGGGCGGCGCGGTTCCGCTCTGGGGCGGAGAGGTGGCCAAGAAGGTCAACTACCTGAACCAGGGCGGCATGGTCTGGACGTTCAAGCTTCCGAAGGAACTTGCCTCCAACTGAACTCGGCTGCGGCCGCATGACCAGGCGCGCCCCTTCGGGGGCGCGTTGCCGTTTGGGGGATCGCGTTAGACCTTTGGGTAAGTTACGCTCACGCGGGGCCTTTGCTATCCTTCTGGCGCACAGAGACAAGCGGCGGACCAGCCATGATGACTCACTCGCTACAAAGGCCGGGACCCACGGCGATGCGCTCGGCGCTGATCGTCGACGATCATCCGCTGTTTTGCGACGCGCTGTCGATGACCCTCAAGGCCTTCGTCGGCATCGCCGATATCGAAACGGCAAGCAGCCTCGACATTGCCCTCGACAAGCTCGCGGGCGGCGTGCAGCCGGACGTGATCGTGCTTGATCTCAACCTGCCCGATGTGAGCGGGCTCGACGGTCTGATGCGGCTGCGGCGTCAGGCCGGCGCCACCCCCATCGTCGTCGTATCGTCGCTGGCCGATCCCAAGGTCATCGGTGCGGCGCTGGGCGCCGGGGCGCAGGGATTCGTGCCCAAGCACAGTCAGCGCGACGTCTTCCGAGCCGCCTTCTCCGCGATCGCCGAGGGGCGTCGTTATTTGCCGGATGGATACGTCGCCAGCGCACCGGGGCGGAACGATCCGCAGGGAGATGCCATCTCGCGGCTCGGTCTTCTGACGCGGCAGCAGGCGCGCATCCTGCAGCTGATCTGCGAGGGCAAGCTGAACAAGCAGATTGCCTACGACCTTTCGATCGCCGAGACGACGGTGAAGGCGCATGTGACCGCGATCATGCGCAAGCTCGGGGTGTACAGCAGGACACAGGCGGTTCTGATTGCCCAGCAGGCGAATTTCTCGACCCTCTTGCCAGACAACGGCTGAACCCTCTACCTTCCCTTCCCGGGAGGACGTCATGGTTCAAAGCGCAATTGCGCTGGCGAAAGCCAGCGCGGTGGTTCGCACCGCGCACGTCCGGGCCAGCGACCCGGCGGCGCTTTCGCGGCTTGCCGATGCGCTGGGCAGCAAGGATCTTGCCCTCGTGATCCTCTTCGCAGCGCCGAGCTCGGATCCGGTCACGCTGCCGCAGCGCGCCTCCGAGGTGTTCGGCGACGTTCCGGTCATCGGCTGCACCACCGCGGGGGAAATCTCCTCGGAAGGCTATACCGAGGACGAGATTGTTGCCGTCGGTCTGCCCTCGGCCCATTTCGCGGCCGACACGATCCTGATCCCCGACCTGACGATCCTCGAAAGCGAGGACTTGATCGGACGTCTCATCCTCGGCCGCCAGCGGCTCGCGCGCCTGCAGCCTAACTGGCCGGGAGAATTCGCGCTCCTGCTCGTCGACGGCCTCTCGATCCGCGAGGATGCGGTGACGTCGGCGCTTGCGTCGGGGCTTGGCCCGGTGCCGCTATTCGGTGGCTCGGCCGGGGACGGGACGCGGTTCGAGAGGACCTTCGTCTTCCATGGTGGCCGCGCCCTCCGCAATGCCGCTATCCTGACCTTCGTGCGCAGCCAGTGCCCGGTGAAGGTCTTCAAACTCGACCATTTCCTGCCGACGGGGCAGCGCATGGTGGTGACCGGTGCCGACCCCGCACGGCGTATCGTGCACCAGATCAACGCCGAGCCCGCGGCTTTTGAGTATGCTCGCATCCTTGGCAAGGACCCGAACCAACTGACGACCTTCACCTTCGCCGCCCATCCGGTGGTCGTGCGGGTCGGCGGACGCCATCACGTCCGTTCGATCCAGCGGATGCTGCCCAACGGCGATCTCGTCTTCTTCTCGGCGATCGACGAAGGGCTGGTGCTGACCCTGGCCGAGGCCGAGGATATGGTCCGCCACCTCGACCGTGAACTTGGCCGCCTTTCCGAAGCCGTCGCGCCGGCGGCGATCCTTGCCTGCGACTGCATCCTGCGCCGCATCGAGGCCGAGGAGAAACAGATGTTCGGCCAGATCTCCAACATCCTCAGCAAGCACAATGTCGTCGGCTTTTCGACCTACGGCGAGCAGCTGAGCGCGATGCATGTCAACCAGACGATGACGGGCGTCGCGATCTATCCGCCTGGTCACCGCTTCCAATGATCCCCTCGATCGTCAACCCGGCCGACCCGCCGGAGCGCCAGCACGAGAAGCTCCTCCAGATTGTCGAGGTGCTGATGCGCCGTGTCGAGCAGGATACCGACGACAGCGGTGTGGCATATGCCCAGTTCCAGCGCGCCGTGCTGCTCGAGGACGAGGTGCGCCAGCGCACCTCCGACCTCGAGCGCGCGCTTGACCTGCTGAACGAGTCAAACGCGCTCCTCGCCGAGGCCACGCAGGAGGCGGAGGCGGCGCGCCAGAACCTCGCCGACGCGATCGAGGCGGTGCGCGAGGGCTTTGCCCTCTTCGACGCCGAGAACCTTCTCGTCCTCTTCAACACGCGCTTTTGCAGCGACTTCAGCGATGTCCACGGCCTTCTGGTCGAGGGGATGCGGTTTGAGGAATATGTCGCGCTCGTGAGCCGCTCGCGCTTCCTTGCCCTGCCGCCCGACGAAAGCCCGGAAAGCTGGTCGATCCGCCGCCTGCGGCGTCATGCCGACAACCATGTGATGTTCAACGTCCGCCTGACCGGGGACCGCTGGATCCAGGTCTCGGAACACCGCACCCGCGATGGCGGCACGGTGGTCCTACAGACCGACGTGACGGACATCATCCGGATGGAACGTCGCGAGCGCGGGCGCCTGCTGGACGACCAGGCGCAGATGATCCGCGCCACGCTCGACCATATCGACCAGGGCGTCTCGATCTTCGATGCGGAGGGACATCTCGTCGGCTGGAACCGGCGGCTGGCCATGTTGCTGGCCGTACCCTCGACCCCGGTCCAGCTTGGGGCGCCCTTCGATGTCCTCCTGCGCGAGCTGATGCATCACATGCAGCTCAGCACCCATGTGACCGCGGCGCGCCTGATCGACTGGGCGCGCGCCGGCGACGGCCGCGCGCCCCTCGCGTTCGAGCTGAGCCAGGGCGAGGATCTCGTTCTGGCGGTCTTTGCGCAGGAAATGCCCGACGGAGGCTTCGTGATGAGCTTTTCCGATATTACCGCCGAGCGTCACGCGATGCGCGCGATCCGCGAGGCGAAGGAAACGCTGGAGCAGCGGGTCGAGGAGCGCACGGTGGAACTCGCCGCCGCGCTCGAACGGGCCGAGCGCGCAAATGCCTCGCGCTCGCGCTTCGTCGCGGCCGCCAGCCACGATCTTCTTCAGCCGCTTTCGGCGGCAAAGCTCTACCTCGCCTCGGTCGCCGACGGCGCCCTGACCAGTCCCGCGCGCAGCACGCTTGGCAAGGCCCAGGATGCGCTGGCCAGCGTCGAGAGCATCCTCGACGCGCTCCTCGACATCTCGAAGCTGGAATCGAGCCGCGCGGCGGCGGACCTGCAGCCGGTCGACCTGGGGATGTTGCTTGACCGCCTTGCCGGCGACTTCGCCCCGATGGCCGAACGCAAGGGGCTCGCGCTCGATGTCGGGGCGACAACCGCGATCGTGCGCAGCGATCCGACCTATCTGCGCCGCATCCTGCAGAACCTCATCTCGAACGCGATCCGCTATACCGCGACCGGGTCCGTGCGGGTCGAGGCGCATCCCCGTGGCACCTCGACTGTCGTGCGGGTGATCGACACCGGCCCCGGCATCCCGAAGAGCGAGCAGAAGAACATCTTCCGCGAGTTTCACCGGCTGAACGCCCATGCCTCCGCCGCCGACGGGATGGGGCTTGGCCTCACCATCGTCGAACGTGCCTGCGCGCTGCTCGCCCATCCGCTGACGCTGCGCTCCGCACCCGGCGAGGGGACCAGCTTTTCCCTCACCCTGCCCATGGTCACCGGGCAGCAGCCCGCGCCCAAGGCTGCGACCGCAGGCGAGCCGGAGGCGGCGGGCGGGCGCATCATCCTTCTGGTGGAGAACGACAGCGCGCTTCGCCAGGCACTCGGCCAGCTTCTGGAAAAATGGGGCTACGAGATCATCGACGCGGACTCCGGCGAGGCGGCGCTGGCGCTTCTGGCCGAGATCGACATCGCGCCGGACATGGTTCTGGCCGACTATCAGCTCGGCGATGGCATGGACGGGCTTGCCACGCTCGCCGGTCTGCGCGCCCTTCACGGGCCCTTGCCCTCCTGCCTCATCACCGCGAACCGTGCACCCGAGGTTGTGCGCCGCTGCGAGGCGGACGGGTTCGGGCTTCTCTACAAGCCGATTGATACCGACGATCTTGCCCACTGCCTGCGCGAGATCGAACCGCGGCTTCAGGCCGCCCGCCTCGCGCCGGGTGTGCAAAATCTGATCTAAATCAGATACGGCCCGCGAGATTCGGCGCATAGGAAAGAAAAGTCCTATCCACAGGGTCAGATTTCGGCATGCGTCTGACGACCAGAACCAACCTTGCGACACGGGTGCTGATGTTCTGCGCCGTCAACGATGGCGAGACCGTGCGCACGTCCGAGATCGCCGCGCGCTGCAACGCCTCGTTGAACCATCTTCTGCAGGTGGTGAACCTTCTGCAGACCCACGGCTTTGTCGAGACCATCCGGGGCCGCTCGGGCGGCCTGCGCCTCGCGCGGCCGATGGAGCGCATCTCGATCGGCGAGGTCTTCCGCATCTTCGAGGCCGGCGTGCCGTTTGCCGAGTGCTTTGACGCCGACCGCAATTCCTGCCCGCTCAGCGAGGCCTGCCGGCTGAAGACCTTCATTGCCCGCGCGGTCGAGGCCTTCTACCAGGTACTCGACACCGTGACACTTGCAGACCTCGTGCGCGGCAACTGCGGCCTCGAATACCTTCTCGACCTCGCGCGCGCCTTCGAGCCCGGCTGCGGCCGCCGCCTCAGCGCGTGACGAAAGCCTCTGTTCCGCTCAATTTTGTCGCATCCCCTTTCGGCGGACCTTCCGACATCCAACCTTTACAAGAACATGCTTTGCCCTGATCGGGGCGCCCCCCCTAGGATCGCGGGTGAAGGCTGGAACAGAGGAAGGCCGATGGCTGAACGTGCCAAGAACCACCGGGTCGTCGACCTGCCGCGCAACATCCGGCAGTTCCCGCCCCCTCTGCCCGCGACAGGCACCGCGCGCGCGTCCGAGACGACCGGGAGCGCGCTCGCGGCGGAGGCGCTCCTGCAGGATTTCGACATGGGAATGGCCGCGCAGATGGCGCGCCTGACCGGCGGGCTGTCCCCCATCGCGCTGTCGCAGGCCTGGGCAGACTGGGCGCTGCACCTTGCCGCCTCGCCCGGCAAGCAGATCCAGTTGGCGGCCAAGGCCGCGCGCAAGTCGCAGCGCTACGCATCCTACCTGACCGGCTGCGCGCTCCATGCAGGCAAGCCGGAACCCTGCATCGCGCCCTTGCCGCAAGACCATCGCTTTGACGCGCCGGACTGGCAGGGCTGGCCCTACAACGCGATGGCGCAGGGGTTCCTTCTGACCCAGCAGTGGTGGCACAATGCGACGACCGGCCTGCGTGGCGTCACGCGCCAGCACGAGAACGCCGTCGAATTCGCGGCGCGGCAGATCCTCGACATCTTCTCGCCATCGAACTTCCCGCTGACCAATCCCGAGGTTGTTCGCAAGTCGCGCGAGTCGGGCGGCGCGAACCTGATCGCGGGCTGGCAGAACCTCGTCGCGGACTGGCTGCGCCAGGTCGGCGGCGACAAGCCCGAGGGCGCCGAGGATTTCGTGCCGGGCAAGACTGTTGCCGTCACCCCCGGCCAGGTCGTCTACCGCAACCGGCTGATCGAGCTGATCCAGTATGCCCCGGCAACGGACAAGGTGCGGCCCGAGCCGATCCTGATCGTCCCGGCCTGGATCATGAAATACTACATCCTCGATCTGTCGCCCGGGAACTCGTTCATCCGCTACCTGACCGAACAGGGCTACACGGTCTTTGCGATCTCGTGGAAGAATCCCGATGCCGGCGACCGCGACCTCGGGATGGAGGAGTATCGCACGCTTGGCATCATGGCCGCGCTCGACGCGATCGGCACGATCACCGGCGGCGCGAGGATCC
This sequence comes from Paracoccaceae bacterium, assembly GCA_020446905.1. Taxonomy (GTDB): domain Bacteria; phylum Pseudomonadota; class Alphaproteobacteria; order Rhodobacterales; family Rhodobacteraceae; genus Albidovulum. The sequence continues at coordinate 10,286 of JAGRDU010000004.1, read as the reverse complement.
ATGCCATGGGCTACTGTCTCGGCGGGACGCTGCTGTCGATCGCCGCCGCCGCGATGGCGCGCGACGGCGACGACCGGCTGGCCAGCATGACGCTGCTTGCCGCCCAGACCGACTTCACCGAGGCGGGCGAGCTGACGCTGTTCATCAACGAAAGCCAGCTTGCCTTCCTTGAGGACCTGATGTGGGACAAGGGCTATCTCGACAGCACCCAGATGGCCGGCGCCTTCCAGATGCTGCGCTCGAACGACCTTGTCTGGTCCCGCATCGTGCACCACTACCTGATGGGCGAGCCCGAGGGGATGAGCGACCTGATGGCCTGGAACGCGGACGCAACGCGGATGCCCTACCGGATGCATTCCGAATACCTCCGGCGCCTGTTTCTGAACAACGATCTCGCCGAGGGTCGCTACGAGGTTGGCGGCGAGGCGGTGGTGCTGTCCGATATCCGCGCGCCGGTCTTCCTTGTCGGGACCGAGAGGGACCATGTCGCGCCCTGGCATTCGGTCTACAAGTTCAATCTCGCCGCCCATTCCGATGTGACCTTCGTCCTGGCGAATGGCGGCCACAATGCCGGCATCGTGGCAGAGCCGGGCCATCCGCACCGCCACTACCGCATCCGCACGGCGCGGCTCGAGGACCCCTATATCGACCCTGACCGCTGGCTGGCCGAGACGCCCGCGGTCGAGGGGTCGTGGTGGACCGCCCTTGCGGCCTGGCTGGACGGCCAGTCCGGCAGCCCGGTTGCACCGCCCGCCATGGGCGCGCCAGAGGCCGGCCTGTCGCCGCTCGCCGCCGCGCCCGGCAGCTATGTTCATCTGGCCTGACACGGGTCCGCAACCGAGGCGCGCAGCATGCAGTTCATCGAGAACCGGACCTTCGACGAGATCGCAGTTGGTGACAGCGCGACGCTGGCACGGGAGCTGACGCGCGAGGATATCTCGCTCTTCGCCGTCGTCTCGGGCGACGACAACCCCACCCATGTCGACGCCGACTATGCCCGCACCGCGACCTTCCACGAGGTCGTCGCCCACGGCATGTGGGGCGGCGCGCTCATCTCCGCGCTCCTTGGCACCGTCCTGCCGGGGCCGGGCACCGTCTATGTCGGCCAGAACCTGCGTTTCCTCGCGCCGGTGACAGTCGGCGACCGGCTGGACGTGAAGGTCACCGTCACGGCCAAGGACCCCGCGACCCATCGCCTGACGCTGGCCTGCACCTGCACCAACCAGCGCGGCGAGGCGGTGATCGAGGGGGAGGCCATCGTCACGGCCCCGACCGAGAAGGTCCGCCGCCCTCGCGCCGCGCTGCCCGAGGTGGAGCTCCGCCAGTCGAACACGCGGTTCCGTACGCTGATCGAAAAGACAAAGGCGCTGCCGGCGATGCGCACCGCCGTCGTGCATCCCTGCGATGCGCTGTCGCTGCAAGGCGCGCTCGCCGCGGCGGCCGAGGAGATGATCGTGCCGATCCTCGTCGGTCCGCGTCCCAAGATCGAGGCGGCAGCGGCCGAGGCCGGGGTCGACATCGGCGGGCTGGAGATCGTCGAGGCGCCGCACAGCCATGCCGCCGCCGAACGCGCGGTGGAACTGGTGCGCGAGGGCAGGGCCGACATCCTCATGAAGGGCAAGCTGCACACCGATGAGTTGATGGGTCCGGTCGTGGACCGCGACCGGGGCCTTCGGACCGAACGACGGATGAGCCATGTCTTCGCCCTCGACGTGCCGCACTATCCGAAAATGCTCTATGTCACCGACGCCGCGATCAACATCTTCCCCGACCTCGAGACCAAGCGCGACATCGTGCAGAACGCGATCGACCTTGCCCTCGCCCTCGGCCTCGCCCGGCCCAAGGTCGCGCTTCTCTCGGCGGTCGAGACGGTCTATCCCAAGATCCCCTCGACCATCGAGGCCGCGGCGCTTTGCAAGATGCTCGATCGCGGCCAGATCACCGGCGGCCTTCTTGACGGGCCACTCGCCTTCGACAACGCCGTCTCGAAAGCTGCGGCCGAGGCCAAGGGCATCGCCTCCGAAGTGGCCGGGGATGCCGACATCCTGATGGTACCGGATCTCGAGGCGGGGAACATGGTGGCCAAGCAGCTGATCTATCTTGCGGGCGCCGATGCGGCGGGGATCGTCCTTGGTGCCCGCGTGCCCATCGTCCTGACCAGCCGCGCCGACGGCATCCTTGCGCGGCTCGCTTCGACCGCGATGGCAAGCCTGCTGGTCGCAAGGACACGCCCGGGCGCGGGCAGTCCGCCCTAGGACTTTAGGCGCCCTTGACCGGCGCACGGCGCCGCCCCAGTCTGGCGCGAAGACCGACCGAGGCCCCATGACCGACCTTCCCGCCGATATCGACGCCGTGACGGCGATGCTTGCCGCCGAGGGCTATGTCGCCGACCGCGCCCTTTCCACCGTTGCCTTCCTTGCATTGAAGCTGGGCCGGCCGCTGTTCCTTGAGGGCGAGGCGGGCGTCGGCAAGACCGAGATCGCGAAAACGCTTGCCGCCGCGCTCGGCCGCCGCCTGATCCGCCTTCAGTGCTACGAAGGCCTCGATGCCGCCTCGGCCGTCTGCGACTGGAACTTCGCCGCGCAGATGATCGCGATCCGCACCGCCGAGGCGGGTGGCGGCGCCGACCGCGATGCGCTGCGCGCCGAGCTTTTCACCGAGGACTACCTGATCGAACGCCCCCTTCTGGCTGCCATGCGCCGGCAGCCCGGCGGCGCGCCGGTCCTTCTCATCGACGAGCTAGACCGCACCGACGAACCTTTCGAGGCCTTCCTTCTCGAAGCGCTGTCGGACTTTCAGGTCACGATCCCCGAGCTCGGCACCATCAAGGCGCCCGAGCCGCCGATCGTCATCCTCACCTCGAACCGCACGCGCGAGGTACATGACGCGCTGAAGCGGCGTTGCCTCTACCACTGGGTCGACTACCCCAACTTCGAGCGCGAGATGGAGATCGTCCGCGCCCGCGCGCCCGAGGCGACCGAGACACTGAGCCGCGAGATCGTCGCCTTCGTCCAGAAGCTCAGGCGCGAGGACCTTTTCAAGAAGCCCGGCGTCGCGGAAACCATCGACTGGGCGAAATGCCTCCTCGCGCTCGATGTCATCGCGCTCTCGCCCGAAGTCATCGCCGACACGCTGGGCGCGATCCTGAAGTATCAGGACGATATCCAAAAGATCGCCGGTGATCCGGCCAAGAAGATCCTCGACGAGCTGCGCGCCGAGCTCGTGCCGGCCTGAGGCGGCGATGTCGAACCTCCTGCCTCTCGACATCCCCGAGGACGGCAAGCTTGCCGCCAACATCACCCATTTCGCGCGGGCACTGCGCAAGGCCGGCCTCAAGGTGGGACCCGGCCGGGTGATCGAGGCGATCCGCGCGGTCGAGGCGGCGGGATTCTCTGAAAAGCGCGACTTCTACTGGGTTCTGCACGCGATCTTCGTCTCGCGACCCGAGGAACGTGCGACCTTTTCCCAGGTCTTCCGCCTCTACTGGCGCGATCCGCGTTATCTCGAACACATGATGAGCCTGATGCTGCCTGCCGTGAAGGGTGTGCAGGAGGACCGGCGCGCCACCGCGGCCGAAAAGCGCGCAGCCGAGGCGCTCTTGGACGGGGTGGACCGCGACCTGCCGCCGCCACCCGACAAGGAAAACGACGAAGAGCTGCGGATCGAGGCCGATGCCGCCGGCACCGCCTCGGCGACCGAGCGGCTCCGCAGCCTCGATTTCGAGCAGATGTCGGTGGCCGAGATCGCCGAGGCCAAACGGATGATCGCGCGCCTCTCGCTGCCGGTCCGCCCGTTGACCTCGCGCCGTACGATGGCCGACGCTTCGGGCCGATTGCCCGACTGGCGTGCGACGATGCGCGCGGCGATGCGGCGGGGCGGCGAGCTGGACGCGCTCGCCACCCGCAGGCGCCGCACCCGCTGGCCGAACCTGGTCGTCCTCTGCGACATCTCCGGCTCCATGTCGCACTACAGCCGCATGGTGCTGCACTTCGTCCATGCGGTGGCCAATCACAAGGGCGCGGGCTGGGCCAAGGTCCACGCCTTCACTTTCGGCACGCGGCTGACGAATATCACCCATCACCTGCGCCAGAGGGACGTCGACGCCGCCCTCGCCGCCGCCGGGGCCGAGGCGCAGGACTGGCAGGGCGGCACTCGCATCGGCCATTGCCTGCATCTTTTCAACCGCGACTGGTCGCGCCGCGTGATGGGGCAGGGAGCCGTCGTGCTTCTCATCTCCGACGGTCTCGACCGCGACCCGCCCGGCGACCTCTCGCGCGAGATGGAGCGGCTGCACCTTTCGGCCCGGCGCCTCATCTGGATCAACCCGCTGCTGCGCTGGGACGGGTTCGCGCCCAAGGCGCGCGGCATCGCCGCCATGCTGCCGCATGTCGACAGCTTCCGCGCCGGCCATTCCATCGCATCGCTTCAGGCCCTTGGCGAGGCCATCGGGGCCGCCCGCGACGCCGGCGAGAAGGACCGCCTGATGCGTCTGCTCGGACATTGGTCGTAGGTGCACCGAAAACTACGACCTTGGTCGCGATTCAGTGCCGAACCCGCATGACAAGTCCGACTAAGGTCAGCTAGCCTCGCGAGACGCGTGTGCCTTAGGTTTCGGCCACCTAAGTTTTCTAGGAGCGGGCGAACAGAATGCAACTATCCGATCATCGCGTCATCAAGGCGAGCCCCGATACCGTCTGGGCTGCCATCCTCAATCCCGAAATCCTGAAGGAGGCGATCCCCGGTTGCGAAAGCATGACCGGTTCGCCCGAGACGGGCTACGAGGCCATCGTCGTGCAAAAGGTCGGCCCCGTGAAGGCGCGCTTCACCGGTGCCGTCACGCTCTCGGATATCGTGCCGGGCAAGGCGGTCACGATTTCCGGTGAGGGCAAGGGAGGTCCCGCCGGCTTTGCCAAGGGGGGCGCGAAGGTCAGTTTCACGCCTGAAGGCAATGGCACCAGACTGAGCTATGAGGTCGAGGCCAATGTCGGCGGCAAGCTCGCGCAGCTGGGCAGCCGGATCATCGATGGTTTCGCCAAGAAGCTTGCCGATCAGTTCTTCGAGAACTTCCAGAAGGTTGTCGAAGGACCGGCAGAACCCGAAACGCCAGAGCCCGCAAGATCCGGCGAGGGTGAAAAGAAGAAAAGCTGGCTGAAGCGCGCCTTTGGCGGCTGACGCCCGAGAATTTGACAGGGAGGACAATCGCATGAAAGTTTCCATTACCGTGAACGGCAAGGCCGTTTCCGGCGAGATCGAGGGACGCACGCTGCTCGTGCAGTTCCTTCGGGAAGGGCTGGGCCTGACCGGCACTCACGTCGGCTGCGACACCTCGCAGTGCGGTGCCTGCGTCGTGCATGTGAACGGCAAGGCCGTGAAAAGCTGCACTGCCTTCGCCGCCGACCTCGAAGGTGCCAAGATCACCACGATCGAGGGCATGAACAATGCCGACGGCTCGCTCGGCACCGTTCAGCAGGCGTTCCAGGACCATCACGGGCTTCAGTGCGGCTTCTGCACCCCCGGCATGGTGATGTCCTCGGCCGCGCTTCTGGCCGAGAACCCCAAGCCCAGCGAAGATGAGATCCGCCACTACCTTGAGGGCAACATCTGCCGCTGCACCGGCTACCACAATATCGTCAAGGCGGTCCTGGCCGCGTCCGGTCAGGACGCCGACCAGATCGCGGCCGAGTGAGGGAGGGCACGATGCCGAAAGATTCCGGAATTGGCGCCAGCACCAAGCGCCGCGAAGACGTCCGCTTCCTCAGCGGGAAGGGCGTCTACACTGACGATTTGAACCTGCGCGGCCAGACCTATGCGGTCATGGTCCGTTCGTCCGTCGCCCATGGCAAGATCGTCTCGATCGACACAACGGCCGCCGAAGGGATGCCGGGCGTCGTCGCCGTCTTCACTGGCGAGGACTTCAAGGACGTGGGCGGCAACCCCGCCGGCTGGCTCATCAACAGCCGCAACGGCGAGCCGATGCGCGAGCCGAAGCGCCCTGTTCTGGCCCATGGCAAGGTCCGCCACGTTGGCGACGCCTATGCCGCCGTCATCGCCGAGACCTACCAGCAGGCCAAGGACGCCGCCGAACAGCTCGCCGCCGACACCGAGATCGAGGAACTGCCCGCGATCGTCGACATGGCCGCCGCGCTGGCCGACAGCTCGAACCGTGTCCATGACGAGATCCCGGACAACCAGTGCTTCGACTGGGGCTGGATCGAGGACAACCGCGCCGCGGTGGACGCGGCGATCAAGAACGCGCCGCATGTCACGACGCTGGAGCTGGTGAACAACCGGCTTGTGCCGAACGCCATGGAACCGCGCGCCTCGATCGGCGAGTATTTCCCCGGCACCGGCGACTACAAGCTGACGACGACCTCGCAGAACCCGCACCTGACGCGGCTTCTGATCGCGGCCTTCGTCATGGGCATTCCGGAGAACAAGCTGACGGTCGTCGCACCGGACGTCGGCGGCGGCTTCGGATCGAAGATCTATCACTACGGCGAAGAAGCGGTGGTGCTGGCGGCGGCCAAGAAGCTCGGCCGGCCCGTGCGCTGGACGGCGGAGAGGTCGGAAAGCTTCCTCTCGGACGCCCACGGCCGGGACCACGTGACGAAGATCGAGCTGGCTTCGGACCTCGAAGGCAACTTCATCGCCTTCCGGACCGAGACGCTGGCCAACGTCGGCGCCTATCTGTCGAACTTCTCGACCGCGACGCCCACGTTCCTGCACGGCACGCTGATGGCCGGCCCCTACAAGGTGCCGAACGTTTATGTGAACGTGAAGACGGTCTTCACCAACACGGCCCCCGTCGACGCCTATCGCGGCGCCGGCCGGCCCGAGGCGACCTACAGCCTTGAGCGGGTCATCGACAAGATGTGCCGGGAGCTGAACCTCGACCCGTTCGAGGTGCGTCGGAAGAACTTCATCACCACCGACATGTTCCCCTACACGACCCCGGTCGGTCTGCCCTACGACACCGGCGACTACCACGCGACGCTCGACAAGGCGATGGAGATCGGCGACGTCGCCGGCTTCGCGTCCCGCCGGGCTGCTTCCGCTGCCAAGGGCAAGCTGCGCGGCATGGGGCTCTCGACCTGGATCGAGGCTTGCGGCATCGCGCCGTCGCACCTTGTCGGGGTGCTCGGCTCCCGCGTCGGCCTCTATGACGCGGCGACGGTGCGGGTGAACGCGACCGGCAACATCTCGGTCATGGTCGGCGCCCACAGCCACGGCCAGGGTCACGAGACCGTGTTCCCGCAGATCGTGGCGGAAAAGCTCGGCGTGCCGGAATCGTCTGTCGAGATCGTCCATGGCGATACCTCGAAGATCCCGTTCGGCATGGGCTCCTACGGCTCGCGCTCGCTCGCGGTCTGCGGGGTCGCGGTGACCAAGGCGATCGACAAGATCGTCGCCAAGGGCAAGAAGATCGCGGCGCACATGCTCGAAGCCTCCGAGGAGGATATCTCCTTCGCCGACGGCAAGTTCTCGGTCGCGGGGACGGACAAGGCGAAAAGCTTCGGCGAGATCGCCTTCTCGGCCTATGTCCCGCACAACTACCCGCTCGAGACGCTCGAGCCGGGTCTCGAGGAAACCGCCTTCTACGATCCGGGCAACTTCACCTACCCGGCCGGCGCCTATATCTGCGAGGTCGAGGTCGACCCCGAGACCGGCAAGGTCGAGGTCTGCTCCTTCACCTGCGCGGATGACTTTGGCAACGTCATGAACCCGATGATCGTCGATGGTCAGGTGCATGGCGGTGTCGGCCAGGGGATCGGCCAGGCGCTTCTGGAGAACACCTCGTATGACGAGAACGGCCAGCTGCTGACCGGGTCCTACATGGACTACGCAATGCCGCGCGCGTCCGATGTTCCCTTCTACAAGGTGGACTATTCCTGCCAGACGCCGTGCACCCACAACCCCCTTGGGGTGAAGGGCTGCGGCGAGGCTGGGGCCATCGGCTCGCCCCCGGCGGTCGTCAACGCGGTGATCGACGCCCTCCACAGCGGCGGTCACACCCACGTCAAGCATATCGACATGCCGGTCTCGCCGTCGCGGGTCTGGTCGGCGATCAACGGCTGAGGGAGGAGAACCCATGCATAACTTCGAGTTCGTGAAACCTTCCTCGGTCGCTGACGCGGTTGCTGCGCTCAAGGACGAGGACGCGCTGGCCCTGTCGGGCGGGCAGACCCTGATGCCGACGATGAAGCAGCGCCTTGCCGCTCCGTCGAAACTGGTCAGCTTGACCGGCATCGCCGAGATGCAGGGCGTCCGCCAGTCGGGCGGCGTCCTGGAGATCGGCGCCGCTACCCCGCATGCGGTGGTGGCGCGCGAGGCGGCGGCGGTCTATCCGGCGCTCGCGGCCCTTGCCGGCGGCATCGGTGATCCGGCGGTGCGCAACGTGGGTACGATTGGCGGCTCGCTCGCCAACAACGACCCGGCGGCCTGCTACCCCTCGGCCGCGCTCGCCTCGGGCGCGACGATCGTGACGAACGCGCGGGAAATCGCGGCGGACGACTTCTTCCAGGGCCTCTTCTCGACGGCACTTGAAGAAGGTGAGATCATCACCGCCGTCCGCTTCCCGATCCCGCAGAAGGCGGCCTATGCGAAGTTCGAGCAACCCGCCTCGCGCTTCGCCCTGACCGGCGCGTTCGTGGCGAAATACGCTGGCGGCGTGCGCGTCGCGATCACCGGCGCGTCCGAGGACGGTGTGTTCCGCTGGTCCGAGGGGGAGGCGGCGCTGTCGTCCAACTTCTCGCCCGCGGCACTGTCGGGGCTGTCGGTTTCGGCCGACGGGATGATGGGCGACCTGCACGGGACCCCGGCCTACCGCGCGAACCTCGTGAAGGTGATGACCCAGCGCGCGGTTGCCGCGGCGTCCTGATCCGGTCATCGGTGCAAGATACGGACGCCCCCGCCATTGGCGGGGGCGTCCGCGTCACTTCAGTTCGACCATGAGGATATGCGTCTCGGTCGGGCCCACGTTCTCACCCATATGGGTCTGGGCCTCGGAGAAAAGCACCTGCCCCGGCGTGAAGGAGCGGTTCAGCACCTTGCCGTCCGGGAGCGTCAGGCGCCGCTCGAACGCACTGAGGGCGCAAACAAGAAACGCCGGATGTTCGTGCATACTGGTCTTGTTGCCGGGCAGATCCCGATATTCGAGAAGGCGCACGCGGTCGTTCTCGAACAAGACCTTGTAGAGGCCCGGATCCGTCACTGCCGCGTCCTGTGCTGTGGCATTCAACGCCGCCATCATCGCGAAATTCATCGCAACGCATCCGATCATGAGAGCTTTCGCAAGCCTAGGGTCAGGACTCGTTCTCGTTACGTAGCCAGAAGATGACTGTTGCGGCGAGGGCTATGGCGGATAGGAACACCTTCGGGCAGCGGTCATATCGCGTGGCGATCCTTCGCCAGCCCTTCAGTCGACCGAACTTGATCTCGATGCGGTTGCGCCGTTTGTAGCGGCGCTTGTCGTGCTTGATGGGCTTGCCGCGGGACTTCCGGCCGGCGATGCAGGGTCTTATCCCCTTGTCTTTCAGGGCTTCTCTGAACCAGTCGGCATCATAGCCGCGGTCGGCCAACAGCCAGTCCGCCTTCGGCAAGCTACCCAGCAGGCCGCTGCACCCGTGTAATCGCTGACCTGGCCCGCGGTCATGAAGAAACGGATCGGACGACCGTCAGCATCGGTGACGGCATGTAGTTTGGTGTTCATTCCGCCCTTGGTTCGGCCGATCAGACGGCCTCTCTGGTCGCCGGGTCCCCCTTCTTGACCGCAGGATGGTCGCCGTGCGGTGTGCTTTCAAGTAAGTCGCATCGATCATCACTGTCTTCGGAACAGCAGCATCCGAGGCCAGGCCGTGCATCATCTGGGCGAAGATGCCCTTCTCGCTCCACCGCTTCCAACGATTGTAGAGCGTCTTCGCAGGACCATATTCGTTGGGGGCGTCACACCAGCGCAAACCGTTGCCATTGACGAATATGATTCCGCTCATGACGCGACGGTCGTCGACCCGCGGCTTGCCAGGGCTCTTGGGAAAGAAGGGTTCAAGACGCGCCATCTGCGCCTCGGTCAGCCAGAAGAGAATACTCATTCATCGGTCTCCTTGCGAAGCCTGAATCATGCCGCAGCCGCAAGACCAATGGGTCCTGACCCTAGGGCCGCGTCATCCAAGCACGGTGCGAATCGCGGCAATCGTCGCCATGACCACCTGATCCGCCTCTTCCCGCGTCAGGCAGAAAGGCGGCGCGAAGCCAATGATGTCTCCCTGCGGCATGGCGCGCGCGATGAC
>JAGRDU010000042.1 GCA_020446905.1 Paracoccaceae bacterium | reverse complement strand
CGGGCCTGAAACGACCCTTCTGCCAGCAGCTCCTCGAAGCTTGGCAGATCGCCCTTCGCAGCGGGCGAGGCAGCGACATCCGTCGCGGCTCTGTCCATCGGCCTAGCCCTCTTTTCGGCAGCTCAAGAGGATCAAAACGACCCGAGACCAACAATGACACCCAAAGGGGCGCCCGTCCGAAAAGAGGTGCCCCACCCATATCGTGATATTAACGACGGAGGCGGCAACATTCAAACGCCGGGGGGCAAAATTGTCGCCGGGATTCCATACCTGGCTGCGAGAGCGCGGGAATCCGCCGTCAAACCTTGGGTCGAGGCACGCCCGCAGGCGCGATACGCGCGGCCACCTGACGCACCCGCTCCACTGCCGGAGCAATTCCAGTGGTCAGATTCCCGGCCTGAACGATTCGGCGTCCGCGCGCGATGACGTCGCTCACATCGGATCGCCCTGCGGCATAGACGAGGGTCGAGTAAGGATCGTAGGACGGGATGAGATGCGGCCTGTCCAGACCGACAACGGTGAGGTCGGCGTCATAACCCGGGGCGAGCACTCCCTTCCGCCCTGCCATGCCCGCTGCTACCGCGCCGCCGCGCGTGGCCATCGCGACGATGTCGCGTGCGGGCAGAACATCAGGCTCGCCGGTCGCGAGGATGGCCATCTGGGCGGCCAGCCGCATGGTGCGGAACATGTCGAGGTCGTTGCCGCTTGAGGCGCCGTCGGTGCCGAGCGAGGTGATCGCCCCCGCGCGGCGCAGATCGCGCAACCGCGCGGTGCCCGATGCGAGCTTGGCATTCGAGAGCGGGCAGTGCGACATCGCCACGCCGCGCTCCGCAAGAAGCGCGATCTCCTCGTCGTCAAGATGGACGGCGTGGGCGAGCAGCGTACCGGGGCGGATCATCCCCGCGCGCTCAAGCGCGCGGATCGGCGTGGTGCCGTGCTGGTCCCTGACAAGCGCCATTTCCGAGGGTGCCTCGGCGGCATGGACATGGATCGGCACGCCGAGCCGGTCGGACAGCGCCGTGATCTCGGCCAGCTTCCTGGCGTCGAGCGTATAGGCCGAGTGGGGCATCAGCATGAGTTCGACGCCTGGCGTCGCCCGGTGGCGCGCCACGAAGTCCTCCGCAAAGCGGCAGCGATCCGGCCAGGGCAGGTGGTCGATCCCGTCGAACCCGATGAAGACCGGACCCACGGTCAGGCCGAGGCCGACATGGGCCGCGGCCTCGACCGTCGCATCGGGGTGAAAATACATGTCAACGACATGGGTGACGCCGCCGAGCGCCATCTCCGCCATGCCCAAGGTCGCGCCCGCCAGCACGGTTTCCGGTGTCACATGCGCCGCCTCCGCCGCCCAGACCGCCTTGAGGAACCCGTCGAGCGGACGGTCGTCGGCAAGGCCGCGAAAAAGGACCATCGCGGCATGGCAATGTGTGTTGACGAACCCCGGCAGGACGATGCCGCCCCTCGCGTCCACCACCTCGTCCGCCTGCACACCCGCCGCGCCCATCATGGCCCCGACGGCCGTGATCTTGCCGCCGGTGATCGCCACCGCGCCCTCGGGCCAGGCGGTGAAGCCCTCGTCCATCGTCAGGACGTGGCCATTGGTGACGAGCGTGTCGCAGCGGGCGGGGAAGGTGGTCATGTCGGGACTTTCGGCAGGGCGGGGATGAGGTCGCGCATCAGGGCAAGGAGCTTCGGCTGGATGATCTTCACCGAGTCCCACACCTCCTCGGCGCTGGTCACATGGGGGCTGCCCACGCTATCCACGGCGATGTTCGTCACCGCCGAAATCGCAAGGACGCGCATCCCGAGATGCCGGGCCGCGATGACCTCGGGCACGGTGGACATGCCGACAAGGTCGCAGCCCGCCAGCTTCAGAAGCCGGATCAAGGCGGGCGGCTCGAAGCTCGGGCCGACGACATGGGCATAGGTGCCGCGCCGAAGGCCGCCGAGGCTTTGCGCCAGCGCGATCAGATCCGGGTCATAGGCGCGGTTCATCGAGACAAAGCGCGGCCCCTCGCCCTCGTCGTTCGGGCCGCGCAGCGGGTCGAGGCCCGAGGCGACGGCGAGAGACAGGTGATCCTCGATCGCCACCAGATCGCCCACGCGGTCGTTTGGGTGCATCCCGCCGGCGGCATTGGTCAGGACGAGTGTCTTCGTGCCCAGCGCCGCAAGGACACGGACGGGAAACACTACCTCCTGAGGGGAGTAGCCTTCATACATGTGGACGCGGCCCTGCATGACGGCGACAGACCGGCCGAAGAGCGTGCCGAGGATCAGCCGCCCCGCATGGCTGGGTGCTGTCGCCACGGGAAAGCAGGGAATCTCGGCGAAGGGGATCGCCGTGCCATCCACGGCGTCAGCGAGAGGGCCGAGGCCGGAGCCAAGGACCAGCGCGATGTCAGGCTGAAGCCCTGCTTTTTCGCGGACAAACGCCGCCGCTTCACTTGCCCCGCGTGTCATGCATCCTCCGTTTCCACCCGGACGTTCGCACTCCGGTTGTACGGGTGCAAGTCGCGGTGCCTCAGAGGACGCGGGCGAGGAAGGCGCGGGTGCGCTCATCGCGCGGGGCGCTGAAAATCTCGGCAGGCGGTCCCTCCTCGAGGATGCGCCCCTCGTACAGGAAACAGACCTTGTCGGCGGCATCGCGGGCAAAGGCCATCTCATGCGTGGCAATGACCATGGTCATCCCCTCTGCCTTCAGCGCGCGCAGGACGTCCAGCACCTCGCCCACCAGCGCCGGGTCGAGGGCCGAGGTCACCTCGTCGAAGAGCATGACCTCGGGCTGCATGGCGAGCGCCCGGATGATCGCGACGCGCTGCTGCTGTCCGCCCGACAGCTGGTCGGGGTAATGCCCCATACGGTCGGCAAGGCCGAAGCGGGTGAAAAGCGCTTTCACCCCGGGCAAAAGCGCCTCGCGGCTCTTGCGGTGGATACGGCGGGGCGCGAGGAGGACGTTCTCCAGCGCCGTCATATGTGGGAAGAGGTTGAAGCTCTGGAAAACCATGCCGATGCGCTGGCGGATCGGCTGAGGGTCAAGCTCCGGGTCGGTGATGTCGGCCCCGTCGAGAAGGATCGCGCCATCGTCCACAGGTTCCAGGAGGTTGAGGCAGCGCAGGAGCGTGGACTTGCCGGACCCGGAGGCGCCGATGAGGCAGACCATCTGCCCCGCCTCGATGTCCAGCGAGATGCCCTTCAGCACGTCATGCGTGCCGAAGCTCTTCCAGACCTCCTGTATGGACAGCTTGGCCATTGTCAGCTCCGGGCCGCGTTCTGGCGGGCGATCAGCCGGTCGACCCAGCGGGTGGCAGGCACCGTGACGGCGAGGAAGATCAGCGCGGCCCCGAGGTAAGGCGTGAAATTCGCCAGAAGCGACTTGTAGACGCCCGCCTGCCGCAAGACTTCCACCGGGCCGATGAAGGACAGGAGCGCCACATCCTTCTGGAGCGCGATCAGCAGGTTCATGTTGGCCGGGATCACCCGGCGGATCGCCTGCGGCAGCACGACATAGCGCATCACGTCCCAATGCGAGAGGCCAAGGGACGTCGCGGCCGCGCGCTGGCTTTCGTGGATGGACTCGATGCCGGTCCGGTAAACCTCGGCCACATAGGCCGAATAGGTCAGCACAACGGCGACTGTGCCCCAGATATAGGGGCTGTTCCAGGGGCGCGGCAGACCGAGGCCCGGAATGCCGAACCCGACGAGGTAGATGACGAGGATCACGGGCACGCCGCGAAAGGCGTCGTTGTAGATCGTCCCGAAAAGACGCAGAGGAAAAAGCGCAGGGGACCGCGCGTCACGGGCGAGCGCGATCAGAAGGCCTAGGACGGCGATCATGGGCGCGCACCAGGCAAAGATCATGATGTCGGTGAGGAATGCCTGCAGGAGGCCCGGGAAGGTCTTGGCGAAAACCTCGCCATTGAAGAAGGATCTCTGCACCCTCTCCCATCCCGGCGCCATGGGCACAAGGATCACGATCAGCGCAACGACGACAGCGGTGCTGAGCGTCGCGATCGCCATGGCCCGCCGGCGCATCCGCGCTTCGCGCAGGGCGCGGCGCGAGGGGGGCCGGGCGGCGCGCTCCGGCCCGCCCGGCTCTGTCATCTCACCCGTCATTCGCGATTACTTGATGACCGGCGCCCCGGTCGCCTCGGCCAGCCATTCCGCCTCGATCGCGGCAAGGCTGCCGTCGGCCTTCATCTCGGCCAGCGCGGCATTGGCGCAGTCCTTCAGCGCATTGCCCTTCTCGAAGACAAGGCCGAAGCTGTCGGGCGCATCCGCCCCGGCGGGGAACTGGCCAAGGACGACCCCGTCCTCGAGCACCACCGCAGCGGTATAAAGTGCGGTCGGAAGGTCCATCAGCGTCGCGTCGATCTGACCGGCCTTCAGCGCCTCGGACACGTCGGCAGTGTCTTCATAAAGAAGCGGTTCGGCCGAGGGGGCGACGAGCTGGGCAATGAGTGCAGGCGCGGTCGTGCCGGCGGCAAGGCCCCATTTGAGACCCTTAAGCGACTCCATGGTCGGCGTGGCACCGGCATCGACCGTCGGCTTGCGCACCAGAACCGCCTGCGCGGCGCTGTAATAGGGATCGGAGAAGTCGATCGTCTGCGCCCGCTCCTCGGTGATCGAGTATTGCTGGAGGTTGAAGTCAAACTCCTTCGGCCCTGGCTGGATCGCCTGATCGAAGGTGGTCGAGGTCCATTCGACTTTGTCCGCCTCAAAGCCCATGTGCTTGGCGACGGCATAGGCGACCGCCGCCTCGAACCCCTTGCCCGAGGTCGGATCGTTGTCGATCACCCAAGGAAAATAGGCTGGATTTCCGGTGGCGACGGTCAGCACGCCCTCTTTCAGCGTCTTGCCCGCCGAGCAGTCGTTTTGCGCCAGGGCCGCGCCAGCGCCGAGGGCCAGGACCAGCCCGGCAGTTGCGATCTTTTTGAACATCGGTACCCCCAAGGTGATGTGCCCTCGCGCCGCGCGCGGGGCCGTCTTGTTCCGCCCTTACCTCACGGGTCCGGGCGAGGCGATGTCAATAGGAGAATGACGGGTGGGCGCCCCACGTGCACGCGCCAGGGTGACGTCGCGACCGGACGGCGCGAAACCCGGCGCGCGCACTCGACCCCAGGGGGGGGAGCCTGCTAGTCTTGTGGCTCCGGGACCCTCGCTGCCAGCGGAGCCACCTTGATGCTGCACCGCCTTGCCCTCGCGGCCCTCCTCTTTCCCCTGCCGGCCGGGGCCGAACCGCCGCTTGCGGTCGAGATCATCACCGCCCGCGCCGCTGAAGAAACCCAGGTGCTGGCGCTGACCGGCGAGCTTCGCGCGCACGATACGCTGAACGCCGCCTTTCCGACAGGGGGGCGTATCCGGGAGATCGCGGTCGACGCGGGCGCAAAGGTCACCAGGGGCACCGTGCTGGCCCGCATCGAATCGGTGCAGCAGGAGCAGGCGTTGCGGGCGGCCGAGGCCGGACTTGTCACCGCCCAGACCGATCACCGCCAGGCGCGCGAGACTCTCGACCGCCAGGACGCGCTTCTGGAGCGGGGCGCCACGACGCGGATCGCGCGCGACAGCGCGCAGGACGCCCTGAACATCGCCGAGGGGCTCCTCGGTCAGGCCGAGGCCGAGCTTGCGCGGGCGAAGAAGGCGCTCGACGATACCGTACTCCTCGCCCCGGAGGACGCGACCGTCACGGACCGGCTGGCCGAGGCGGGGCAGATCGTGGGCGCGGCGCAACCGGTGCTGCAGCTCGCGCTTGGCGATCGCGTTGACGCGGTGTTCGATGTACCCGAGATCCTGATGAGCCGCCAAGACCGGCCCGAGACCATCCATCTCGACCTCATCGCCCGGCCTGAAACCGCCTTCACCGGCACGATCGCCGAGATCTCACCGGTGATCGGGCCCTATACCGGGGCGGTCACGGTGAAGGTCGCGGTGACCGACCCGCCGCAGGGTCTGATCTACGGCGAGGCGGTACGCGGACGGACCGAACACAAGACCGGCACGCGCGTCATCCTGCCTTTCACTGCGATCACCGCCACTGCCGGGGGGCCCGCGGTCTGGCAGGTGGACCCCGCGAGCATGGCGGTGCGCACGCAGCCCGTGACGATCGGCGAATATCGCACCGGAGAGGTGGTGCTGACCGGCGGCGTCGAGGATGGCGCGCTGATCGTCGGCAAGGGCGCGCAGCTGCTTTATCCAGGGCGCGTGGTCGTCGCGGCGGAGGTGACGCAATGAAGCGGCTTCTCGCAGTTCTTCTCCTGTCCGCCGCGCCGGCAGGCGCCGCGGACACCCAACCCGAGGCCGCGCCGCGCCCCGTCGTCACCGTGATCGTCGACGAGGGGACGGAAAGCGCGATCACCTATGTCGGGACGGTCGTCGCGCGGATCGAGGCCGACCTCGGCTTTCCGCTGGCCGGCACCATCGCCGAGCGCCCGGTGTCGGCGGGCGATCTCGTCGCCGCGGGCGAGGTGCTGGCCCGGCTCGACCCGACCGACCTCGATGCCGCGCTGCAGGCGGCCGAGGCGGGTGTGACTGTCGCCGAGGCGCAGCTGCGTTCGGCGCGCGACACCAGCGGACGGGTCGAGGAACTGGTGCGCCGGGGCGTCGCGAGCGCCACGCAAAGCGAGGATGCCGCGCGCGCCCTTGTCGCCGCCGAGGCGCAGATGGAGCGGGCGCGCGCCACGCTTGTCCGCGCCTCCGACCAGCGCGGGCTTGCCACACTGACCGCGCCGCAGGCCGGCGTCGTGACCGCCGTCGCGGCCGAGCCGGGCGCCGCTGTCTCTGCGGGACAGGCCGTGCTGACGCTCGCCGGAACCGAGGCGCGCGAGATCGTCATCGACCTCAGCGAGGCGGACGTGGCCCGGTTCCCGACCGGCACCGCCTTTGCGGCCGTGCTTGGCGCCAATCCGGCGATTGCCGCAACGGCGATCCTCGACCGGGTCGATCCGGTGGCCGACCGCTCGACGCGCACGCGGCGGCTGCATCTGTCGGTGGCGGAGGCGCCCGAGGCATTCCGCCTTGGTGCGCTGGTCCGGGTCAGTGTGGCGTCGGGCGCCGGCGGCGGTGTAGTGCTTCCCGCGGCGGCGGTGCGCACCACCAGCGACGGCACCTCGGTCTGGGTCATCGACCGCAGCGACAACCGCGCCCACCTCACGCCGATCCGGCTTGGCGCCCCGGCGGGCGATTTCGTTCTCGTGACTGAGGGGGTCGCGCCGGGCGACGAGGTTCTCGTGCGCGGCATCCACTCCATCGAGGACGGGCAAGTCGTCGGCCCGCGCGTGACCGAATGAACCGTTTCAATCTTTCCGACTGGGCGCTGAACCACCGCTCCTTCGTCTGGTTCCTGATGATCGTCTCGACCGTCGCGGGGATCCTCTCCTACATCTCGATTGGGCGCGAGGAAGATCCGAACTTCGCGATCAAGACGATGGTCATCTCGGCCGCCCTGCCCGGCGCCGACACGGCCGAGACGCTGGCCCAGGTCACCGACCGGATCGAGAAGAAGCTCGAGGACCTTACCGAGCTCGACTTCACCCGCTCGGTCACCGCGCCGGGTCAGGCGGTGGTCTATGTGGAGCTTCTGCCGACGACGAAACCCGGCCAGCTGCCGCTGATCTGGCAGCGGGTGCGCAACATGATGGCCGACATCCGGCCCGAGTTCCCGTCGGAATTCGCGGGATTTCAGTTCAACGACAACTTCGGGGACGTGTTCGGCAATATCTATGCCTTCACCTCGGACGGTTTCTCACCGCGCGAGCTGCGCGATCATGTCGAGGATGTGCGCCGCGCGGTGCAGGCCCTGCCCGACGCCGGCAAGGTCGAGATTTTCGGCACGCGCGACGAGGTGATCTATCTCGAGTTCTCGACCGAGAAGCTCGCCGCGCTCGGCCTGAACCAGCAGGCAGTCATGGCGACGCTCGCCGCGCAGAACGCGATCCTGCCCTCAGGCGTGATCGACGCGGGGCCGGAACAGGTTCTGGTCCGCCTCGGCGGCCAGTTCTCGGGGACCGAGAGCCTTGAGGCGGTGAACCTGCGGGTCGGCGACCGGTTCTTCCGGCTGACGGATGTGGGCGAGATCCGGCGGGGTTACGATGACCCGCCCGCGACCCTCTTCCGTTACGAGGGACAGGAGGCGGTCGGCCTTTCCGTCGGCATGAAGACCGGCGCCAACATCATCGACTTCGGCGAGGCGCTGTCGGAGGTCATGGCAAGGGCCGAAGCCGGGCTACCGCTTGGCATCGAGATCCATCAGGTCGCCGACCAGCCGCATGTCGTCGAGGACGCCGTCGGCCACTTCCTTCAGGCGCTTCTGGAAGCCGTGCTGATCGTCCTCGCCGTCAGCTTCATCTCGCTCGGAATGCGCGCGGGACTTGTCGTCACACTGACCATTCCCCTCGTCCTCGCCATCACCTTCGTGATCCTCGACTATGCGGGCTTCACGCTTCAACGCATCTCGCTTGGCGCCCTCATCATCGCGCTCGGACTGCTCGTGGACGATGCCATGATCGCGATCGAGACGATGATCTCGCGGCTGGAGAAGGGCGAAAGCCTCGGCAAGGCCGCGTCCTATGCCTGGACCTCCATCGCCTTCCCGATGCTGACCGGCACACTCGTGACCGTCGCGGGGTTCATCCCGGTCGGGCTCAACAATTCGGCCGCCGGCGAGTTCACCTTCTCGCTCTTCGTGGTAATTGCGGTTTCGCTGATCATCTCGTGGATCGTCGCAGTACTGTTCGCTCCGCTTCTCGGCGTTACCTTCCTGCCTGCGCATATGGCCGATCACGACCACACGCCGGGCCGGTTCAGGCGGGCGTTTCACCGGGTCCTCAGGCTCGCCATGCGGTTCCGCTGGGCCACCATTGGCCTCACCCTCGCGGTCTTCGGCCTTTCGATCTTCGGGATGCGCTTTGTCGAGAACCAGTTCTTCCCGAACTCGGACCGGCCCGAGCTGATCCTCGATTTCGCGCTGCCACAGAACGCGGCCATCGGCGCCACCTCGGACGAGATGGCGCGGATGGAGAGCCACCTGAAAGACAACGACAAGGTCCTTTTCTGGTCGACCTATGTCGGGCGCGGCGCACCGCGCTTCCTGCTGGCCTATGATGTCCCGACGCCGGGGCCGAACATGGGCCAGATCGTGATCCAGACGCCCTCGGTCGAGGCGCGCAACGCCCTCAGGGCCGAGTTGCGCGAGATCGCCGCGCGCGAGTTTCCGGGCGTCGACCTCTATGTGAAACTTCTCGACATCGGCCCGCCGGTCGGACGGCCGGTGCAGTACCGGCTGAGCGGCTCCGAGATCGGGCCCTTGCGCGACAAGGCGCGTGAATTGGCCGCGCTGATGGGAACGGACGAGCGGCTCATCAACATCGTGATGGACTGGAACGAACCGGCGCGCGTGGTGAAGGTCAATGTCCTGCAGGACAAGGCGCGCCAGCTCGGCATCTCGCCCAGCGACATCGCCGCGGCGCTGTCGACGATCTATGACGGCAGGACGGTGACGCAGCTTCGAGACAGCACGTATCTTGTCGACATCGTCGCGCGCGGAGACGCAGCCTCGCGCACCTCGGTCGAGGCGCTGGCTGGCTTGCAGCTTTCGACGCCAAGCGGAACCGCGATCCCGCTCCGCTCGCTCGCGACGTTCGATTACGGGACCGAACAGCCGGTGATCCACCAGCGCAACAGGATGCCGACGATCACCGTCAAGGGCGCGATCGCGACCAAGGATCAGCCTGATACACTGGTGAAGGCGCTGGCGCCGAAGATCGCGGAGTTCGAGGCGTCCCTGCCGGCGGGAATGACACTCGCGCTGGGGGGATCGGTTGCGGAAAGCGCGAAAAGCCAGGCGCCCATCGCGGCGGTCGTTCCGCTGATGATCCTCATCATGGTGACGCTCATCATGATGCAGGTGCAGGGCTTCCGGCTGACCTTCGTCGTCCTCTGCGCTGCGCCCCTCGGCCTGATCGGCGTCGTCGCGGCGCTGGTCCCCTCGGGGGCGCCGCTCGGCTTTGTCGCGATCCTTGGCGTGCTGGCGCTGATCGGCATCCTGATTCGCAACTCGATCATCCTTGTGGACGAGATCGAGGTCTTGAGGGCGGCGGGGCGTCCGGTGCGCGACGCCGTGTTCGAGGCCTCCGACGCCCGCGCGCGGCCGATCCTTCTGACGGCGGCGGCGGCAAGCCTTGCCCTCATCCCGATCGCGCGGCAGGTGTTCTGGGGGCCGATGGCTTACGCGATGATGGGCGGTATCATCGCCGGCACGGTCATCACGCTGGTCTTCGTGCCAGCGCTCTATCTGGCGGTGTTCCGGGTCAAAGACGAATAGGCCACGTCGCCGCCCCTCGCGATAAGGGCAGCGCCCTGCCTACTTCAGGATCGACAGCAGGTTCGCGAAATCGTCGGTCCAGACAGGGCCACCGTCGGCCTGAAGTGCCTGCCAGCGCGGGTCACCGGTCAGCGCGCCCAGCGCCGCCGCGCTCCGCGCCAGCATGACGACGCGCGAGGGGGTATCACCCGGGTCAGCGGCCTCATTGCCCGCGTAGTCCTGCAGCCGCGCGGTCAGGCCCAGCGCCTCGGCACTGCGCGCAAGCGGGCGTTCGATGGCATAGTAGCGGTTCGAGATGTGGTAGAGGAGCACCCCGTCCGGGGTCAGCCGGTCCATGTAAAGCCGCATTGCCTCGAGCGTCGTCAGGTGCATCGGCACCGAATCCGACCCATAGGCGTCGATCACCAGAAGGTCGTAACGCGGCTGGTCCCCTTCCCGCGCGAGGATCATGCGCGCGTCACCGAGGCGCGTCGGCGCGTCCGGCGCGCAAGCGCTGACGAAGGTGAACAGCGAAGGGTCGCGGGCGATGCGGTCCACCGCGCCGTCGATCTCGTAGAAGGTCCAGTCCTGCCCCGGCCGGGCGTAGCACGAGAGGGCGCCGACCCCGAGGCCGACGATGCCGACGCGGGCCGCCTTCGCGCCGATGGCCGAGGTCAGGACCTGCGCCATCGGGCCGTTCCGGTGGTAGTAGAACTGCGGCTCGGGCCGGGTGCGGCCAAGGTCGATCAGACGTTCGGCGCCGTGCAACGTTGTGCCGTTGGCGTATTGCCGCATCCCGTCGGCCTCCATCACCCGGTGGGTGCCAAAGAAGCTGCGGTCGCGGAAGAGGTCTCCGGTCGGGATCAGGTAAGTGCCGGTCAGGGTGACGATCCCGGCGGCGATGGCGGCAGCGGGCAAGGTGCGGCGGAGGAGGATCGCGACGGCGGCGGCAAGGGCGAACATCGTCAGCTTGAGGGTCAGCCAGTCGGCGGCGCCGAAGGCAAGGACGGCGAGCGGCGCGGCGGCGAGGCTGCCGACCGCGATGCCGCGCAGCGCTGAAGCGCGCGTCGGCCGCATCCGGGCGCTGAGGACCAGGGTCGCCGCGACAAGCGTCGTGACGCCGCCTTCGGCGAGGCTGTCGAAGAGGATCGGTGCGAGGATCGAGTTGAAGAACCCGCCGAGCGCTCCGCCCACCGACATGACGAGGTAAAAGAGCGTCAGGTGCCTCCCGTCCGGGCGCGCCTCGTAGAGCAGGCGGTGCGCATAAAGCGCGACGACGAGGAAAGCGACGACCAGTCCCGCGACACCCCAGAGGCCGACATGCGCGCCGGTGATCCCCGCGAAGACGGCGCCGAGAACGCCGAGTGCGCCAAGATAGGCAATCCGCAGTGCGGGCGTGGCGATCAGGGGCCGCTGCGTGAAGGTCAGCACGAAGGTCAGAAGATAAAGTGCGAGCGGCACCACCCAGACGAGCGGCATCGCCCCGATATCGGTGCTGATCTTCGTCGTCACCGCCAGCATCATCGAGGACGGCACGAAGGCGAGGACCAGCCAGCGGCCGATCTGCCCGGCGGTGACGGGCATGGCTGGCGTGTCGGTCGCCGTGCGCGTGGCGGACTGCCCCCGCGCCGCGCTGAGTCCGCTGAGAAGAAGGAACCCGCCCAGTGCGACGAACCCCGCCGCCCAGAGGGCGCCGATGCGGGTCGCGCCCAGAAGCGGCTCGGCGATGAGCGGGAAGGCCAGAAGCGCGGCGAGCGAGCCAAGGTTCGACGCGCCATAAAGGAAATACGGGTCCTCGGCCGACGGCCCGTCGCTCCGCGCATACCAGAACTGGATGAGGGGGGCGTTGGCCGAGAGGACCGCGAAAGGCAGCCCGACGCCCAGCGCAAAAAGCGTCAGCGTCTGCCAGGCGGCGGGAACCGCCGGGTCATAGGTCCAGCCCTCGGGGATCGCGAGCGGCAGGAAGGCCAGCGCGGCGGCCCAGAGGAGAAGGTGCAGGGCAAGCTGCGCAGCAACGGGAAGATAACGCGTCACGAGATGGGCGTAGAGATAGCCCAGCAGCAGGACGGTCTGGAAGAACAGCATCGCCGTCGTCCAGACGGCGGGCGCGCCACCGATCTGCGGTAGCACGATCTTGGCGAAAAGCGGCTGGACGAAGAAGAGTAGCGACGCCGAGAGGAAGATCGTCAGCGTGAAGAGCGCCGGGATGGCCCAGGCGGTGCCAACTGTTCTTGTTTCGGTATCGTGCATTGTTCGCCCTGCCTGATTGTCGCGCAGGGCGTAACGTTCAAATCGGCCGGGAATATGGCGTGGTCAGGGTTTCTTCAAAGGCACGACGCGCGGGCCGTCCTCGTCCGGCGCCAGTTCCTCGAAGTCGAAATTGTCGAGCTTCGCCGCGCGTTTGCCAGCGCGCTCCGCCGCCGTGCCGATCCCCTCGATATCGGCGCGGGCCTGCTGGAAGTGGGTCTCCAGCTTGCCGACCCGCTCCACCACAAGCTCCACGTCGCGGTGAAGCTGGCGCAGGGTCGCCCGGATCGCGCCCGCCTGCTCGCGCATCCGCGCATCCTTCAGCACGGCGCGCATCGTGTTCAGCGTCGCCATGCAGGTGGTGGGTGAGACGATCCAGACGCGGGCATCGAACCCCTCGCGCACCAGTTCGGGGAAGTTCGCATGCAGCTCGGCATAGACCGCCTCGGAGGGCAGGAACATCAGCGCGCCGTCAGCCGTCTCGCCCTCAAGGATGTATTTCTCGGAAATCGCCTTGATGTGACTGCGGACGGCAATGCGCAGGCTGCGCTGCGCCTCGATCAGCTGCGACTGGTTCTCCGCTCGCCTCAGCATCTCGTAGGCTTCCAGCGGGAACTTCGAGTCGATGACGATCGGACCCGGCGGGTTCGGCAGATGGATCAGGCAATCGGCGCGGCGTCCGTTCGAAAGAGTCGCCTGCATTGTAAATGCGTCTGGTGGCATCGCCTTGCGCACAAGGTCATTCAGCTGGATTTCCCCGAAGGCGCCACGGGTCTGCTTGTTCGACAGGATGTCCTGCAGGCCAAGAACGTTGCCCGACAGCTTCTCGATATTCGCCTGTGCCTTGTCGATCGTCTCCAGCCGTTGCTGCAACTCACCCAGCGATCGTGCGGTGCGGGTCGCGGTGCCATGAAGGCTCTCGTTCATCCCGCGCGACACCTCGGCGAGGCGCTGCTCCATCAGGTGCAGCACCTTGGTCTGCGAGGAGGCCTGCGCCTCCGATACATGCGTGAGGCCCCCGGCAAGCCGTTCCTGCCCTTCGGACAGCGACTGCACGCGATTGCCAAGCTGGCTGAGGTGATAGGTCATCGGCTCCGTCATCTTCGCCGAACGCGAGGCGGCACGGAGGGTGACGATCAGCAGGACGAAGAGCAAAAGCACCAGCCCTGCCGCCCCGAGGACGGCAAGGACGACGGGATCGTCAAGCGCATAGGTCTGGCCGTAGATCGTGATCATGTGCGTCCGAAAAGCCGCTCGATATCGGAAAGCTTCAGCTCGACATAGGTCGGCCGTCCGTGATTGCACTGGCCGGACATCGGCGTCGCCTCCATCTCGCGCAGAAGTGCGTTCATCTCTTCGGAGCGCATCCGGCGGCCGGAGCGGATCGAGCCGTGGCAGGCCATGCGGGAAAGCACCGCGTCGATCTTCGACAGCAGCTTCTGGCTGGAGCCGAGGTCGTGGAGTTCGTCGAGGATATCGCGGAGGAGCGCTGCGGCGTTCACTTCGCCCAGAAGCGCCGGGGTTTCGCGCACGGCGATGGCGCCGCCGCCGAAGGGTTCGAGCGTGAGCCCGAGGGCCTTCAGCGCCTCCGCATGGTCGAGGAGAAGCTGCGCGTCGCTTTCCGAGAGGTCCACGATTTCAGGGATCAGCAGAGCCTGCGCCGCGACGCCGGTCGCGTCACGCTGGCGCTTCAGCCGTTCGTAGACAAGCCGCTCATGCGCGGCGTGCTGATCCACGATCACCATGCCGGTGGCGGTCTGGGCGATGATGTAGTTTTCGTGCACCTGCGCGCGGGCGGCGCCGAGGGGGTGATCCTCGGGGGCCTCCTCGATCACTGGCGCGGGTTCATATCGCGCCGTGGCTTCGGCGAGTTCCGGCGTCAGCGGCGCCTGCGCGGCGTAGGACGCGCGCAAGGCAGTCTGTGACGGGCGGTCCATCTGGTAGATGCGCGGCGCGGCAGGTTCGGGCCGCATGGCGCCAAGGGTCATCCCCGCGACGGTCGAGGACGCGCGGTGCCCGGCCTCGGCGAGCGCATGGCGCAGGCCCGAGACGATGAGGCCCCGCGCGACGCCCGGCTCGCGGAACCGCACCTCGGCCTTGGCGGGGTGGACGTTCACGTCCACGCGCTCGGGGTCGCAGACAAGGTTCAGCACGGCCGCCGGGTGCCGGTCGCGGGAAAGGACATCCATATAGGCCGCGCGCAGAGCGCCGATCAGCAGCTTGTCACGCACCGGGCGGCCGTTGACGAAAAGGAACTGCTCCACCGCCGCACCGCGCGAATAGGTCGGCAGGGCGGCAAAGCCGGTCAGACGGATGCCCTCGCGTTCGGCGTCGATCGGCAGGGCGTTGTCGGCGAATTCGGCTCCGAGGACCCTGCGCAGCCGGGCGCCGAGCGCGTCGAACAACTCGCCCTGCTCGCCGTCGGCACGGAGGAGCACCCTGCCCTCACCGCCGCCCGAGACGTCGCTCAGGGTGAAGGTGACATAGGGTTCGGCCATCGCCAGCCGCTGCACCACGTCGCGGATCGCCTGCGCCTCGGCCCGGTCGGAGCGCAGGAACTTCAGCCGCGCCGGGGTGGCGTAGAAAAGGTCGCGCAGCTCGACCACCGTACCGCGTGTCAGCGCGGCGGGGCGCACCGGTTCCATCCGTCCGCCCGAGACGGCGATCTCCGCCGCGTCATGGCCCGCCGCGCGCGAGGTGATCTTCAGCCGCCCGACGGCTCCGAGCGAGGGCAGCGCCTCGCCCCGGAACCCGAAGGACCGGATGTTCAGCAAATCGCTGCCGTCGATCTTGGACGTCGCATGGCGCGAAAGCGCCAGCGGCAGGTCGCCGGCCGTCATGCCGCAGCCGTCGTCGGTCACGCGGATCAGCGTCTTGCCGCCATCCGCATAGGCCACCTCGATCCGCCGTGCGCCGGCGTCGAGCGCGTTCTCGACCAGTTCCTTGACCGCAGAGGCCGGGCGTTCGACCACCTCGCCGGCCGCGATACGGTTGACGGCAGCTTCATCGAGCTGCCGGATCTGGGGGCGATCCGGCAGGATATGGGGGCTTTCGGCGTTCATCCCACTAGGTTTAGCAGGGCCGGGGGATTCGGAAAAGGGCAGCGGGACGCGGCGGCGGGCTTTGGCCGTCAGTCCGTCGCAGCGACCCCGACCGGCTGACCGACCACGACAAAGCGCAGCGCATCCGCATCCATGAGCCGCTGGGCCACGCGCCTGATATCCGCGAGCGTGACCGCCTCGATATAGGCGTTGCGGTCGTTCACGTAGCTCATCGGAAGCCGTTCGGCCTGCAGCCCGACCAGCATGTTCGCAATCGGGCCATTGCCGTCGAAGCGCAAGGGATAAGAGCCGGTAAGATAGGTCTTCGCGGCCTCCAGCTCCGCCTCGGTCACGCCGTTTGCCGCGACATCGGTCCAGACGTCGCGCACGACCGTGATCGCCTCGGCCACCTTCTCGTTCGCGGAGGAAAACGACCCTTGCCAGATCTCGGCAAGGTCCATCGGCGCGAGCCAGGTCGAGACGCCATAGGTCAACCCGCGCTTTTCCCGCACCTCGTCCATGAGGCGCGAGGCAAAGCCGCCACCGCCGAGGATGTGGTTGAGGATATAGGCGGCGAAGAAATCGGGATCGTCGCGCTTGATCCCGCCGGCTCCGAACAGCACCACCGACTGCGGCGAGGCGAAGTCGATCACGCTGACGCCACCCTCCAGGCCAAGGTCCGCCCGCGGCGGCATCGGGGCCCCGGTCGCGGGCAATCCGCCGAGGAGGTCATCCAGCATGATCCCGAGCTGATCGGGCGTGATATCGCCGACCGCCGAGACGAAGATCCGGTCGCGCGCCAGAACGGCGGCCTTGGCGGCGACAAGGTCGTCGCGGGTGAGCCCGGCAAGGCTATCGAGCGTGCCGAAGCGGGAGGAGCCATAGGGGTGGTCGCCAAAGGCCTGCACATCGAAGGCGCGGGTGGCGATCTTGTTCGGGTCGGTCGCGTCCGATCGGATGATCGAGGAGACCTGGCCCTTCACGCGCTCGATCGAGGCGGCATCGAATCTCGGGGCGGTCAGCGCCTGTTTCAGGAGCGCGACGGCCCGGTCGCGGTTCTCGGTCAGCATCTGGACCGAGACGGTCGCGGCATCGTCATAGGCATCGAAACTGAAGCTGGCGGCGAGCCGCTCGCGCGCCTCGGCGAACTGCTGGCTGTCCAGATCGCCGGAGCCTTCCTCGAGCGTCGCCATCATCAGCAGCGTGGCGCCCCGCTTGCCCGGCGCATCGAGCGCGGTGCCACCCTCGAACCTCAGCTCCAGCGCGGTGAAGGGGATCGAATGCTCCTCGACCAGCCAGGCGTGGATGCCGCCGGGCGAGGTCACCTCCTGGATGTCGACCGCGCGGGCGGGCAGCGCGGCGAGAAGCGAGAGGCAGGCGGCAAGCGCGATCCGGATCATTCCATGCTCTCCTTCGCGCCCTCGGGCATCATCCAGCCGGTGACGGCGCGGCGGCGGTCGAAGACCATCTTCGCGGCGGCGATCACCTCGTCCTCGGTCACCGCGTTCAGGATGTCGGGCCAGGCCTCGACATCGGCGATGGTCAGGCCGGTCGTCAGCCCCTCGCCGTAGCGGCGGGCAAGGCCGTTCACATCGTCCTCTGCATAGATCATCGCGGCCTTGATGCGGGTCTTCACGCGCTCGAACTGGTCCGCATCGACGCCGTTCTTCAGAAAATCGTCGATGACCCCGTCCATCGCCTTTTCCGCGGCATCCAGCGTCACCCCCTCGGCCGGGACGATGGCGAGATTGAAGGTCGTGTCGTCATAGGAGGTGCCGTCATAGCTCGCGTTGGTATAGATCGCCTGTTTCGTGCCGAACTGCAGCGCCTTGGCCATCAGCGAGGTCTGCGAACTGCCGCCGAGGAGGTCGGCGAGGATCGTCAACGCCGCCGCCGTCTTCTGGTCGCCCGGATCACGTTCGGGGGCAAGGTAGCTGCGCGTGACATAGGGCTGAGAGACACGCGGGTCGGTGTAGGTCATACGCCGTTCGGAAAGCTGCGGCGGCTCCTGCGGCCGGACCCGGGGGCCAATGCCCGGGGTGGGTTCCAGCGGCCCGTAGTACTTTTCGGCCAGCGCCTTCACCTCGTCCGGTTTCACATCGCCCGCGACGATGAGAACCGCGTCGTTCGGCGCGTAGTAGGTGCGATACCACTCCAGCGCGTTCTCGCGCGTCAGCGCCTCCATCTCGGGGCGCCAGCCGATGACCGGGGTGCCGTAGGGGTGGTTGAGATATTGCGCAGCACGCCTCTGTTCGGAAAAGATTGCGCCGGGGTCGCTGTCGGTGCGCTGGTTGCGCTCTTCGATGATGACCTCGCGCTCGGTCTGCCAGTCGTTCTCGGTCAGCTTCAGGTGCCGCATCCGGTCGGCTTCCATCTGCATCAGCATCTCCAGACGGTCGGCCGCGACGCGCTGGAAATAGGCGGTGTAATCGTAGGAGGTGAAGGCGTTGTCCGAGCCGCCGTTCGCCTCGACCCGCTTGGAGAACTCGCCGCCCGGGACCTCGTCGGTGCCCTTGAACATCAGGTGTTCGAGGAAATGCGCGACACCCGAGACGCCCGGCTTTTCATCAGCGGACCCGGCGCGGTACCAGACCATCTGCACCACGACGGGGGCGCGATGATCCTCGATCACGACAGCCTCCAGGCCGTTCGGAAGCGTGAAGCTTGTGACCTCGCCTGCATCAGCGGACACCGCGAAGGTAGCGGCCGCGAGCGACCCGAGAAGGGGTTTCAGCATGGGTCTCTCCCGTCCAACGGTGTCACAGGTAACGACCTTTGCCGGGAGGTCAAGGCAAGGGTATCCGCGTTGACGAAAGGGTGATTCAGCGCGCCTCGGGATCGGGCGGGGCGCCGACGGTACGTACGCCGGCGGCGCGCCAGCGTTCGAGCTCGGCATACTGGTCAAGCGACATCGGCCGGTAGGCGCGGAAATAGACCGTGACGTTGAAGAGCCGCTCAAGAAGGCGGCCGTTGTGCTTGCGGCGATAGTCCTCGTCCTCGGCGGCCAGCACCTGACGGATGTCCGAGGATTGGCCGAACCGCGCAGCGTAGGAGACGAGGCCGCCATTTCCTGCGGGCACCCCGTTCCGCTCAAGCAGCTTCGGGTTGCCACCAAGGGCCGCGACGGCGTCGGCATCCGGCGTCGGGTCGGTGATGTTCGTGCCGCCCGGCGTCGGTGCCGGCAGCGCGGCAAGATCCTCGGGCAGTTGCAGCGGCTTGGTCGGCAGCACGGCGAATTCATCCGGACTGCGGCTTTGCGACTTGAAGTTCATCAGCTTCGGCGGGGCCTTTTCCTCGCCCGCAAGGCGGCCGCAGGCGGTCAGCGCCAGAAGGGCAAGAAGCCCTGCCTCGCGGATACCGAACCTGATGCGCATGGATCGCTCCCTCACCTGACATCTTCCCGTTTAGCGTAACTCTCACGGGACGTCACGGGGTCTTCTCCCGCCCGGTGAAGAGCACGAGACCAAGCGCGCCGACGAAGATCGCCACGTCCGCGACGTTGAAAGAATAGGGGTTTTCATAGCCGGGCACCGACATGTTCAGGAAATCGGCCACCGCGCCATAGAGGAGCCGATCCAGAATGTTGCCCATCGCGCCGCCGATCAGCGCGCCGGCCGAGACCTTGACGGCGACCGAATGCGGCTCGCGCGCGACCCAGCGCCAGACCCAGATCGCGATGGCGATCGCCATGGCGATCAGCGCATAGCGCACGAGGGGTCCGTCGCTGGACATGAGGCCGAAGTTGATGCCCTGATTCCACGCCATCCGGAAGCTGAGCCAGGGCGGCAGCACGTCGATTCTCTGACGCGACCAGAGGTCAAGCCCGTGCACGACGACATATTTCGTCGCCTGATCCAGCGCAAAGACCGCGAGCGCGGTCTTGGTGACCATCCGCATTGCCATTCAGTGCCTGAAATGCCGCTGGCCGGTGAAGACCATGGCAAGGCCCGCCGCATCCGCCGCCGCGATCACCTCGGCGTCGCGCATCGACCCGCCGGGCTGGATCACCGCCGTCGCGCCGGCCTCGGCAGCGGTCAGAAGGCCGTCCGGGAAGGGGAAGAAGGCGTCGGAGGCGACGACCGATCCCTTGACCGTCGGCTCCGCAAGGCCCAGCGCCTCGGCCATGTCGGCGGATTTGCGGGCGGCAATGCGGGTACTGTCGACGCGGCTCATCTGGCCGGCGCCGACCCCCACGGTCGCGCCGTCCTTGACGTAGACGATGGCGTTGGACTTGACGTGCTTGGCGACTTTCCAGGCGAAGAGAAGGTCGGCCAGTTCTGCCTTGGTCGGGGCGCGTTTCGTGACGACTTTCAGATCGGCCGCGCGCACGAACCCGTTGTCGCGGTCCTGCACGAGGAAACCGCCCGAGACCTGCCGGTAGGTCAGCCACGAGGCGCCGGGATCGGGTAGCGCGCCGGTGGTCAGAAGGCGCAGGTTCTTCTTGGCGGCGAAGATCGCCTTGGCCGCGTCGTCGGCCTCCGGCGCGATCACGACCTCGGTGAAGATCTGGCAGATCTCCTCGGCCGTTGCGGCGTCCAGCGGTCGGTTCAGCGCAACGATGCCGCCGAAGGCCGAGGTGCGGTCGCAGTCATAGGCGCGCTTGTAGGCCTCGAGCAGCGTCTCGCCCCGGGCAACGCCACAGGGGTTCGCGTGCTTGATGATCGCGCAGGCCGCCGCATCGGCGGGCGCGAATTCGGCCACCAGCTCGAACGCCGCGTCGGTGTCGTTGATGTTGTTGTAGCTGAGCTCCTTGCCCTGCCACTGCTTCGCGGTGGCAACCCCGGCGCGGTTGGTGCCGTCGGTGTAGAACGCCGCCGACTGGTGCGGGTTCTCGCCATACCGCAGCGTCTGCGCCAGCGTTCCGGCAAAGGCGCGGCGGCGCGGGGCCACTTCGCCGATGGCGCCCGCCATCCAGGTGGACACCGCCGCGTCATAGGCGGCGGTGCGGGCGTAGGCACGCTGTGCGAGGGTCTGGCGGAAGGCCAGCGTCGTCTGCCCGTCATGGGCATCGAGTTCGGCCAGCACGCTGGCATAGTCCTCGACATCCGTCACCACACTGACGAAGGCGTGGTTCTTGGCGGCGGCGCGGATCATCGCGGGCCCGCCGATGTCGATGTTCTCGATGCAGGTGTCGTAGTCCGCGCCGGCCGCCACGGTTGCCTCGAAGGGGTAGAGATTGACGATCAGAAGGTCGATCGCCTCGATCCCGTGTTCCTTCATCGCGGCGATGTGCCCCGCGTCACCCCGCAGCGCCAGAAGGCCGCCGTGCACCTTCGGGTGCAATGTCTTCACCCGCCCGTCCATCATCTCGGGGAAGCCGGTCAGATCGGCGACATCGCGGACCGCAAGGCCCGCGTCGCGCAGCATCTTCGAAGTGCCGCCGGTCGACAGAAGCTCGACCCCGCGCGCGGCAAGCTCGCGCGCGAAGGGCAGAAGGCCGGACTTGTCGGAAACGGAGATGAGCGCGCGGCTCAAGGGGGCCAGGCGGGCGGCGTCGGTCACGGGATGTCGTCCTTCACTCGGTCGCGGGGTCGTCGTCGCGATAGGTATCGCGGATGGCCGTGGGCGTATCCTGAGCCTTCGCGAAGGTCCAGCCCAACTGGCAGGCGTAATCGACGACTTTGGCCGAAAGAACGATCTGTTTCGTGGCGCGCGGCTTCAGCCGCCCGCTTTCGAGATAGACCGAGGGTTCGAGGGCGAGGTCCGCCACCCCGTCATGGCGGAAGATCCAGATCTCGCCCGACTTGAGCGCGAGCGAGACGGCGGTGTCCCCGAGGTCGAGCGCGCAATCGACATCCGGGTGCAGGTGAAACCGCAGCGAAAACGGCACGCCCGCCTGTTTCGTCCGCTCCATGATCGTCTCGAAGCGGCGGCGGTCAGCCACCGTCATGGCGCCGAGCGTATCCTCTCCGGCGATCGCGCGGCCGTCGGCCGAGAGCATGACCTGCCGGATATGGGTTAGCCCATGGGTCGGCACATAGCCGTTGTGCCCTGCCATGAGCCGATGCCCCGCGCGGTCTTCCTCGGGCTGCGCCCAGACCTGGTCGGGGGCATCGGTGAACTCTCCCCGGGGCGAAGGCAAAAGGCCCGATGCGCCGAAGCGGGACGACGAAAAGCCGTGAATGCAGAGCGTGGAATGCGAGGGCGTCGCGCGCCCCGCCCGCCGCCAGTCGGGGCCGAAGCTGATGCCCGAGCCGCAATTGACGACGATCGGACGGCGGCCCGAGGTCAGTTCCATCGCCAACGTCGAGGCATGTGCGTTCCACGAGGCGCGCCCGCGCGGCGGGGCGGCGGCATCGACGATCGCCGTGGTGCGCCCGGCCGCGAGGCGCGCGTAGCCCATGGCAAGCCCCTGCGCCGTCAGCGCCTTGCCCCCGGCCGAGGCCAGCGCCTGATCAAGCCGCCCCTCGGCGCCGCGGCCGCCGCCGTGGAACCGGGCCAGCCCGCCATCGGCGTGACGGAGCGCGCGGAGCGTCGGGGCAATGCGATGGATCGCGTCAAGATGCGCGTCCTGCGGCATCCGCCCGGCATCGTTCAGCGCGCCCGCCGCCCAGGTCAGCAGCGTGAAGACCTCAAGCAGTTCCTCGGGATTGCGGGTCGGGATGCCGCCCTCGGCATCGATCTCGAGCACGCAGTCGCGGGCAAGCGCGGTGGCGGCCGGCGCGACATGGCGCTCCATCCCCGTCAGGGCAAGGCCCGCGTAGATGAGGCCGGTCAGCGCCTCGAAACGCGGCAGGCCGGGCGCGGCCGCCTGCCAGCGGCGCGACAGGAAGATCGTCTGGCGGCCGAGCGAGCGGAAATAGGCGTCCGACTCCGCCCGGCTCCGGCCGTTGAGGAGGAGAAGCGCGTGGTTGATCCAGCGGATCAGGCGCCGGCCCGTCAGGTCCGGCGTCCAGCCCGGCCCGGCGCCGCGCCCGTAGCGGGCGATCCAGTCGAAGACCCAGGCCTGCGCCTTCTTGCGGGCGGCGGGGTCGGCCACCGCGGCAAGGTCGTCAAGCCAGGCGCAGCCGTGCAGCTCCTCCTCGAACCTCGGGTCGGGGATCGGCAGGTCCCAGATCGACTTCTCGCGCCCCTCGATGAGGAAACCCGCGAAAAGGAAATTGCCCCCGGTCAGCTGGCGGCCGCGCGCGAAGGAGCCGATGGATTTCGGCTCGGGCTGGCTGACGAACCCGGTCGCGGGACGCGCAAGCGCGGCCAGCCGCGCGTGCAGCCGGTGCATGGCACCCACCTGTCCCTGTCCAGAACGCCCCACCTGCCGATCCTTCAGTGTTCTTGCCTGCCTGCCGGTCCCCGGTTGGCTCCGGGGCTGCCGCCCGGCGGCAGGATACCGGCAGGCCCCTGCCCTGTCACGGGGGAATGGCCCTTCAGCCGTCCGAACGGCGAAAGGCCGCGACGAAGAAGCCGTCCATTCCGCCCTGCTCCGGCCAGTAGTCGGGCCGCAGACGCAGGCCCGCCGTACCGATCCAGTCCGGCTCCACTCCGGGCAGGGCCAGCGCCCCGGCATCGGCGATCAGGACGGGGTGCCGCGCCAGCGCGCCCTCGGCCTGCCGCTCGCCCTCCTCGGGCAGAAGCGAGCAGGTCGCAAAAACAAGCCGCCCGCCCGGCCTCAGAAGCGTGACGGCGTGGTCGAGCATCGCCGCCTGCAGCGCGACGATCTCCTTCAGCCCTGAGGCATCGCGCACGAAGGGCAGGTCGGGGTGGCGGCGGATCGTGCCGGTCGCCGAACAGGGCGCGTCGAGAAGGATCGCGTCGAAGGGTCCGCCCTGCCAGGTCAGCGCATCGGCGACGATGGCTTCGGCACCAAGGCCGCAGCGCGCGAGGTTCTCGGACAGGCGCGCCATGCGCGGCGCCGAAAGATCAAGCGCGATGACCTCGGCCCCGGCGGCGGCAAGCTGCAGCGTCTTGCCACCGGGCGCGGCGCAAAGGTCGAGGACACGCTCGCCCTTGACCGCCGCCAGGACCCGTGCCGGCATCGCCGCGGCGGCGTCCTGCACCCACCAGTCGCCGGAAGCATAGCCCGGAAGCTCCGACACCTGCACCGGACCCGCAATGCGGACCGATCCGGTCGGCAGGGCCACGCCGCCGACCCGTGCCGCAAGCGCGGCCGCGTCCCCGTCCTTCGGCGTCAGGTCGAGGGGCGCCCCCGCCGACTGCGCCGCCTCCATCGCGATGACCGCCTTCTTGCCCCAGGCCGACATCAGGCGACCGCGCAGCCAGCCCGGCAGCGGGTCGGCCTCGCGCCGCGCCCAGATCGTCCCGCCGGCCTCGCCCACCCGGCGCAGAACCGCGTTCGCCATCGGCGCAAGACGCTCGCCGCTCCGCCCCAGCGCGCGCACCGCGCTGACGGCTTCAGAGACGACGCCATGCGGCGCCGCGCCCTCGCCCAGCATTTCGGCGACGGCGAGCTGCAGGATCGCGCGCACCTCCGGCGGTGGCTGCCTTCTCAGATGCGGCTTCAGTTCGGCATCCGCCCGCCCGAGATTGCGCAGGGTCGCCAGCGCCAGGCGCTGCGCGCGCGCTCGGTCGGCGGGCGCTAGGGCGTCGAGCGCGCCCCCCGCGATCTGGTCCGAAAGCGGCACGCGGGCCTCCGTCACGCCGGCCAGAAGCCGCGCCGCCGCCCGTCTCGCCGTCATCGCCGCCATCGCCCGCTCCGGTTGCCCTGCCCGCCGCACGGCCCTATATCAGCCTCACGCCGCGAGACAAGGACGACGCCGATGACCGATGCGCCGAAGCAAGACCTGCCGGAGGCCGCCAGGCGCGCGCTGGCCGAAGCCGAGGAACGCCGCCGCACCGCCAGAGCGCAGGACCTGCCGCCGGAACTCGGTGGCCGCAACGGCCCCGAACCCGTCCGCTTCGGCGACTGGGAAAAGAAGGGCATCGCCGTCGATTTCTGAGCCCGGCCGCGCGCCCCGCGCGGCCCCGGCGAGCGGGGGCTCGATGCCCCCCGGGACGGCCCGCCCTCAAAGGCCGAGCACATCCATCATGTCATACTCGCCGGGCTTCCTGTCCTGCCCCCAAAGCGCGGCTTTCAGCGCGCCGCGGGCAAAGATCGCCCGATCGGTCGCGATGTGCCGCAGCACGATCCGCTCGCCATCGGCGGCAAAGATCACGTCATGCTCGCCCACGATGTCGCCGCCGCGAATGGCCGAGAACCCGATATGCCCGCGGTCCCGCGCGCCGGTGATCCCTTCGCGCGCGGCGTCGCGGACATCCGGCAGGTTGATCCCCCGGCCCCGCGCCGCCGCCTCGCCCAGCATCAGCGCCGTGCCCGAGGGCGCATCGACCTTCATCCGGTGATGCGCCTCGACGATCTCCACATCCCAGTCGGCGTCGAGCGCGCGCGCCACCTTTTCCGCCAGCCGGACCAGCAGGTTCACGCCAAGGCTCATGTTGCCGGCCCGGACGATGACCGCATGGCGCGCGGCGGCGCGGATCTTCTCCAGATGCACCTCTTCCAGGCCCGTCGTGCCGATCACATGGACGGCGCGCGCCTGTGCCGCCAATGCGGCGAACTCCACAGTCGCGGCCGGCGCGGTGAAGTCGATCACGCCATTTGCCTTCGCGAAGGCCTCCAGCGGATCGTCGGTCACGGTGACCCCGATCGCCGCCCCGCCCATCGCCTCGCCAAGGTCGCGGCCCACCCAGGGGTGCCCCGCGCGCTCGACCGCACCGACAAGCCGCGCGCGGTCCGAGGCGGCGATGGTGCGGACCAGCATCTGGCCCATGCGTCCCGAGACGCCGGTGACGACAAGTCCGGGCAGGTCGGTGAGCATGGTCATGGGCGCCTCCATCACGGGTTCGGCATTCCTTAGCCCGCAGAGGCCGGCTTGGCAAAGCCCCGTTGCGGGCACGGCGCCGGTCCATTAGATCGGGGGCATGGCACAGAACCGCTTTTCCGGGGGCGCCGGCCCGTCCAACCGCCAGCTTCGCGTGGGCGAGCTGATCCGCCGCACCCTTTCGGAGGTGCTGCAGCGCGGAGAGGTGCATTCCGACGCGTTGCGCGCGATGTCGATCACGGTCGGCGAGGTGCGAGTCTCGGCCGATCTCGGTGTCGCGACCGCCTATGTCCTGCCGCTCGGCGGTCAGGGCGCCGAGGAGGCGCTGCGCGCGCTCAACAAGTCGAAGGGCGAGCTGCGCCACCATGTCGCCAAGGCGGTGAACCTCAAGTTCGCGCCCGAGCTGAGGTTCGTTCTCGACGACACGTTCGACCGGATGGACCGGACGCGGGCGCTGCTCGCGGACGAGCGTGTCCAGCGCGATCTTGCGAAACCGGACGATGACGACACTCTGGGCTAGCCTTCTCGCGGTCCTCGCGACCGGTGGCACCGCGCTCGCCGGCGCCTGCCGCGACGCGGTCTTCGAGGAGGTTCCCTACACCGTCTGCGAGGCCGCCGCCGGCGAGGATCTGAGGCTCTATCTCGACGATGCGGAGGGCGCCCTGCTCGGCACGTTCGAGCGTCTCTCCTCGCTCGTCGCCCGGGACGGACGGCAGGTCGTCTTCGCGATGAATGCCGGCATGTATCACCCCGACCGCCGGCCGGTCGGCCTTTACGTCGAGGACGGGGCCGAAGCGAGCCGTCTGGTCACCGCCGCCGGCCCCGGCAACTTCGGCCTCGTTCCCAACGGCGTCTTCTGCATCCGCCCCGAAGGCTTCGCCGTGATCGAGACGCGCGGCTATCGCGCCGCCGCGCCGGCCTGCCGCTTTGCGACGCAGTCGGGGCCGATGCTTGTGATTGACGGGGCGCTGCATCCCCGGTTCCTTGCCGGCTCGGGTTCCCGCTACATACGTAATGGCGTCGGGGTATCGGCGGACGGATTGCGCGCCTTTTTCGTCATTTCGAACGCGCCCGTGAACTTTCACGCCTTCGCGCGGTTCTTTCGCGATGTCCTGAGAACGCCGGACGCGCTCTATTTCGACGGCAATATATCGCGCCTCTACGCGCCCGAGCTGCACCGCGAGGATTTCGGCTTTCCCATGGGTCCCATCGTCGCGCTTACCAGCCCCTCCGGTTGACGCGCGCGGCCGACTTCGCTAGCACGCGGCCCTTCGGGCAAGTGAGGACGCCATGGCACGCAAGAAGGGCCGCGACATTTCGGGCTGGCTGGTCGTCGACAAGCCGGCGGGCATGACCTCGACCTCGGTCGTGAACAAGGTTCGCTGGGCGCTGGACGCGAAGAAGGCGGGCCATGCGGGCACGCTCGACCCGGCGGCGACCGGGGTTCTGGCGGTCGCGCTGGGCGAGGCGACGAAGACCGTGCCCTTCATCACCGACGCGCTGAAATGCTACCGGTTCGCGGTGCGCCTTGGGGCGGCGACGAATACCGACGATGCCGAGGGCGAGGTGATCGAGACCACCGCCGCGCGCCCTTCAGTCGATGCGATTCGTACCGCGCTGGCGCCGTTCAGGGGCGAGATCATGCAGGTCCCGCCGCAATTCTCGGCCGTGAAGGTGGACGGGGAACGTGCCTATGCACTCGCGCGCGAGGGTGAGGAAATGGACCTCGCCGCCCGCCCGCTCTGGGTCGAGAGCCTCGAGATGCTGGCGCGGCCCGATGCGGATACGGTCGAACTGGAAATGGTCTGCGGCAAGGGCGGCTATGTCCGCTCCATCGCCCGCGACCTCGGCCGCGCACTCGGCTGCCTTGGTCATGTCCTCTGGCTCCGCCGCGAATGGTCGGGGCCGTTCGAGGCCTCGGACGGCGTGCGAATCGAGCAGATCGATGCCGAGGCGAAAACCGAGGCACTGGAGGCGCGGCTTCTGCCTCTGGAGGTCGGTCTGGCCGTTCTGCCGGAACTGAAGGCGACACCCGAGGGCGCCGCGCGCCTGAGGAACGGCAACCCCGGCATGGTCATCGCCTCGGACGTCGACTGGGGCGAGGAGGCCTGGGCGAGTTACCAGGGTCGCGCTGTCGCGGTCGGGGTCTACAAGTCGGGCGAATTGCA
>JAGRDU010000205.1 GCA_020446905.1 Paracoccaceae bacterium | reverse complement strand
CCGACCTCCTGCCGCTGGAGATCGAACAGGCCTGGGTCGACGACATCGCCGCCTCCATGCCCGAACTGCCGGATGCGAAAAAGGCGCGGTTCGTGACCGATTACGGCATGACCGAATACGATGCGAACGTCCTGACCGCCGAGGTCGAGAACGCCGCCTTCTTCGAGGAGGTCGCGAAGGGCCGCGACGGCAAGCAGGCCGCGAACTGGGTCATCAACGAACTTTTCGGCCGCCTCAACAAGGAAGGCCTGACGGTCGAGACGACGCCTGTCTCGGCGGCGCAGCTTGGCGGGGTCCTTGACCTCATCGCCAAGGGCGAGATTTCCGGCAAGATGGCCAAGGACCTTTTCGAGATCCTCTGGACCGAGGGCGGCGATCCGGCCGAGGTGGCGGCGAAGCACGGCATGAAGCAGGTCACCGACACCGGCGCTATCGAGGCGGCGGTGGACGAGGTGATCGCGGCGAACCCCGCGCAGGTGGAAAAGGCCAGGGCCAACCCCAAGCTTGCAGGGTGGTTCGTGGGGCAGGTGCTGAAGGCGACCGGCGGCAAGGCCAACCCCGCCGCCGTCAACGATCTGGTCGCGAAGAAGCTCGGCCTCTGACGCCTCAGCCTCCGAAGACCGCGCGCACCTGTGCCTCAAGGCGCCGGCGCTGCAGCGCGATCATGTCCTCGGGCGGCTGTTGCTCTTCGAGAAGCGCAAGGAACGGATCGATCACCGCGGTCCGGTGGCCCGCCAGTTCCTCGATCACGGCAAGACCGCAGAAGGGCACATAGGCTTCGGAATAGCCACCCTCGTGCACCACCACGAGGCGCCCGTCGCAAAGCTCCTCCGCCAGCGCCTTCGTCTCCCGCGTCAGTGCCCGGAACGTCTCGGAATGCGCAAGCATCCGCGCGAGGGGGTCTAGCGCATTGGCATCGAGGCCGCAGGCCACGACGATGATGTCGGGCCGGAAGGCGCGCAGCGCCGGCGCCACCAGAAGCTCCATCGCGTCGAGATAGGCCCGATGGCCCGACCCCGGCAGGAGCGGGATGTTGAGGTTCGCACCCATCCCCTGCCCCGCGCCTCGGTCGCCGGCATGGCCGGTGTCGGTCGGATAGCAGGCTTCCTGATGCAGCGAGATGGTCAGCGTGTCGGGCCGGTCGTAATAGATTGCCTCGGTCCCGTTGCCATGGTGCACGTCCCAGTCAAGGACCGCGGCGCGCAGTGGCCCGCACTCTGCCCGCAGGGCTTCAAGCCCGATCGGGATATTGGCCAGCAGGCAGAACCCCATCCCCTTGTCTGGCAGACAGTGGTGGCCCGGCGGGCGCGAGAGGACATAGGCGTTCTGAAGGCGCCCCGACATCACCTCGGACATGCCGCGCGCGGCAAGACCTGCCGAAAGCGCGGCAATCTCGAACCCGCCGCGCGAAAAGCCCGCCTCTTCGCCCATGTCGCCGCCGCCTGCATCCGACATCGCCCTGAACCGGTCGATGTAGCCCTCCGGATGGATTCGCAAGAGATCGGCGCGGCTTGCCGGTTCGGCCCGCCGCCAGTCGAGGACGCCCCCGAGCGAGGAGACCTCGACAAGGTTCCTCAGCCGCCGCTTCGTCTCGGGGCTTTCGGCATAGCCGGCGGAGGCGGGCGGCTGCAGGAAGCCGCCGACCGGCAGGAAGAGGACATGCTCTCCCGCCGAATGCCACATGCAGCGCTCGTCAAAGAAGAATCCTGTCGTCATGAGGCCCCCCGGGGTGGCGCGGACTATTTCGCCATCGTTTCCGCGCACCCGTCCGAGGTAAAGCGAATTCCCGCGCGCGGGGCGGGCAACGGGGCCACACACCGGAACAGCGGGCCATGGCCCGCTTGCCGGTTGAGGCCGCTTCCGCTATGTCCGGCGCCCAAAGCCGCCCCCTTCGACGAGGCCAAGATGCAGTCCTACGAGTACAAGGTCGTCACGGCGCCGAACCGCAGCGAGAAGGTCGCGGGCGCCAAGACCCCCTCTGACCGTTTCGCGGCGACGCTCGCGCAGGCGATGAACGCCCTGGCGCGTGACGGCTGGGAATATGTCCGGGCCGACACGCTCCCCTCCGAGGAACGCTCGGGCTTTACCAAGCGAACCACGGTCTACCACACGGTTCTTGTCTTCCGCCGCCCGGTTCCGGCCGCGCCCGACACCCTGACGCTGGCGACCGAGCAGCGCTTCCGCGCGCTTTCGGCCGAGGCGCCGGCCGGAAAGGCACCGGCGATCCGCACCGCGCCGGCCCACGCGGCCCCCCGTCTCGGGGCCGCGGCCGGCGGTCCGGACGAGGATCTATGACACGCGCCTGACGCGGCCGGGGCGGGCAAGGGCATCGCCCGCCGCCCGCCGACGGCTTTTCGCCGGTGTCCCGATTTTTTCACCTCCGCCCCTTCAAAGCGCCCCAAAAACCCCTAAACTCTGGCCCCCGAGTCGAGAACGGTTTGAGGCAAGGAGCGCGCATGACACGACCCGATCCCTTCGGTTTCGACATCTCCGCTAAGTCCGACAAGCAGAAGCGGACCAAGGGCAAGCGCGGCATGTCCGGCGCGTTCGAGACCTCGAACCGCGCCTGCGACCACGCGGGATGCGACCAGTCCGGCCAGTACCGCGCCCCGAAATCTCCCGACCAGCTCGAGGAGTATTTCTGGTTCTGCCGCGAGCATATCCGCGAGTACAATCTCAAGTGGAACTTCTTCCAGGGGCAGACGGACGAGGAGTTCCAGAAGTTTCTCGACAAGGACCGGGTCTGGGGCCGCGAGACCAAGCCCTTCGCCAAGCGCGGCGAGGAAGACCGTGCCTGGGCGCGGCTTGGCATCGAAGATCCGATGGAGATCCTTGGCGCCAACGCCACGCAGAACCCCGGTCGCACCGTCGGCCGCAAGCTGCCGCCGACCGAGCGCAAGGCGCTCGACATCCTCGAGGCCCGGGACAGCTGGACCAAGGTCGAGATCCGGCGCCAGTACAAGAGCCTCGTGAAGGACCTTCACCCGGACATGAACGGCGGCGACCGCTCGGACGAGGACCGTCTGCAGGAGGTCGTCTGGGCCTGGGATCAGCTGAAGGACAGCCGCAACTTCCGTGACTGACCCGCGCAACGGGAAAAGGCCGGGCACGAGGCCCGGCCTTCCCGGAAGATGCGAGGGTTTGTAGGGCTGCTTGCTCGCCCCCGCATCATTCGTCGTCGAGGGTTTTCAGGAAGGCGACGAGGTCGGCCTCTTCGGCCGCCGTCAGCTTCAGATCACCCAGTTCGTCCTTGTTCATCGTCGCGCCGATCTCGGGCTCGGGCCAGCAACCGGCCGCCATCGCCTCGGCCTCGCTCGCCAGGGGATCGGCACAGCGCGGCAGCACGTCGCGCGTGTTGTAGAAGTGAACGACCCCTTCCAGCGTCTTGAAATAGCCGTTGTGCATGTAGGCCTTCGGCGCGTCCGGCGAGAGGCGTTTGTCGAGGTTGCGCAGGGTCGGCACCTGCTGGGCGCCCATCACGTCCTCGGCATAGGCGGCATAGACCGGATCGGTCCTGAGGAACGCGCCGAGGCCCGGATCGACGTAGTCCGGCCCCTGCGGATTGTCGCGGTTGCGCGGCACGCCAAGGTTGTCGAAGGTCCAGTCGGTGAACACGGCGCGTTCTTCCCGACCGGTCGGCGTCAGGACGTGGCATGCAGCGCAGTTGCCCTTCCCCTCGGCCTCGAAAACCTCGAACCCGCGCAGTTCCTGTTCGCTCAGCGTTCCGGTGCCCGCACGCCAGGCGTCGAAGCGTGACGTGAAGGGATTGACCTCATCGGTCTGCTCGAAGGCCGCGATCGCGATCGCGATGCGGTCGAAATCCTCGTCGATCTTCGCCGCCAGCGCCTCGTCCGAGATCTCGATCTTGGCATCGGGATCGCCGCACAAGTCGGTTATCGCAGGCGGAATCTCGACCGCCGCGTCGGGACCCCAGACATCGGTGAAGGCGACCGGATAGGCCGAAGGATCGGCGGGATCGAGGACGCGGGCCACGACGCAGGCCGCGTGCGGGAGGCCCATTTCGACCGGGTTCAGGAACGGTCCCTGCGCCTGGTCCGCCGTCGCCGAACCGAGTTTCTTGCCGGTCGCGCGCCCGTCCAAGAACGCTCCGCCGACGAGGGTCACGCCATCGTCGTCGATATGGTGCAGCACCGGCGAAAAAGCCGCATAGGCCATCGAGGGCGGCTTGCGATTGCCGAACCGTCCGGGCACCGAGCCCTCGACGACCGCGCCGGCGCCGTTGAACTCGGCCAGAGGGCTTGTGAACCCTGCCGCCGGATCGTGGCAGGACGCGCAGGCCTGATTACCTCTCGCCGAGAGATTGGTGTCGAAGAATACCGATTTGCCGAGCCTTTCGATCGGGCTCAGATCTTCCGCGCCGGCCGTGCCAGCGGTCAGGACTCCAAGAACAAGGCCCGCTGTGATGCTTTTCATCGCCACCCCTTCACCCGGGCGCTTCGCCGGGCCTGAATACATGACTTTTTGTATCAACAATTAAATTCGGCTGTCGAGGCCGATTGCCGATTACGCACAAATGGATACGACTCAC
This sequence comes from Paracoccaceae bacterium, assembly GCA_020446905.1. Lineage (GTDB taxonomy): Bacteria > Pseudomonadota > Alphaproteobacteria > Rhodobacterales > Rhodobacteraceae > Albidovulum. The sequence continues at coordinate 1,142 of JAGRDU010000205.1, read as the reverse complement.
GTCATGTAACGCGAGAATAAACCTTAGTTTGATGTGGCAAAATCGGGGTTTCCGGAACAATGGCGCAAAAGCCGAGGTGTTGTTTCGACAACACCCCCGGCTGCGGAGCCCGCACCCCGCCGTATCACGAACCTCGAAGGGGACAGACTCAGGCCGGACGGAACACCAGCGCGACACCGTTCATGCAATAGCGCTTGCCGGTCGGCTGCGGCCCGTCGTCAAAGACATGGCCGAGGTGACCGCCGCAGCGGCGGCAATGAACCTCGGTCCGGCGGCCGAGGAGGCTCCAGTCCGCCTCTGTGCCCACGGCGCCGGCGAGCGGCTCGAAAAACGACGGCCACCCGGTGCCGCTGTCGTATTTCGCCGAGGAGGCATAGAGCGGCAGGTCGCAACCCGCACAATGGAAGGTCCCTGCCCGATGCTCCTCGTTGAGGGGAGAGGTGAAGGGCCGCTCGGTATCAGCCTCGCGCAGCACCCGGAACTGCGCGGGCGTCAGAAGCGCCCGCCACTCCGCCTCGGTCTTCGTGATCTCGAACGTCTCGGCGGCCCGGGACCCGGAGCCTGCCGCAAACAGGCCAAGAGCCGCGCCACCGCCCGCCAGCAGCGTCCTGCGTGTCATCATGATCGTCCTCCTTTGGATGGCTCCGCGTGTCGGATCCAGACTGCCCCAGATACGTCTCGCCCTGCAGTCAGAGTTGCGCGAGCCGCCTTCCCGTTTGCGTGATCTGTCGCGGCTTACGCCGGAAAGGGTTTCCGCCGCCCCCTCCCCTTGCACCCACCGCCGTTCTCGTCCATCAAGACCCGGTGATGCCCGGGACTGGGTCCGGGCGGAAAGACGATGGCGGTCACGATGCTCGATACCAAAGCGAAACCCACTGAGGAAATCTCTGTCCGGGAGGTCTTCGGCATCGACACCGAAATGAAGGTCAAGGCCTTTGCCGAGCGTTCCGACCGCGTGCCCGAGATCGACCCGACCTACAAGTTCGATCCCGACACCACGCTCGCCATCCTCGCCGGCTTTGCCTACAACCGCCGCGTGATGATCCAGGGCTATCACGGCACCGGTAAGTCGACGCATATCGAACAGGTCGCCGCGCAACTCAACTGGCCCTGTGTACGGGTGAACCTCGACAGCCATATCA
>JAGRDU010000041.1:3365-20762 GCA_020446905.1 Paracoccaceae bacterium | reverse complement strand
CGATCTCGCGCAGGTCGGTCATCATCGTGGCGGCGTTCTCGGGGCAATTGACGGTGAAACCGGTCCACATCGCCTGCCCGATCGAGAAGATGAAGTCGCCGACCCACGCCATCGGCAGATAGGCCAGCACCTCTTCGTCGCGCTGCAGCCGGTCGAACTCGGCCGAGGATTTCGAGGTCTCGATGATGTTGCGGTTGGAAAGCACCACGCCCTTGGGCTTGCCGGTCGTGCCCGAGGTGTAAAGCATCACGCAGGTGCTGTCGTAGGTCAGCTCGGCCGTCCGCGCGTCGATCTCGGCGTCGAAACGGAAGTGGCCGGCACGCCCCTCGGCGGCGATGTCTTCCAGCGCGTTCATGTGGCCGTGGTCGTATTTGCGCATTCCGCGCTTGTCGAGATAGAGGATCTGCTCGATGGTCTTCACGCGGTCCTGCACCTCGAGAACCTTGTCGACCTGTTCCTGATCGCCGCAGACGACAAAGCGCGCGCCGCAGTGGTCAAGGACATAGGCCATCTCGTCGGCGACCGCGTCCTGATAGAGCGGCACCGGCACCGCGCCGCAGACCTGCGCGGCGATCATCGCCCAGTAAAGCGCCGGGCGGTTGCGGCCGATGATGGCGACGTGATCCCCCCGCTCGAGCCCGAGCGCCATGTAGCCGAGCGCGATCGCGCGCACCTCCTCGGCGGTCTCGGCCCAGGTCCAGGTTTGCCAGATGCCGAATTCCTTCTCGCGGAACGCGGGAAAGCCACCCCAGACACGCGCATTGCGCGACAAAAGCGCCGGAATCGACTGAAGATCGCCCGAAGGCGCGCCCTGTGCCACGTATCCTCCTCCCCGCGTCCTCGTTTCGGGACGCCTGCTGCCGAAGGCGATTCCTCCGCACCCTCAGCCTCGTGCCATCGGTTTTCGGGGTCAAACTTTACCTGACTTTTTCGCAATTCTTACGAATTGTAACATCTGCCGGTTGCCCCTTTCGCGCGGCCACGGGAGGGTGCTAGCGATGAGGCGGGAGGTTCGATGGAACGCGAGGACGGCACCGAAAAGCTGACGCGGGCGGGGCTGAATCTCATTCAGCAGGCGCTGTCGATCTTCGACAGCGACCTCAGACTCGCGGTGTCCAACCGGCAATACCAGCGCATGTTCGACCTGCCCGACCATCTGACGAGGCCCGGCACCACCTTCGAGGAGACGATCCGCTACCTCGTGCTGCGCGGCGAATATGGCGCGGTCACCGACACCGAGGACGCGGTGCGCCTCAGGGTCGAGCAGGCCCGCGCCTTTCAGCCGCACTACATGGAACGCAAGCGGGCGAACGGCATGACGATCTCGGTCGAGGGCTCGCCCCTGCCGCAGGGCGGCTGGGTGACGGTCTATACCGACATCACCGGGATAAAGGCGCAGGAGGCGCTTTTGCGCGGCCGCTCGGAGGAACTCTCGGGTGAGCTTCTGGACCACGCCGAACGCCTTGCGCAGGCCAATCGGGAGCTTGCGGCGACCAACGCCGCGCTCGAGGAGGCCAAGCGCGAGCTGACCGAGATGGAGGCGCGCACCCGTCTCGTGACCGAGATGATGCCGGCCCATATCGCCCACGTGGACCCGGGCCTTTTCTACACCTACTCCAACCGGCGCCTGTCGGCCGTGATGCCCGGCAGCCTTTCGGACATCGTCGGGCGCCATGCCTCCGAGGCGCTCGGCCCCGAGACCTTCTCCAAGATCAGACCGGGCCTCGTCCGCGCGCTCTCGGGCGAGGCGCATGTCTTCGAGATCACGCACGACCATTCGGGCCGCCGCATCCGCATCGCCCTGACCCCCGATCGGGGCGCCGGGGACCGGGCGCAGGGCGTCTACATCCTCTCGACCGACGTGACCGAGGAAACGCAGGCCCGCGCGGCGCTCGGCCAGACCGCCAAGCGCGAGCTTGCGGCGCAGCTCACCTCGGGCCTCGCGCATGATTTCGCCAATCTGCTCACCATCATCCTTGGCCTCCAGGGTCGGATCGAGCGGTTGCCGCAGCTGCCCGAGGGCGCGGGCGAGCTGGTGCGCGCGACATTGGCCGCGGCCCGGCGCGGCGGCACGCTCCTCGACCGGATCGCGGCGATCTCGGGGCCGCGCGAGGTACGCCCCCAGCCGACCGATCTTGGTGCACTCTTCGGCGACCTGCAGATCATGGCCCGCCCCTCGCTGCCCGAGGGCATGACGATCGAGGTCATCGGCCCGCCCGAAGACGGCGCCGTGCTGGTTGACGCCGGATCGCTGCAGGATTCGCTTCTGAACCTCATTCTCAACGCCCGCGACGCGATCGCCGCATCGGGCACCGGCGCCGGCCGGATCATGCTGTCCGCCCGTGCCGTCCGTGATACCTGGCTTGAGGTCGCGGTATCGGACACCGGACCCGGCTTTTCCCCCGAGGCGCTCGATCACGGCCTTGATCCGTTCTTTACGACCAAGGGGGGCGAAGGGTCGGGCCTCGGTCTCTCGATGGTCTATGACCACACCAAGCTTCAGGGCGGCACCGTAAAGCTCGCCAACCGTCCCGAGGGCGGGGCAAGCGTAACGCTGCGCCTGCCCCTGCGCCGCGCCGGCACGGCCCGCCAGACACCCCTGCTGGTCCTTCTGGTCGAGGACAGCGAGGAAATCCGGACCGACCTGCGCGAGATGCTGCGCAGCCTCGATCACAACGTCATCGAGGCCGCGAGCGCGGACGAGGCGCTGGACCTGAGCGAACTGCCGGGCATCGACCTCGTCCTCTCGGACATCAACCTGCCCGGCCAGTTGAGCGGGCTTGACCTCGCGCAGAGGCTCAGCGCGCGGCATCACCCCGCGCGCCTCGTCCTGATGACCTCGCTGCCGCCGGGCGATCCGCTCCGCAACCGCGCCGGAAGCGTTCCGGTCCTGACCAAGCCCTTCGGGCCCGCCGAGCTGTCCGCCCATCTTGTCCGCAAGGAGGCTGCATGAGCCCCCCGTCCGATCCGCGCGCCCATGTCGCCGTCCTTGACGACGAGCCCGAGATCCGCCGGATGCTCGCCGATGCGCTCGAAGAGGCCGGCTTTCGCACCTCCTGCTACGCGCGCGCGACCGAATTCGAGGCCGCTCTGAAGCGCACCGCGCCTGATGTCTGCCTTGTCGATCTCGGCCTGCCCGACCGCGACGGCCTCGCGCTTGTCCACCGCCTCGCGCTGGAATCGGGCGCCGCGATCATCATCATCTCGGGCCGCGCGCAGGTGCATGACCGCGTCACGGGGCTTGAGCTCGGCGCAGATGACTACATCATCAAGCCCTTCGACCCGGCCGAGGTCGTCGCACGCATCCGCGCCCGCCTGCGCAAGGGCCGGAGCGAGGCGGACCGCGGTGCCGCGCCGGCGCATTTCGCCGGCTGGACCGCGCTCTTCGACCGCTACCTTCTGGTCAGCGATTCTGGCGAGGAAGTGCCATTTTCCCATGCCGAGGGCGAAGTCCTTCGGCTATTTCTGGAAAGTCCGAAACGCCTTATCACCCGCGCCCAGATGCAGGAAAGCCTTGGCGGCGCGGCGGGCGAGAGCTTCGACCGGGCGATGGATGTGCGCATCTCGCGCCTCAGGACCAAGCTTGGCGAGGATCCGAAGAACCCCCGGCTTATCAAGACGATCTACGGCGCGGGGTATATCTTCCTTGGCGACGTCCGCTGGGGATGACACAAGGGGCCCATGACCGAGATCACCATCGTCCGCCACGGCCAGGCCAATTCCGGCGCCCGCACCGAAACCGACTATGACCGCCTGTCAGAGCTTGGCCACCTGCAGGCCCGCTGGCTTGGCGAGCACTATCGCGGCATCGGCGGCTTCGACCGCATCGTCTCGGGCACCCTCAACCGCCAGGACCAGACCGCGCGGGCGCTGAACCCCGGCGGCCGGCCGCAGCGGCAGGACAGCCGCCTCAACGAGCTCGACTATTTCCACCTCTCGCAGGTCCTCGAACAGCGTGACGGCATCCCGTTCCCGACCGACGCGCAAAGCTTCGCCGCGCATGTACCGCAGGTGCTGGAGCTCTGGCGCGCCGGTCATGCCGGCCCCGACTACGAGGGCTACGAGGACTTTCGCGCCCGCGTCCTCGGCATCGTCGCCGATACCGCCGCCGAGGGGCCGGGTGCGGTCCTCGTCTCCTCGACCGGCGTCATCGCCACGCTCTGCGCCCTCGCGCTCGGGCTCGAGACGGTGGTAAAGGCGCGGATGTTCCTGCGTGTCCTCAACACCTCGGTCCACCGCTTCGACTGGTCGGGCGGCGAGCTGCACCTTGTCCAGTTCGGTGCGACGCCGCATCTCGACGCGCCGGACAGGCACTACGCCCGCACACATTTCTGAGCCCCCTTGCCCGCCGCCGTCCTGGGGCGCACTCTGCGGCGAAGCAACGAGGCGAGCCCATGCGTATCCACTGGTGCGGCACTGGCCTGTCCGCCATCCCCGGCCTGAGGCGTCTGATCCTTGCCGGCCATCCGGTAACGGTCTGGAACCTGCCGGTCGAGGCGGCCGTGGCCGCCGTCGGCGACATCACGACCGACATTCGCGCGATGACGCCCGGAGCGCTCGACGAAGCGCTGGAAAAGGGCGACATCGTGGTGTCGATGTTGCCCGCCCATCTGCATGCCGACCTTGCCCGCCACTGCGTGGCGCACGGCGTCCACTTCGTCTCGTCGAGCTACGTCACGCCCGAGATGCAGGAACTGGACGAACCCGCACGCCGCGCCGGCGTCGCGGTGGTGAACGAGGTCGGCCTTGACCCCGGGATCGACCACCTGATGGCGCATGACCTGATCGCCGCCTACCGCGCCGCGCCCGCCTATCACGCGGGCAACGTCCTCTATTTCAACTCCTATTGCGGCGGCCTGCCGGCGCATGCCAACGCCTTCCGCTACAAGTTCTCCTGGTCGCCGCTCGGCGTGTTGCGCGCCCTGATGTCGCCCGCCCGCTGCCTCCGCGACTTCACCGAACTGCGCGTCGCACATCCCTGGGACGCGGTGCGGACCTATTCCGCGCCGCTCCGGACGCCCGAGACCTTCGAAGTCTACCCGAACCGCGATTCCCTGCCCTTCCTCGCGCAATACCGCTTCGATCCCGAATGGCGTGTGAAGGAATTCGTGCGCGGCACGATCCGGCTCAACGGCTGGGCCGACGCCTGGGCGCCCGTCTTCGAGGCCCTTGCCGCGCGACCGGACGAGGCGGCACTGACTGCGCTCGCCGGGGATCTGTGGGAGAAGTACCCCCTCGAACCCGGCGAGCCCGACCGCGTCGTGCTCTGCGTCTCGCTGAAGGCCGAGCGCGACGGACTACCGGTCTTTCACCGTACCTGGGTGCTGGACGCGACCGGAGACGTGCGCGGCTCGGCCATGGCGCGGATGGTTTCGGGCACGGTGTCGCTTGCGGTCGAGGCGGTCATGGCCCGCGAAATTCCGGCCGGCCTGCACGGCGCTCCGCACGATCCGCGCATTGTCCGCCACTGGCTGGACGAGATCGACCACCTCGCCCAGTACATGCGGCTCATCACCGCGCTCTGACCGGCCTCAGGCGCCCGGCGCTCAGCCCTTTTTCTTGCCCTTTGGAAGCGAGGGCATCAACGCCTCGGCCCCGGCGGAGGAGAGCATCTGCTCGGTCGTCGCGGCAGCCAGCGCGCCAAGCTTGCCGGCCTCGTTGGAGTAGTCCGACATCGCCTTCTGCCAGAAACCGCTCCATACGGTCATGATATCATTGGGATTTTCAATCGTCGCGAGCGAGGAGAACAGCGCCCGGTCCTTCTCGTAGCGCTGCTTGAGGAAGTCCAGCACCTCGATGTTCTGCTTGAGCACAGCATCCATCATCCGCGCCTGCGCCCGCACGGCGGCAGTCGCGCCATCGCCCATGTCCATCGCCTCGGGTTTGGCCGTGAACATCGCGAAGGGGTTGGGAAGGGTCTTGTCGGCAGCCATGGGATGTCCTTTCCGTTCCGCCCGGTCGGGCTCTGCGATTGTAGCACAATAGGGGAAAACCGGCGCGCCCGTGTTGCGATGGATCAATCCGGGCGGCGCCCGAACCGGCGTCGGAACGGCCTGGTTTTGGCGTAGGACATCCGTAGGACATCTGTAGCTACAGCCGCAGCGGCGCGGAACGGGCGCGCACGGGAGGGGGTGCCGGTCGTGGGAGGGGCCCAGGGCGGAGATGAAGGTGGGATGAAGTCCCACCCTGCGGCTTGCTGGCACTGGTCAAATCATAGGGAATGACGGCAGTGCGGGACAACGCGGACTTTCTTGAGGGTGCGCGCTGGCAATGCGATTGGACTGGGCTATAGTCGCGACGGTGCAGTCATTGGACCTGATTTCTTATGGCGCGGTACAAACAGCTTTATCGGTCAATTGACAAAGCGATTGTCGAGCGACAGCTGTCAGAGCCTTTTAGTGCTCATGACGTGCAAACGCGCTGCCAAGAGTATTCTATCAGCCAATGCAGATCATACATCTCGAAACATATTCATGGAAATTTGGCTGGACGTTTGGAGTTGTATGAGCGTGTCAGCAGAGGGCACTACAAGCGTCTCAGGTTCTACGTAAAACGAGATGGCTATATCGATTTGCTGGAGCCACTATTTCTACCCGATGATCCAACAAGCAATGACAGTATCAGATATTTCGCCGCCTTATTGCGGGTACTGGGGACAGAAGATAAAGGATGGGACCCCTACGCAGAGTCCAGAGCCACACTCGACGATTTGAACAGTTTTTTCAAAATTAAGAAACCAAAAAAGTGGTTTCCGAATCCAAGTGACACCAATTGGCGACTAGGGCTTCTGCTTTACACACATATTGTCGAGATGGATGCGCCCTATGAAGTCATACTGAATTTGCTGAGATTTCGGATCGGTGATGGATATAGCCCGAATCCTTATTTCGATTATCTCTCTCCAAACGAACAGAAAGCAACAAAAAACGGGGTATTACCACAGGTCGCAAAATCGAAATCATCAAGCTGCTGTCTGACAAGGCTGGCCTTGGAGTGGGCGAGATATTTGATGACTATTACGATAACCGCCTACGCAACGCGATAAGCCATTCCGACTATATTTTGACTGAAAAGGGCTTCCGATGTCGTGGTGGAATCAGCGGGAATAAGGGTTTTGAATTATCGTTCGAGGAACTCGACATGATATTACTGTCAGCAAAAGCCTTCATTGCTGCATTTTTCACCATCGAGCATAGTGCGCGAAGAGTCTGGGGTAGCCAGGCTGGCAGGGCAATCCCCTATGACGCCCACTACAAGGGAATGATGGAAGTGCTGGCCGACAGTAATGGACTAATGTGTGGCTTCAAGGTGCATTGGCCGAATGGAACCGACTCAACCTATCGACGCACGGAAGATGGCATTGAGATGGTGAACTGTATGCTGGCAATGCAGCATAACACTCTCGAATTAGTGGTGGGGCTGTATGCTAGTGATCCTAGCGCCTTCAGCCCACTTGTCGAGGTAAAGGGACACCCGGTTTACACAAATCGAGAAGGTAATGACGATCCGTTGCATTGGCCAGGAGATGGTTCCGAGAGCTAGCGGAAACGAAACTCAACTCCAATGTCAAACAAGGGCTCAAAGCTGGTCTTGACGACGCTCGCGCTACGCCGTCGCAACTTGAGCGCGATAACTTTTCTCGCAGCTAGGCGAAAGCGCGGCTGTTGCGCCCCGCCCGCCCCCTACGCGTTGAAAAGGAAGTGCAGGACGTCGCCGTCCTTGACCTCGTAGGTCTTGCCCTCGACGCGGAACTTTCCGGCCTCGCGGGCGCCGGCTTCGCCCTTGCCGGCGACGTAGTCGTCATAGGCGATGGTCTCGGCGCGGATGAAGCCGCGTTCGAAATCGCCGTGGATGACGCCGGCGGCCTGGGGGGCGAGCGTGCCCTTCTCGATGGTCCAGGCGCGGGCCTCTTTCGGGCCGACGGTGAAGTAGGTCTGAAGGCCGAGAAGATCGTAGCCGGCGCGGATCAGACGGTCGAGGCCGGCCTCGTGGAGGCCCATTTCCTCAAGGAACATGGCGGCGTCGGCGGCGTCCATCTGCGCGAGTTCCTCCTCGATCCTGGCGGAGATGACGACGGCGCCCGCGCCTTGCGCGGCGGCCATGTCGGCGACCTTGGCGGAAAGCGAGTTGCCGGTGGCGGCCGAAGCCTCCTCCACGTTGCAGACGAAGAGGACGGGCTTGGAGGTGAGAAGCTGAAGCATCGCCCAGGCTTTCCGGTCGTCCTCGGCGACCTTGACGGTGCGCGCGGGTTTGCCGGCCTCGAGCGCGGCGAGCGCCTCTTTCATCAGGCGTTCCTGCGCCGCCGCCTCCTTGTCACCGCCCTTGATCTTGCGGGCGATGTTCGCAAGGCGCTTCTCGATCGATTCCATGTCGGCGATCATCAGCTCGGTCTCGATCGTCTCGGCATCGGCGAGGGGGTCGATCCTGCCCTCGACATGGGTCACATCCCCATCCTCGAAGCAGCGCAGCACATGGGCGATGGCGTCAACCTCGCGGATATTGGCGAGGAACTGGTTGCCGAGCCCCTCGCCCTTCGACGCGCCGCGGACGAGGCCGGCGATGTCGACGAAGGTGATGCGGGTCGGGATGATCTGTTTGGAGCCGGCGATGGAGGCGAGCGTGTCGAGCCGCGGGTCGGGCACGGCGACATCGCCGACGTTCGGTTCGATCGTGCAGAAGGGGAAGTTCGCAGCCTGTGCCGCGGCGGTGCGGGTCAGCGCGTTGAAAAGCGTCGACTTGCCGACGTTCGGCAACCCGACGATGCCCATCCTGAAGCCCATGATCCGCCCTCCGTTAAGGTCGGGCGCATCTATGGGGTTCGGGGGCGAGGGGTCAAGGGGCGAGGGGCCGCCCGCCCCTCGCGCTCCCCGGGAAGTATTTGCGCCTGAGTGAAAAGCAAGGACCATTGATTTCGCCCCGGCTTTTCTGCAAGACCGGCGGAACGGACGAGGAGAGCCCCATGAGCCGCATCGACAGGAAGTTCGCCAGCCTCAAGGCCGAGGGGCGCAAGGCCTTCGTCGCCTACATCATGGCGGGCGATCCGGATGTGGAGACCTCGCTCGCGATCATGAAGGGGATGCCGGCGGCGGGCGTCGACGTGATCGAACTGGGGATGCCGTTCACCGACCCCATGGCCGACGGCCCGACGATCCAGCTTGCCGGGCAGCGGGCGCTCGAAGGCGGGCAGACGCTGCAGAAGACGTTGGATATGGTGGCCGCATTCCGCGAGGACGACGACACGACACCGATCGTCATGATGGGCTATTACAATCCGATCTACAGCCGGGGCGTGGACAGGTTCCTCGCCGATGCGAAAGCCGCCGGGGTCGATGGCCTCATCGTCGTGGACCTGCCGCCGGAGGAGGACGAGGAGCTCTGCATCCCAGCCCAGAAGGCCGGCCTCAACTTCATCCGCCTCGCCACGCCGACGACTGACAACCGGCGCCTGCCGAAGGTGCTGCAGAACACCTCCGGCTTCGTCTACTACGTCTCGATCACCGGGATCACCGGGGCCGCTGCCGCGCAGGCCGCCGATGTGGCGCCCGAGGTCGCGCGGATCAAGGCGGCGACCGATCTGCCGGTGATCGTCGGCTTCGGCATCCGCAGCCCCGAGACGGCGAAATCCATCGCCGGGGTGGCGGACGGCGCCGTCGTCGGCACCGCCATTGTCAAGCTGGTCGAGGAAAAGCGGCCCGTGGCCGAGATCCTCGATTTCGTCAAAGGCCTCGCCGCAGGCGCCCACGCCGCCTGAGGGGCGCCGGCCCTGCCGGCGACCCGAGGCATCTCTTGACGCAGCGAGGCGTCTCCTCTGTATCAGGCCGGCTCAGCCGAGCGTGACGTCGAGGATCATCATCAGGATCAGCCCGAAGATCAGCCCCGCCGTCGCGCGGTCCTGATGGCCGCTCCGGTGCGTCTCGGGCACGATCTCGTGGCTGATGATGTAGAGCATCGCGCCGGCCGCGAAGGTCAGCCCCCAGGGCAGGAGCCCCGACGAGACCGTCACCGCCGCAGCGCCCAAGAGGCTGCCAAGGGGTTCCACCGCCCCGGTCAGCATCGCCACGAAGAAGGCGCGTCCGTGCGAATAGCCGCGTCCGATCAGCGCCACGGCGACAGCCAGACCCTCTGGCATGTCCTGCAGCGAGATGCCGGTCATCACCGACAGGCCGTTCGCGACGTTGCCGCCGCCGAACGACACTCCGATGGAGAGCCCCTCGGGGAAGTTGTGGATCGTGATCGCGATCACGAACAGCCAGATCCGCGCCAGCGCCGCGCTGTCGGCCCCTTCCTGACCGGTCACGAAATGCTCATGCGGCAGGGTGGCGTTCAGCCAGGCGACAAAGCCCGAGCCGAGCGCGATCCCCGCCCCGGCGATCAGCGCTGCGATGAGGACCGAGCCGTAAAGCTCTTCCGCCGCCGCGATGCCCGGCAAGATCAGCGAGAAATAAGAGGCGGAAAGCATGACGCCCGCCGCAAAGCCCAGCATCGTGTCCGAAGTACGCTGGGTCATGCCGCGTCCGAGAAGCACGGGCACCGCGCCCAGCGTCGTCGCCGCCCAGGCGACAAGCCCGCCCAGAAAGCCCCAGCCGACAGTTCCGAGATCAAGATCCAGCATCCGCTGACCTGACAGGTTCGCCCCGGATTTGGCAAGGTGGAAAAGCATTGATCAGATCTGGCAAAATTGGTAAAAGAAACTAACCAATTTCGAGGTTCCCATGCCCGTCATCACCTGCATCGACGATCTGAAGCGCATCTACCGCCGCCGCGTGCCGAAGATGTTCTACGACTACGCGGAATCGGGAAGCTGGACCGAGCAGACCTTCCGCGAGAATGTCACCGACTTCGCCGAAATCCGGCTGCGCCAGCGTATCGCCGTCGACATGACCGGCCGCACCACAGGGGCCGAGATGATCGGCCAGAAGGTTGCCATGCCCGTCGCCCTTGCTCCGGTCGGCCTTACCGGCATGCAGAACGCAGACGGCGAGATCAAGGCCGCGCGCGCGGCGGCGAAGTTCGGCGTGCCCTTCACGCTTTCGACCATGTCGATCTGCTCGATCGAGGACGTGGCGGATAATACCGACGCCCCCTTCTGGTTCCAGATCTACACTCTGAACGATGACGATTTTAACCAGAGGATCATCAACCGGGCGAAAGCTGCGGGCTGTTCGGCCCTTGTCATCACCGTTGACCTTCAGCTTCTCGGCCAGCGCCACAAGGACCTGAAGAATGGCCTGTCCGCCCCGCCCAGGTTCACCATCCCGACGATGCTGAACCTTGCCACCAAATGGGCCTGGGGGCTGGAGATGCTGGGCACCAAGCGGCGGTTCTTCGGCAATATCGTCGGCCATGTGGAGGGCGTCGACGATCCCGCCTCGCTCTCGTCATGGACGGCGCAGAAGTTCGATCAGGCGCTCGACTGGGACAAGATCAGGAAGCTGATGGACATGTGGGGCGGCAAGGTGATCCTGAAGGGGATCCTCGACGTGGAGGATGCCGAAAAGGCCGCCGCGATCGGCGCCGACGCCATTGTCGTGTCGAACCACGGCGGGCGGCAACTGGACGGGGCGCTGTCCTCGATCCGGATGCTCCCCTCTATCGCCGCGGCGGTGGGCGGCAAGACCGAGGTCTGGATGGATGGCGGCGTGCGGTCAGGGCAGGATGTTCTGAAGGCCGTCGCGCTCGGCGCCAGGGGCGTGATGATCGGCCGCGCCTTCGTCTATGGCCTTGGGGCGATGGGCGAGGCCGGGGTGACCAAGGCCCTGGAGGTCATCCACAAGGAGCTCGACGCCTCCATGGCGCTCTGTGGCGAGACGAAGCTGTCCAATGTCGGGCGCCACAATGTCCTTCTGCGCGACGGGTTCCTGGACAGCTATCGCTGAAGCCGGCCGAGTGCCCGGACCGAGGGGACGATCGTCGCCACCACAAGTGCGACGACAAGGAACGCGGTGCGCAGCCCGAAGCCTTCCGCGATCGCGCCCATCGCCGAGGGGCCGACAAAGAAGCCGGTGAAGCCGATCATCCAGGCGCGCGAGATCGCGTGCCCGCGCTGGTCGGCGCGCACCGCCTTGCCGAGGATCGAGTTGGCCGAGGGCACGGTGACCGCCACCCCGAGGCCGAGAAGCCCGACGCCCAGCACCGCCACGAGAGGCACCGGGGCAAGCGCGATGACCGCCGCGCCGACTACCGCGACGAGGGCTGACCAGAGGATCAGCCCGGCCTCGCCCAGACGCGACGCCGCAACCTGACCCATCAGCCGCCCGACGCCCATCGTCAGGCCCAGCGCGACCGGGCCGAACCCGCCATTGCCCGCCGCGCCCCCGAGGGTGCGCTCGATGTGCAGCGCCGACCAGGTCTCGGTCGCGTTCTCGCTGACGAAGGAGGCCAGCAGGATGACCGCCGCGAGCAGGATCGGCCGCCACGGCGTGCGCCGGTCCGCCCCCTCGGGCGCCGGTTCGGGTGCGTGCCAGCCCGCGCCTTCCCAGGTCAGGACCGCGATGAGGACAAGGACCGGGGCGAGAAGCGGCAGGATCTCGACCGGCCCGAGCCCCGCCTTGCGCGCGAAACTCGAGACAAGCGCCGAGCCGGCGAAGGCGAAGGAGAACATCGCGTGGCTGAAGTTCATCAGGTGCCGCCCCTGCCGCGCCTCGATATCGCTGAGCCGCATGTTCGAGCCGATGTCGAGAAGCGACACCGCCGCCCCGATCCCCATCATCGCAATCCCGAACTCTGCCGCCGTGCGTGGCAGCGTCGGCACGAAGAACATCGTCGCCAGGCCGAGGGCCGCCACCGGAAGGCCCCAGCGCCCGAGCCGCGCCATGACGCGGGGGGCAACCGCCATCGCGGCGATCCCGCCGACGGCGGCCATCATCAGCGCCAGACCGAAGGCCGCATCGGACGCGCCGATCCCGGCCTTGAGGTCGGGCATGAAGGCGGCAAGCGCCCCCCAGAAGACACCGACGCCCGCAAGCCCCGCATTCGACGCCCGCGCGACCAAAGCTGCCGATTTCATGCACTGCCCCTGCCCGTCGTTCCGTCCCGGCCGGGCTATCACGCCCTGTTAGCGCCTGACAGTCACGAAATGTTGCCGCCTGAAAGCACAGCCGGCGGACGGCCCCGAGAATCGGCTTCCCTTCCCGGCCGATCCGTCCTATACGCCCGCCTTCATGGGCATGCACCCTTGGAGGATGCCCGGTTAACCTATGGAGAGACCAATGGCTGGTGAGATCCCCGATCTTATCGCCGAGGTACGGACGGGGACAGGCAAGGGGGCCGCTCGTCAAGCTCGTCGTGAGGGCTACGTACCCGGCATCGTTTATGGCGACGGCAAGGAGCCGCAGCCGATCAATGTCAAATATTACGACCTTCTGAAGAAGCTCAAGGCAGGGCGCTTCCTGTCCACGCTCTTCAACCTGAAGGTCGAGGGCCAGGACGACGTCCGCGTCATCTGCCGCGGCGTCCAGCGCGATGTCGTGAAGGACCTGCCGACCCATATCGACCTGATGCGCCTGCACCGCGCGAGCCGCATCAACCTCTTCATCCACGTCACCTTCGAGAACCACGAGAAGGCGCCGGGGCTGAAGAAGGGCGGCACGCTGACGATCGTGCGCCCCGAGGTCGAGCTGGAAGTGACCGCGGGCGACATTCCCGATCACCTCACGGTCGACCTGACCGGCCGCGAGATCGGCGATGTCATCCACATCAACGATATCGACCTGCCGAAGGGCGCGACGCCGACGATCAAGCGGAACTTCGTCATCGCCAACATCGCGGCGCCCTCGGGCCTGCGCTCGGCCGAGGCCGACGAGGGCGGCGAGGCTGCCGAAGAGTGATGCGCACCTGACCGGTGCCGCGGGACGGGGCCTTCGGGCCCCGTCGTCGTTTCAGGGGGCCGGCTTGCCTCGCCCGGGCACGCCCCCTACGTTGGGTGCAGAACGCGCGAGGTGATCCATGCGTCTTTTCGTGGGCCTCGGGAACCCCGGGGCGAAATACGCGATGAACCGGCACAATGTCGGGTTCATGGCGCTTGACCGGATCGCCGCCGATCACGGCTTCGCCCCCTGGCGCGCCAAATTCCAGGGCGAGATCAGCGAGGGACGCCTCGGCGCCGAGCGCGTCGCGCTGCTGAAGCCGGCAACCTTCATGAACCTCTCCGGCCAGTCGGTCGGCGAGGCGATGAGGTTCTTCAAGCTCGAGCCCGGCGATGTCACGGTCTTTCATGACGAGCTCGACCTTGCCCCCGGCAAGTGCCGCGTCAAGCACGGCGGCGGACACGCGGGGCACAACGGCCTGCGCTCGCTGCACCAGCACATCGGCGACAGCTATGCCCGGGTGCGGATCGGCATCGGCCATCCCGGCGACAAGGACCGGGTCTCGCCCTATGTGCTGTCGGATTTCGCCAAGGCCGACCGGGACTGGCTGGACGATCTGCTGCGCGGCATCTCCGACGGTGCCGTTGCCCTCGCCGAAGGCGACGGCGCGCGCTTCATGAACGCGGTCGCGCTGCGCACCGCGCCGCCGCGCTCCTCGACTGGCGCGCCAAAACCGCCACCCGCACCGCCCCCTGCGGAAGACCCGCCGCAAACGCAGACGCTGCTTCAGCGCCTTGCCGAGAGGTTCCGGTGAACCGGAAAGGACCAGGATGCAGAAGGACCCCGCAATCAACGTCCTTGGCGGCCCGCTCGTGCCCTGCTCGACCGCGCCTCTCACAGGTTTCTTCCGCGACGGCCACTGCAACACCTGCGCCGAGGATCGTGGCAGTCATACCGTCTGCGTGGTGATGACGGCCGAATTCCTGGCGTTCTCGGCCTATGTCGGAAACGACCTTTCAACGCCCCGGCCGGAGTTCCGTTTCCCGGGCGTGAAGCCGGGCGAAAGCTGGTGCCTCTGCGCTGGACGGTTTCTTCAGGCCCATGACGAAGGCTGCGCACCGAAGGTCAGGCTGGATGCGACGCACCGCCGCGCGCTGGGCACCGTCCCGCTGGACGTGCTGAAGCTTTACGCGGTGCCCTGAGCCGCGCGCTCAGACGACGCGCAAGAGCGGCGCGGGGGCATCCTCGAGGGGGTCGGGCTGCGCCGCGGGCAGTCCCCCGTCGTGCATCAGATCCTCGATGAACAGCGACAGGAGCTGCGAGCGCCCCGAGACGGCGGCCTTGCGGTAGATCGCGTTCGTCTGCGCCTTGACGGTGCCCTCGGCCGTGCCGCGCAGCACCGCGATCTCCTGCGTCGACATGCCCTTGATGGCAAAGAGCGCGACGTCCCGCTCGGCCGAGGTCAGGCCCCAGTCGGTGAACCGCGATTGCATCAGTTCACGGAAGGCGCCCGAAACCTGGCGCAGCTGCTCCTCGGCCCGCTTCTGGCGCCGGAGCAGCCGCTTCAGGACAACGGTCCCCAGCACGGCACCGAAGACAAGGCCAAGCGCGGCCCCGATTTCCAGAAGCTCATGAAGCTCCCAGGCGAGCGGTCGGTGATGGATGCCGAGATAGCTCAGCAAGGTCTGACCGAGGAAAAAGGCGGCGCAGACGACCTGCATCACCAGAAGCGCAACAAGCGAGAAGAGGTCACGCATCTGCGCCCTCCCTCCGTGCTGTCATCGCATCAGCGTTCGGCATCGAGTTCCTCCTCGTGCCGGGCGCGCTCGGCAGCCTCGCGCGCTTCTTCCTCTTCCGCGCGTGCGCGCTCTTCCTCCTCGCGCGCCGCCTCCTCGTCGGCGTCATCGTCGGCGTCATCGTCCGAAGGCTCGTCGGATGTGTCCTCGCGCGGCCCGGGGCCACCGCGCCCTTCTCCGCGGCCCGAGGGTCCATCGGACGCGATCGAGATGGTCGTGGAATAATCGCGAAGAATCTCGCCCGAGGAGGGGTCAAGCACCAGCTCGCGTTCCTCGCGGCTGCGCACGGCGATGAACCGGACGCGACCAAGCCATGTGCGCTTGCGCTGGACGATGCGATAGCCTTCGCGCCTCAGGCGCGCGGCGACCTTATCCTCGATCGAGGCATGGGCGGCGCCCGCCGACGCGACAAGCGTGGCAAGGCTGGCGGCCGAAAGCAGAAATCTGCGTCTGTTCATCTGCGCACTGCATGGCGCCCCCAAAAACGATCATGCGCAGCGCGAAGAATTGTCGCAAGAAAATCCGTCATTTGCGGGATTCTCGTTTCCCGTCTTTCAACGATTGGCCGAGGTATCGAACATCTCTTCCGACAGGAGCGTAATGCCGTCCGAATCGTAGTAGCGCTCGACCCCCCGTCCGTCGCGGTCGACCTTCTCCATGACGCAGGCGCCCGAACCGTTGAAGACGCGCCGCACGAAGCCCTGGGCATTCTGTCCTTCGATCGAGAGCACGATGCTGTTCCAGCGGACGTCCACTTCTGTGAAGCCCTCGGATGTGATCTTGCGCAGCTGGTCGCGCACGAGACCGCCGAGATTGGCCGGCGGACGGCCGAGCGGGTGACGGTGGCCCGGCACGGCGGCGACATGAGCATGGATGTGCATGGCAGTTCCCCTGTTCGCTTCTGGTCTTGGTGGCATGGCCCGCATTTGGCGTCGGGCGATGGAGAAAGGCTGCCGGGTTTGTCGGCGCGTTTCTATAAACCGCTGCCGGACGGCACTAAACTCAGGTTTAGAGCTTCAGATTGGGAGGCAGAACCGTGACCAATCGCGATTGTGACCCAAGTTTGGCAACATTCCGGCGACGGTAAGCGGCGGATTTCCCCACGCACCGGAAATCTTCCGAAAAAGGATCCTCGCCGGGGCCACCGAGTTGCCGCCGCGCAACCGGGAGACGAATCAGGTCTTAGCGTCCCCTTGGCCCCGCATCGCAGCCCGGCGATCAGGTCTTGATGTCGAATCCGAGGTGCTTGGCGACCGCAAAGATGTCCTTGTCGCCCCGCCCGCACATGTTCATCACGATGATGTGGTCCCTGGGCAGTGTCGGCGCGATCTTCATGACATGCGCGAGCGCATGGGACGGCTCCAGCGCCGGGATGATGCCTTCCAGCGCACAGGAGAGCTGGAACGCCTCGAGCGCCTCCTTGTCGGTGATCGCGACGTACTGGGCGCGGCCCGTCTCGTGCAACCAGGCATGTTCGGGGCCGATGCCGGGATAGTCGAGGCCGGCCGAGATCGAGAAGCCTTCGAGGATCTGGCCGTCTTCGTCCTGCAAGAGATAGGTCCGGTTGCCGTGCAGAACGCCCGGACGCCCGCCGGTGAGCGAGGCACAGTGCTGCATCTTCTCGTCCACGCCCTTGCCGCCGGCTTCCACCCCGATGATCCGCACCGAGGGATCGTCGAGGAAGGGATAGAAGAGGCCCATCGCGTTCGACCCGCCACCGATGGCGGCGATGACGGTATCGGGGAGGCGCCCCTCGCCTTCCTGCTCGGCGAGCTGCCAGCGCACTTCCTTGCCGA
>JAGRDU010000041.1:0-3350 GCA_020446905.1 Paracoccaceae bacterium | reverse complement strand
TCGCGGACCATCGCCGGATAGGGGTGCGGTCCTGCGACCGTACCGATGCAATAGAAGGTGTCGCGGACGTTGGTGACCCAGTCGCGCAGCGCGTCGTTCATCGCGTCCTTGAGCGTACCGCGCCCGGAGGTCACCGGCACCACTTCGGCGCCGAGAAGCCGCATGCGGAAGACGTTCGGCGCCTGACGCTCCACATCGTGGGCGCCCATGTAGACGATGCACTTGAGGCCGAACTTGGCGCAGACCGTTGCCGTCGCGACGCCGTGCTGGCCGGCGCCGGTTTCCGCGATGATGCGGGTCTTGCCCATGCGGCGGGCGAGGATGATCTGGCCGAGGACGTTGTTGATCTTGTGGGCGCCGGTGTGGTTCAGCTCGTCGCGCTTCATGTAGATCTTGGCGCCGCCGAGGTGATCGGTCAGCCGCTCGGCGAAATACAAGGGCGAGGGCCGGCCGACATAATGCTTCCAGAGCCAGTCCATCTCGGCCCAGAACGTCTCGTCGGTCTTCGCCTTCTCATATTCCGCCTCGAGGTCGAGGATCAGCGGCATAAGCGTCTCGGAGACGAAGCGCCCGCCGAAGTCGCCGAACCGGCCGCGTTCGTCGGGACCGTTCATGAAGCTGTTGAACAGATCGTCGGCCATGCTCGCCTCTCCTCTCAGGACAGATCGCGTTTAAAGCCAATGTGCGACGCCGTAAAGCCGAGCCGCTCGTAGAAGCGGCGGGCGTCGGTCCGCACCGCGTTCGAGGTCAGCTGCAGGACGCTGCAGCCTGCCGCGCGCGCCCGCGCCTCGGCATCGGCCATCAAGAGGGCGCCAAGGCCCTGCCCCCGCAAATCCGCCGAGACACGGACGGATTCGATCTGCGCGCGGCGACTGGCCCTGAGCGACAGGCCCGAGATACAGGTCAGCTGGTAGGTCGCGACGATCCGGCCCGCGTCCTCGCCGACGATGAGGATGTTCGATGCCTCGGCCAGCATCGCGTCGAAGGCGGCAAGATAGGGCGCCATGTCCGCCCCTTCGCGCCCGGCGCCCAGCGTGTCGTCCGCCAAGAGCGCGACCACCTCCGGCACATCGGCGCGCGTCGCCGCGCGAAAACGGATCATGCCGCACCTGTCGCGGCGGTGACGAAGGCGCGGATCAGCGCCTCGTCCTTGATGCCCGGCGCGGTCTCGACGCCCGAAGAGACGTCGACCTGCCGCGCGCCGGTCAGCCGGACCGCCTCGGCGACATTTCCGGGTGTCAGCCCGCCCGCCAGCATCCAGGGGCACGGCCAGTATTTCCGCGCCACCAGCTGCCAGTCGAAGGCGATCCCGTTGCCGCCGGGCAGCGCGGCGCCCTTCGGCGGCTTGGCGTCGATCAGAAGCTGGTCGGCGACGCGGCCATACTCGGCGATGGCGGCAAGGTCGGCCTCTTGCGAGACGCCGACCGCCTTCATCACCGGCAGCCCGTAGCGCGACCGGATGTCCGCCACGCGGTCCGGCGGCTCGCTGCCATGAAGCTGAAGGATATCGAGCGGCACGGCAGAGATAAGCGCATCAAGCTCGGCATCCGTCGCGTTCACGGTCAGCGCGACCTTGGCGATGCCGGCCGGCACCCCGGCGACCAGCGCGGCGGCGGCCCGATGGTCGAGATGGCGGGGCGATTTCGGAAAGAAGACGAACCCGAGATAGGTCGCGCCGGCCTCGACCGCGGCCGCCACGTGGCGCGGCTCTTTCAGGCCGCAGATCTTCACCCGAACGGTCATGGTCCGATCCCGATTGCGCCGGAGCCCCGGATCAGCGCGGCGTGCTGCCCCGCCCCTCCAGAAGCGCGATGACATCGTCGTCCGGCGCGGGCTTCGCATCTTTCAGCTTCTGCACCTCGCGCTCCAGCCGCCCGGCCTCGCGCTTGTGCGCGGTGGCCGCCGCACGGTGCTTGGATTCGCGGAACCATTCCCAGACGAAACCGATCGCGAGCCCGGCAACGATCCCGGCATAGATCGCGATGAAGAGCGGCACCTCGGCCGACCAGGAGAAGCCGAGGAAGGTGTCCAGTTCCTCGGGGACAAGGCGGAGCGTCACCGGCGTACGGTTTGCCGTCGCGATGGCGACAAGGACGATCCCGAGGATCGCGAGGAAGAGGAACCGGAAGAAGCGCAGCATGGGGCAGTCTTACCCGCCGTTCAGCCGATCCCGCAAGAGCTTTCCGGTCTTGAAGAAGGGCACGTGCTTTTCGTCGACTTCGACGGATTCGCCGGTGCGCGGATTGCGCCCCTGCCGAGCGTCGCGCCGCTTGACCGAGAACGCACCGAAGCCGCGCAACTCCACCCGGTCGCCGCGCGCGAGCGCCTCGATGATCTCGTCGAAGATCGTGTTCACGATCCTCTCGACGTCTCTTTGGTACAGATGCGGATTTTCCTCCGCGATCTTCTGAACGAGTTCGGACCGGATCATTCGGTTCCCCCCTGTGCGGTCCGTGCAACGCGGCCGTCCGCTTTTCTTGTCTCGCGCGACTATAGGCGGAATTTGCCCGCTAACAAACAGGAAAGCCTTTGGAAAGGCGGGGAATTTCACGTGAGGCGGCAATTTACGCAACGCCGCGGCATCTGCCCGCTCACGTTGCAGCGCAGCAATCGTTGCTGCCGAAGCAGCATCCGCTGCCCCGCGCGCCCTGCGATTCGCGGCACCGGGCAACGCAAAACGGCCCCGCGCATCGCACGGGGCCGTCTCGTTTCGCCCGAAGGACGAGATTACTTGTCGCCGCCCTTCAGCGCGGCACCGAGGATGTCGCCGAGCGAGGCGCCCGAGTCGGACGAGCCGTATTGCTCGACGGCTTCCTTCTCTTCGGCGATCTCGCGCGCCTTGATCGAGACGCCGAGCTTGCGGGTCTTCGAATCGACGTTGGTCACGCGGGCATCGACGTGATCGCCGACCTGGAAGCGCTCGGGGCGCTGGTCAGCGCGGTCGCGGGCAAGGTCGGACCGGCGGATGAAGGACTTCATGCCGTTGTACTCGACCTCGATGCCGCCGTCCTCGATCGCGGTGACGGTCGTAGTGATGACCGAGCCGCGCTTCACGCCGTCAACGGCGTCCGAGAAGGTGTCGGCATCCAGCGCCTTGATGGAGAGCGAGATGCGTTCCTTGTCGGTGTCGACCTCGGTGACCGCAGCCTTGACCATGTCGCCCTTGCGGAAGGACTGGATCGCCTCTTCGCCGCGCTGGTCCCAGGAAAGGTCGGAGAGGTGAACCATGCCGTCGATGTCGTTCTCGAGGCCGACGAACAGACCGAATTCGGTGATGTTCTTGACTTCGCCCTCGATGACGGTGCCGACCGGGTGGGTTTCGGCAAAGACTTCCCACGGATTGCGCATGG
>JAGRDU010000040.1 GCA_020446905.1 Paracoccaceae bacterium | reverse complement strand
CCGGTCTCGTCCTCGAGCGTGATGAAGATCACCCCCGAAGCGGTGCCGGGGCGCTGGCGGGTGATGACGAGGCCGGCGACGGTGACGCGGCGCGGAGCCGTGGCAAGCGCGCTGTGGCGGAGCGTACCGGGAAGACCGTCGCGCAGAAGCGCCATCGGATGATTGCGCAGCGAGAGGCGTGTCGAGACATAGTCCTCGACCACCTCCTGGCCTTCGGTCATCGGCGAAAAGACCTGCTCGGCCTCGGGGATGGCCTCGCCGTCGAGCTGGCCGGAAAAGAGCGGCAGCGGCTTCGGGGCGAGGGCCCGCACCTGCCAGAGCGCCTGCCGGCGCGTCAGCCCCAGGGACGCCAGCGCATCGGCTTCGGCAAGCTGTTCCAGGGTCGCGCGACTGGCCCCGGATTTCAGCCAGAGGCCCTCGACATCGGAATAGCCGTTGCCGCGATGGGCGCAGATGCGCTCCGCATCGGCCTCATTGAGGCCCTTGATCTGGCGAAGGCCGATCCTGAGTGCCAGCGCCCCGTCCGCCCGGCGTTCGAGCGTGCTGTCCCAGAGCGAGTGGTTGACGCTGACGGGGCGCACCTCGACGCCGTGCTCGCGCAGGTCGCGGATCAGCTGGGCGGGGGCGTAGAACCCCATCGGCTGGCTGTTCATCAGCGCGCAGGTGAAGGCGGCGGGGTGGTGCCGCTTCAGGAAGGCCGAGACATAGACGAGGATCGCGAAGCTGGCGGCATGGCTTTCGGGAAAGCCGTATTCGCCGAAGCCCTCGATCTGGCCAAAGCAGCTTTCGGCGAAGGCGGGCTCGTAGCCGTTCGCGAGCATGCCGGCGATGAACCGCTCGCGCAGCTGGCTGATCGTTCCCATCCGGCGGAAGGTGGCCATCGACCGGCGCAGGCGATCGGCCTCCTCGGGGGCGAAGCCCGCGCCGACCACCGCGATCTGCATGGCCTGTTCCTGGAACAGCGGCACGCCGAGGGTCTTGCCGAGAACGCCGCGCAGGGCCTCGGAGGGAAAGCTGACCGGCTCGAGCCTCTGGCGGCGCTTGATGTAGGGATGGACCATGCCGCCCTGGATCGGGCCGGGGCGGACGATGGCGACCTCGATCACCAGATCGTAGAATTCCCGGGGCCGCATCCGGGGCAGGAAATTGATCTGGGCGCGGCTTTCCACCTGAAAGACGCCGATGCTGTCGGCCCGGCAGAGCATGTCGTAGGTGGTCGTGTCGCCCTGCGGGATCGCGGGGATCGACAGGTCCGGCCCCTGGTGCTGACGGACGAGGGCAAAGCATTTGCGGATCGCGGTCAGCATTCCCAGCGCCAGCACGTCCACCTTGAGGATGTGGAGCGCGTCGATATCGTCCTTGTCCCATTCGATGATGGTGCGATCCTCCATCGCGGCATTCTCGATGGGGCAGAGCGCATCCAGCCGGTCCTCGGTGATGACGAAGCCGCCGACATGCTGGGACAGGTGCCGGGGAAAGCCGATGATCTGCGCGATCAGCGACAGCGTCAGGCGCAGGCGCCGGTCATGGATGTCGAGGCCCAGCGCCCCGAGCCGCGCAGTGTCGGGGGGCGAGGAGGACCAGCCCCAGCTTTGCCCGGCGATGGCGGCAAGGATGTCCTGGCTGATGCCCATGACCTTGCCCACCTCGCGGACCGCGGCGCGCGAGCGGAAATGGATGACGGTCGCCGTCAGTCCCGCCCGGTGGCGGCCATAGGTCTGGTATATCCACTGGATCACCTCTTCGCGGCGTTCGTGCTCGAAATCCACGTCGATGTCCGGCGGCTCGCCCCGCGCCTCGGAGACGAAGCGCTCGAAGACCATCTGGGTCTGGCCCGGCGGGACCTCGGTGATGCCCAGCATGTAGCAGACCAGCGAATTGGCGGCGGAGCCGCGCCCCTGGCAGAGGATGCCCTTCGAGCGGGCGAAGACCATGATGTCGTGCACGGTCAGGAAATAGGGGGCGATCCTCATCTTTTCGATCAGGCGGATTTCCTTGGCGATCCGCGCGCGGCTCTCGTCATCCAGCCCCTGCGGCAGGCGCCGGGGGATGCCTTCGGCGACCAGCCGCTCCAGCCGCTGCTGCGCCGTCTCGCCGGGGCCGACCTCGCTCGGGTAGCGGTAGGACAGATCGTCGAGCGAGAACCGGCATCGCGCGGCGATGGCAAGGCTGTTCGCCAGCGCGGCGGGATGTTCGCGGAAGAGATGGGCCATCTCTTCGGCGCTGCGCAGGCGCCGCTCGGCATTGGGCAGCGCGCGGGTGCCGAGGGCGTCGATGGTCAGCCCCTCGCGGAGGCAGGTCAGCACATCGGCCAGCGCGCGGCGGCTGCCGTGGTGCATCAGGACATCGCCCACCGCGACCAGCGGCAAACCCGAGGCGGCGCTGCGCCGCGCGAGCGCACGGAACCGTCCCCGATCCTTCCCGTCATAGCGCGGCGCAGCCCCGAGGTGCAGGCGGGCGGCTCCGGCCCGGCCGGCAAGCCGCGCGGACAGGATGTCGGGCAGATTGTCCGGCGTCTCGCCCACCAGGGCGATCAGTTCCATCCCGGCCAGCACCTCGTGCGTCAGGTCGTGGACAAAGAGATGGCATTGCCCCTTCGGCGCCCGCCGCTTGCCGAGGCTCAGAAGCTGGCTGAGACGCGCATAGGCCTCGCGCTCGCGCGGCAGGGCGATCACCTCGGTGGTGCTGTCCTGCAGGCAAAGCCGCGCCCCGATGACGAGCCTTGGCAGCCGCGTCCGCCCCGCTGCCAGCGGCGCCCCCTTCTCCACGCTGCGCGAGGAGGTATCGACCTGGGTGAAAGACCGCACCCTCGGCCCTTCGCCGCTTTCCTGCTGCATCCGCGCGAGTTCGCGCAGCGCCACATGCGCCCGCACCACGCCGGCCAGCGAGTTGCGGTCGGTGATGGCGACCGCATCGAGACCAAGCTCGGCGGCGCGGGTCACCAGTTCCTCGGGATGCGAGGCGCCGGTCAGGAAGGTGAAGTTGGAGGTCACGCAGAGCTCGGCATATCCGGTCATGCGAACTCTCCCTGCACGAACCAGGCTGGATCGCGCGGCGTGTGGAAGAGCCACAGGCGGCGCCCCTCCAGCGTCTCGACCTTCCAGTAGTCGCGCGTTCCGCGTCCCCAGCCCGGGTCGTCCTCCCACCAGCTCGGGGCGATCCGCTCGGGTCCGGTCGCGCGGCCGGTGGTGAAGTGCATCCGCCGCCAGCGGAAGCGGGCAGGGGGGGCGCTGCCCTCGTGTCCGATGATTTCGGGCGGGTAGAGGACCAGCGGGCGATCGGGGCGGGCGGGCCAGTCCCGCGCGGGCGTGCTCCAGGCGAAGGGAACCCGCACGAAGCTGCGTTCGGGACTATGGGTGTCGACGGGCTGCAGGCGCTCGATGGCCTCCAGCCCCAGCCGCGCGCCAAGCCGGGTCACGAGGTCCTCCAGCGAGGCATCGGAGCGGAAGCGGCCCGTCTGTTCCGGCGGCGCAGGCTCGATTGCCGTCGCCTCGATCCGGAGCTGGTCGATCCCGAAGCCTGCATCCGCCTCTTCCACCCCGCGCCGGAAGAGCGGCAGCATGCGGGAGGCATCGGCCATGGGGCGGGCGAGGCGCAGTTCCACCGCCACGCTCGCCTGATCGACGCGGCGCAGGGTCAGCACCAGCGTGCGCGCCGCAAAGCCGGCCTGACGCAGGGAGCCGCACAGCCGGTCCAGCAGCCGTTCGGTTCCGGCCAGCACATCCGCGGCAAGGCCGATCGGTTCGGGCAGCGACAGGCGCACGGCAAAGACCGGCTCGGGCGCGTCGGGCACGACCGGCTCGGCGACACGGCCGAACGCCTGGTCGAGCCTGAGAAGCACGCCCGGACCGAACCGCCGCGAGAGGGCCGGGCGCGGCAGGCTTTCCAGCTCTCCGATGGTGGTGATTCCCAGTCGCCCCAGGGTCTGCACCGTCGCATGGTCGATCCGCAGGACCTGCGGCGGCAGCCCGGCAAGGGCCTCTGCCGTCGCGCCGGCGGGGGCGATTGCGCCGCTGCCGCGCGAGAGGGCATAGGCGGCGCCACGGGTGTCGGCGATGCCGGCACGGGCCAGCAGCCCCATTCCCGCCAGCCTGCGCGACAGATCCGCCAGCAGGGCCTCCTCGCCGCCGAAGAGATGCGCCACGCCCGAGATGTCGGCAACAAGGCCGTCGCTTCCGTCGCGCCCGGCCTTTGGCCCGTAGCGTCCGGCCCAGCGCACGAGGTGACCAAGCCCCCGCCGCTCGGCGGCAAGGTCGGCCGCCGCCGTCCTGAGGCCAGGGCAGAGCATCCGCGCGTCGGTGACGGTCATCCCGCGTGCAAGGCCGGCGCGTTCCGCGGCGGCGTTCAGGCAATGCAGATGGCCGGCGTTACCGATGCTCTGAACCAGGGCGAACGGATCGCGGCAGGGCTTGCGGCGCAGCGCCAGATCGCTCGCCAGTCGTGGAAACCACACGCAAAGTACCCTGCGCCGCATCGAAGGTGACGGTCCATCGGTCAAGTGTTCCTGATTTGTTCTTATTAAGGACCCATTCCGCGCATGTCGAGTCCTGCGGGTGCCAGACCGGGCGGCAGTGCCAGCGTGTCTCGGCGGCGGGGCTGCCATGGCCCTCCCTCACCGTCAGAAGACCGACGGCCCTGCCGGCCTCGGCGGCCAGCTGCAGCCTGCGGCCCGCGGTGAGGGACAGCGGGCTTGCGGGCTGGGCGATCACAAGGGGCGCCGCGCCGGACCGCAGCGCTTCCTCGGTGGCCCAGAGCAGATCGGCCTCGCTGTCGACGCGGACCATGACAAGCCGCGCGGCATTGCGGCCGCCGATCGCAGGGGGGCAGAGGGACCGGTCTTCCCACGAAAGGTGCAGCCAGATCGCGGGGCGGTCGCGCGCGGCAAGCTGCCAGGCGGCAAACCCCACCGCTCCGGGGCCGGAGACTTCGTGGACACGTCCCTTCTTCAGGGCGAGAATCTGGGGCATGTGAAGGCGGGGGCAGGACATGGCATGGGCGACAGGAACAATAAGAGAACATTAGCCGGTGCCCCCGACGAAATGCAACATCCGGCGATGTCAGGCGGCATGTGGCAGTCCGCGACAGGTCCGGACGGGGCGGTGGTAGGCCCGGAGGGACTTGAACCCCCAACCAAGGCGTTATGAGCGCCCTGCTCTAACCATTGAGCTACAGGCCCGGCCGGGGCCTGACTAGCACAAGCGCGAACATGGTCAAGGAAAAGCCGGGCGGGGCGGCGGCGGCCCGCGTTGTCGGCGCCGCGCTTATCCTGTATGCCGCCCCCGGTCGGGCCCTTGGGGCGGCAAGGACGGGGAATCGCGGAATGACGGGGCAGAAGAACGGGCTTACCTATGCCGATGCGGGCGTCGATATCGATGCGGGCAACGCGCTGGTCGAGCGGATCAAGCCGGCCGCGAGGCGCACCCGGCGCCCCGGCACGATGTCCGGCCTTGGCGGTTTCGGCGCGCTCTTCGACCTCAAGGCGGCGGGCTACCGCGATCCGGTGCTGGTCGCCGCGACCGACGGGGTCGGCACCAAGCTGCGCATCGCCATCGACACCGGCAATGTGGACACGATCGGCATCGACCTTGTCGCGATGTGCGTCAACGACCTCGTCTGCCAGGGGGCGGAGCCCCTGTTCTTCCTCGACTATTTCGCGACCGGAAAGCTCGACGTGGACCAGGCGACCCGCATCATCGAGGGCATCGCCGAGGGCTGCGCCCAGTCCGGCTGCGCGCTCATCGGCGGCGAGACGGCGGAAATGCCGGGCATGTATCATGCCGGGGATTTCGACCTTGCGGGCTTTGCCGTCGGCGCCATGGAGCGGGGAGAGGACCTTCCGGCCGGTGTCCAGGAAGGCGATGTTCTCCTGGGTCTCGCCTCCAGCGGCGTCCATTCCAACGGCTATTCCTTCGTCCGCAAGGTGGTGGAAATCTCCGGCCTTGGCTGGGACGCGGCCTCGCCCTTCGGCGCGGGCACGCTTGGCGCTGCGCTCCTCGCCCCGACGCGGCTCTACGTCAAACCGGCCCTCGCCGCGATCCGCGCCGGAGGCGTTCATGCACTTGCCCATATCACCGGCGGCGGGCTGACCGAGAACCTGCCGCGCGTCCTGCCCGAGGGTCTTGGCGCCGAGATCGACCTAGGCGCCTGGGCGCTGCCGCCGGTCTTCCGCTGGCTCGCCGAAACCGCCGGGATGGCGGAGGCGGAGCTTCTGAAGACCTTCAACTCCGGTATCGGCATGATCGTCGTCGCAGCGAAGGACCGGGTTGCCGACCTCACCCTCGCGCTACAGGCCGAGGGCGAAACGGTCACACGGATCGGGGTCGTCACGAAGGGGCAGGGGGTCGCCTACCGGGGCCGCCTTCTGTGAAGCGCGTCGCGATCCTGATTTCCGGCGGCGGGTCCAACATGGTCGCGCTGGCTGAGAGCATGACCGGCGATCACCCGGCGCGCCCGGTCCTCGTCGCCTCCAACGATCCTGTGGCCGGTGGGCTGGCGAAGGCCGCCAGCATGGGCATTCCGACCGCCGCCGTCGATCACCGCCCCTTCAAGGGCGACCGCGCGGCGTTCGAGGCCGAGCTTTTGCGTCCGATCCTCGCGGCCGAGCCGGATATCCTCTGCCTTGCCGGGTTCATGCGGGTGCTCACACCGGACTTTGTCGGCCGCTTCTCCGGCCGGATGCTGAACATCCACCCCTCGCTCCTGCCCAAGTATCCCGGCCTGCATACCCACCAGAGGGCGCTCGATTCAGGGGACAGCGAGGCGGGCTGCACCGTGCACGAGGTGACGCCCGCCCTTGACGACGGCCCGATCCTTGGCCAGGCGCGGGTGCCGGTCCTGCCCGGTGACACGGCCGCCATGCTCGCCGCGCGGGTCCTGGTGCAGGAGCATCGCCTCTATCCGGCCGTCCTGCGCCGCTACGCGGCGGGTGACCGGACGCCTGTTCGTCTCTGATCCCGATCGTCTCTCCACGCTGCGCAATCCGTCACGCTTCAGTGCATTTGGCGGCCCAAATGGGCCGGAAGACTGACATTTATGCCCGTGCCCTTTTCTTTCGGGAAGGTCTCGCCTATGAGAGCGCGATTGCGGGATGACCCCGTGCCAGCGGACGATCCATGAAAACCATCACCAAGACCGAAGAGCTCGCCGAATTCTGCCGGGCCGCGAAAGCCGCCCCCTATGTCACCGTCGACACCGAGTTCCTGCGCGAACGGACCTACTACTCCAAGCTTTGTCTGATCCAGCTTGCGCTGCCTGCGCCGGACGGCGAGGCGGTGCTGGTCGATCCCCTCGCGGGCGGGCTGTCGCTCGAGCCGCTCTACGACCTCTTCCGGCACGAGGCGACGGTCAAGGTCTTCCACGCCGCGCGGCAGGACCTCGAGATCTTCTTCGTCGAGGGCAAGGTCTTCCCGATCCCGCTTTTCGACACCCAGGTCGCCGCGATGGTCTGCGGCTTCGGCGAGCAGGTCGGCTACGAGACGTTGGTCAGGAAGATCGCCAAGCAGGGCCTCGACAAGACCTCGCGCTTCACCGACTGGTCGCGCCGCCCCTTGAGCGAAGCGCAGAAGACCTATGCGCTGGCCGACGTGACGCATCTGCGTGTCATCTACGAGTTTCTGGCGAAGGAAATCGCCCGCACCGGCCGGCAAAAATGGGTCGAGGAAGAGCTTGCCATCCTTCTGGACCCCGAGACCTACATCTCGCGTCCCGAGGAAGCCTGGATGCGGGTGAAGACCCGGACGACCTCCGGCCGGTTCCTCGCCCTCGTGCGCGAACTCGCGCGCTTTCGCGAGGACTATGCCCAGACCCGCAACGTCCCCCGCAGCCGCGTCTACAAGGACGACGCGCTTCTGGAGCTTGCTTCGACCAAGCCGACGACGCTGGAGGAGCTTGGACGCTCGCGGCTTCTTCTGCGCGAGGGGCGCAAGCCCGAGATTGCCGACGGAATCCTCGATGCGGTGAAACGCGGCCTTGCGGTGCGCCCCGAGGACATGCCCAAGGTCGAGGGCGATCGCGACCAACTGCAGGTCGACAGCGCGCTGGCCGACCTCCTGCGGGTACTCCTGAAGGCCAAGTCGGAAAGTGCGGGCGTTGCGCAGAAGCTCATCGCGACCTCTTCGGATCTCGACGCGCTGGCGGCCGGCGACCTGACGGTCGCGGCGCTCAAGGGCTGGCGCGGCGAAGTCTTCGGCGAGGATGCGCTGCGGCTTTGCCGCGGCGAGATCGCGCTCTCGGCAAAGGGCGGCGCGGTGCGGGTGGTCGTGGTCTGAGGGCGCGTCAGCGGCGCGAGGCGCGGCTGTTCTCGGCCCCGACGACGACGATTTCCGAAATCCCGGCGAGCTTTGCGTCCGACAGGTAAGCAGCGGCCGTCAATTCGCGCGACTGCGGTGTCGAGACTCGCCTGGCCTTGGGCGGCGCGGCGATGACGAAGCGGTAGGTCAGCACGCCCGCCACCGGCTCGCCGCCGTTTTCGGCCACAAGCTCGGCATCCCACCAACCCTGTGTCGGCGGCAGGCCCGAGGCGCGCACGATGGCGCCGCCGGGCTGGCGCGCGATCTCGAGCTCGGTGACATTCGCGACGAGGATACGGCCGTCCTCGGGCCGTCCGGGGACCACCGATTCGACGGGCTGGGTGGCAACCGCCTTGGAGCGGCCGAACCAGTTGAACGGGTTAATCTTGCTGTCACGGATGCGCCCGCATCCCGGCAGGGCGAGCGTCAGAACCAGAATTGCCGTGACGACCAGCCGCATGGATGCGCTCCCTTGCCCGTTTGCCCCTGCCTAGCCCATTCGCGCCGGTCTGAAAAGGGCGCGGGCGCTGGACCTCGGCCGCGAGAGACACTACCTCGGGGCAAGAGTTGCGGAGAGAGCGGCATGGCCACCGAAGCCTTCGAAGAGATCGTCGAAACCTTCGAGTTCCTGGACGACTGGGAGGACCGCTATCGTCATGTGATCGAGCTTGGCAAGGCCATGGCGCCGCTCGACGCGGCGTTCAGGGTGCCCGCGACAAAGGTCGAGGGCTGCGCGAGCCAGGTCTGGCTGTTGCCGCGGATCGAGGGGCAGGGACCGGGCGCGCGCTTCGATTTTCAGGGCGACAGCGATGCGATGATCGTGCGCGGCCTCATCGCGATCCTGCATGCGCTCTTTTCGGGATTGAGCGTCGCGGAGGCCGCGAAGGTCGATGCCCAGGCCGAGCTTGCCCGGCTTGGCCTTGACGAGCATCTCTCCTCGCAGCGCTCGAACGGGCTTCGGGCCATGGTCGCGCGGCTGCACAGGCTCGCCGCCGGGTGACAATTTTTCGTTCGAAAGATTGCCGAAACTTCCGGGAAAACTCGGCGCCTAAAGGCGCGCGAGCGCGGTTTTCAGATCGCCGTAGCCGGTGAGGCGCCGCTCGTAGTGCAGGCCCAGCCGCGCTGCGCAGTCGCGCGCCTTCGCGTCGAGCGCCGGATCGTCGGTCTGGGCCTGATAGACGAGGCGGTCGTAGTTCCCGAAATACATGTCGCGCAACTCTGGATGCCGGTCGAGGCCCATCGGCTTCCAGACGAAGGCATCGAACTGCCGGACCAGGAAATCGGTCAGGTAGAAGGCGCCCATTTCCTCCTCGGCGCGGGCGGCGAAGGCGATGTTCCCTTCAAAAAACGAATAACAATGTGGCCCATGGATCATCTCCACGCCAAGTTCCTTGCACTTTTCGAACAAAAGCCCGCCGGTCCCGCAATCCGCGTAGGCCACGAAGATGTCGGAGTAGTCGGCCCGGTGGCGCAGCACCGCCTCGGTCACGGCTTCGGTGATCCTTTCGGGGTAGAGATGCAGCTTCGCCGGAAGGCAGGTCAGGTCGAGATGGTCCCAGCCGTTCGCGTCCTTGAGGTCAAGGATCTCCCGCGCGAGCGCGCCGCAGGCAATGAGGAGAATCCGGCCCCGGTGCGAGGGCGGGAGGCCAGCCTCCGTCAATGTCCTGTCGTCGGGAAATGTCATGACCGTCGCCCGGCGAGACGCATCAGCACCGCTGCACAAAGCGCGAGGATCGGCAGGCCCGGCGCAAGGCTCCCCGGCAGATGCCGCGTGAGCGCCGCGCCCAGCAGAAGGGTCGCGCCGGCCGCGAGGATGACGACGGCGAGTGTCGCGATGAGGCGGGCGGGGGGCATGGCAGTCTCCTTCCGTACCAATCTGGGGGCTCATGCCGCCTTTGGGAAGACCAGCAAAAAGGGCCCCGGCCTTGCGGCGGGGCCCGACGCTTTCCGCCAGCGGTCCGTCAGCCCGCCGCCAGCTTGTTGTGCTTGCGCGCGATGAAGTCCTTCGCCGTCTGCACTGCCACGGCGGCATCGCGGCAATAGGCATCCGCGCCGATGGCTTTCCCGAATTCCTCGTTCAAGGGCGCGCCGCCGACCAGCACGATGTAGTTCTCGCGCATGCCCTTTTCCTTCAGCGTGTCGATGACGACCTTCATGTAGGGCATGGTCGTCGTCAGCAGCGCCGACATGCCGAGGATGTCGGCCTCTTCGGCCTCGAGCGCGTCGAGGTATTTCTCGACCGGGTTGTTGATGCCGAGGTCCACGACCTCGAAGCCCGCGCCTTCCATCATCATGCCGACCAGGTTCTTGCCG
>JAGRDU010000204.1 GCA_020446905.1 Paracoccaceae bacterium | reverse complement strand
GCGGTCGAGATGGAGGCGGCCGAGCTTTACACCGTCGCGGCCCGTCACGGGGCGCGCGCGCTCGCTGTCCTGACGATCTCGGACCATATCCTGACGCACGAGGCGCTGCCGTCCGAGGATCGCGAGCGATCCTTCGGCGACATGGTCGAAATCGCGCTCTCTGCGGCTTTCGACTAGCCGCTCGCGAGCCGGTCCGCGACGATGGCAGCCGCGCTGCCTTGGCGCGGCCGGCGCGCGGACCAGAGCGTCAGCGGCCGGCCGGTCGCCGCCCGTGCCGCGAAGGGCGCGACGAGGGTGCCGGCGTCGAGATGGCCCTGCACCAGAGGCGCGTGCCCGATCAGGACGCCGGCGCCGTTCACCGCCTCCTCGACGGCCAGCGCGTAGAGCGAAAAGACTGGGCCGCGAGGCACAAACCGCCATCCCGGCGCGGCGGTCTCGGCCCAGAGCGCCCAGTCGCCGGGCCATGCGCTGTCGGTCAGACAAGGGACCGAGCCGAGATCCGCCGGCGTCGCAAGGCGTTTCGAAAGAGCCGGGGCGCAGACCGGAAAGACCTCGTCCGCCACGAGGACCCGCCCCTCGCCGCCGGGCCGGAAAAAGAGATTGAGGTCGAAGGGCGCGCGCTTGAGGTCGGGGGGCGCCTCGAGCGCGGTGATCGAGACGGTGATCTCGGGCGCCGTCTTGCGAATTGCCGGCAGGCGCGGGGAAAGCCAGAGCTGCGCGATGGCCGGCAAGGTGGCAATGTGCACGGTGCGCGGTGCCGCCTCGGCGCGAAGCGTCTGTACCGCGAGTCCAAGCCTGTCGAAGGCCCCGGTGAACTCCGGCAGCACCCTTTGGCCCAGCGCGGTCAGCCGGACGCCCTTGGCATGGCGCTCGAAGAGAGCAGCGCCGAGCGTATCCTCTAGCGCCTTGACATGCGCGGTTATCGCGCCGGCCGTCACGCCGAGTTCCGCCGCCGCAGAGGAAAAACCGCCGAGTCGCGCCGCAGCCTCGAAGGCACGCAGCGCGTTCAGCGGAAGGCCCTTCAGGGGAGGCGGTGAGACGGGCATATATGCCTCAATTTTTCTACGCCTAAATTCTTGCAAAACTCATTTGCCGGATCAACCCCACCGTGGTTGTCTGCCACAAAAGGAGACCGCCATGCCGCATCTTGCTCCCCGCCCCTGGGTCCCCGCCACCTGCGAAGCGCTGATCCAGCGCCAGGCCACCGAGACTGCTGCCCCCAGCGCCGATATCGCCGCGCGGATCGACCGGCTGATCGCGCGGAACGCAGAAATCCACGACCGCGACTGCTTCAACCTCAACCCCGCGACCAATGTGATGAATCCCCGCGCCGAGGCGGCGCTGGCGCGCGGCCTCGGGTCGCGTCCCTCGCTCGGCTATCCAGGCGACAAATACGAAATGGGGCTGGAGGCCATCGAGGAGATCGAGGTCATCGCGGCCGAACTTGCCGCCGAGGTCTTCGCCGCGAGCCATGCCGAAGTGCGCGTCTTTTCCGGCGCCATGGCCAACCTTTACGCCTTCATGGTGCTCGCAAAGCCCGGCGACACGATCATCGCCCCGCCCGCCAGCGTCGGCGGCCATGTGACCCACCACAAGGCCGGCTGCGCCGGGCTTTACGGCCTGACCACCCACGACGCACCGGTAGACGCGGATGGCTATACCGTTGATCTGGAGGCGCTGCGCGAGCTGGCCCTGCGCGTCCGGCCGAAGATCATCACCCTCGGTGGCTCGCTGAACCTCTGGGAACACCCCGTCCGCGCCGCCCGCGCCATCGCCGACGAGGTAGGGGCGGTGCTGATGTTCGACGCCGCCCACCAGTGCGGCATCATCGCCGGCAAGGCCTGGGCGAACCCGCTGACCGAGGGCGCGCATCTGATGACGATGTCGACCTACAAGAGCCTTGGCGGCCCTGCCGGCGGCCTCATCGTCACGAACGATGCCACCATCGCGGAACGGCTCGACCACATCGCCTTCCCCGGCATGACCGCGAATTTCGACGCAGGCCGGGTCGCCGCCCTGGCGATCACGCTGCTGGACTGGCGCGATCAAGGGGCGGCCTATGCGGCAAAGATGATCGCGGTCTCACGCGCGCTGGCCGGGGCGCTCGCCGCCGAAGGGCTGCCGGTCCATGGCGCGGCGCGCGGGTTCACCGCCTCACACCAGTTCGCCATCGAGGCGGCGGCGTTCGGCGGCGGCCAGGCGGCGTCCAAGACGCTGCGCAAGGCGGGATTCCTCGCCTGTGGTATCGGGTTACCGATCGCCGAGGTGCCGGGGGACATGAACGGCCTTCGCATCGGCACGCCGGAACTCGTCCGGCGCGGCGTGACCGAGGCGGACGCGCCCGAGCTTGCGCGCCTGATCGCCGCCGCCCTCCGCGCGAACGACCCCGCCGCGCTGGCTCCCGAGGTCGCCGCCTGTCGGCAGCGTTTCGCGGGCCTTCACTACGTCCGGGCGTAACGCTACTTCAGCTTCGGAGGCCGCGCCGGGTCCATCCCCGGTGCGGCGGGGGAAAGCACCTGCGCCGTCTCGGGCTCAGGCTGCGGAAGATCGAAACTGACCGCGTGGCGCGCGATGGGCGCCAGCGCTTCGGCCCCCGTCGCGAAGAAGGTCACGTCGAGGGCCCCCGCCTCGACCCCGGAAAAAACCAGCGCCTCGGACACCGCCTTGGCGAGCGCCGGTTCCGCCCCTTCGCAGGCGCCCTCGAAGGCCAGAAGGTGCCCCTTCGCGCCACCCACGTAGGTCACGCCCACCAGATGCGCGCGCGCGGCCAGCCCCGCGAGCCGCGCCAGCTTGACATCGAGCGCCGTCAGCAACCCCTCGGGCACGCCGGAGGGACGCGCATAGGCCTCGGGTCGCGCCTCGCCCGCGCCGGGGCCATGGTCCAGCGTTCCTGCAAGCCACGTCAAAGCCTCGGCCGGCATCAGGAAGGCCGAGGGCGCAACGCCGAGGTTCAGTCCCAGCCCAACCCCCTCCGCCGCCAGCATCCGCGCCACGATCCGTCCCGGCAGCGCGGCATAGGGCGCTGGCCCCTCAGCGAAGGCCGACAGCCGCTCCTCCAGGTCGAAGGCCAGCGCGAACCGCCCCTCCTCAAGGTCGTAGAGCTGTGGCTCGGCAACGTCGCCCGCAGGCTCCCCGGTCAGAAGGACGAAGAGTTCCGCATCCGCCAGCCGGTCGTAGAAGGCCAGCCGCGCGGCATCGCTTTCGGGCGCGGCCTCCATCGCGCCATGGGCGCGGTCAATCTCGGTTTCCATCCAGCACCTCGCGCAGGCGGGCCCGGGCGACGGGCAGAAGCTCCGCCTCGAACCAGGGGTTGCGTTTCAGCCAGCCGGTATTGCGCCACGAGGGATGTGGCAAGGGGAAGACGCGCGGCGCGTGGTCGCGCCAGCGCCGCACCGTGTCTGTCACGCCGTCCCTCGCGGCAGCGGCGCCAAGGTGCCAGCGCTGCGCGTAGCCGCCGACGAGGAAGATCGCGCCGAGCCTTGGCAGGGTCTCCATCACCCGCGCGCGCCAGGTCGCGGCGCAGCGGGGCGGCGGCGGCAGGTCGGAGCCGTTGGCGTCGTAGCCGGGAAAGCAGAAGGCCATCGGCACCACGGCGAGGCGCGACCGGTCGTAGAATTCCTCGGACGTCAGGCCAAGCCAGTCGCGCAGCCGGTCGCCCGAGGCATCGGCGAAGGGCCGGCCGACCTCGTGCACGCGCGCGCCGGGCGCCTGACCCGCGATCAGGATCCGCGCGCCGGGGCGGAACCACACGACCGGGCGCGGGTCGTGGGCCGTGGCGGTCCGCGCGAAGTCTAGGGCGCAAAGCCGGCAGGCCGCAATCTCGTCTGCCAGCTTCGGTGACATGTCCCCTCCCCGCGTCGCGGCCCGGCTCCCGGCAGGCGGGCGGCCTGCAAGGTTGCCCATGACCGGCCTTTCCGCTATCCCACGGCCTGAGAGGCCAAGCCCGGGGGACAGCATGTATCGCGTCTGGAACTACATTTCCAGTTACTCGCTTCTCCTGATCGCCGGGGCGCTCCTTGCGCTTTTCTGGGCGAACACGCATCCCGAAAGCTACCACCACTTCGTCGACTTCGTGCTGATCGACAATTTCTGGATCGGCCACCTCGACGCCGAGGGCGGCCATTACACCCGCACGCTGACGCTGCACTATCTCGTCAACGACGTGCTCATGGCGCTCTTCTTCGCCATTGCCGCGAAGGAGGTGTGGGAGGCTGTGATCCTCGAGAACGGCAGCCTGCGCGGCAAAAAGGCGATGACACCGCTGATCGCCACCGCGGGCGGGATGCTGGGTCCGGTTGCCGTCTATCTGTCGTTGGCGGCGCTCCTTGGCATCTACGAAACGGTGAGCCGAGGCTGGGCGATCCCGACCGCAACGGATATCGCGTTTTCCTACCTCGTCGGGCGCATGGTCTTCGGCGCCGGCCATCCCGCGATCCGGTTCCTGCTGCTTCTGGCCATCGCGGATGATGCCGCCGGCCTCATCATCCTCGCGATCTTCTACCCGACCGCCGAACTTGCCCCGATGTGGCTGCTCCTGTCGCTTGGGGCGGCCATCGCGGTCTTCGTTCTCTTCAACTGGCTGCCGCGCCGGATGGACCGCGGGAACCAGTTGCGCCCGGCCTCGACCTGGGTGCGCCAGAAGCTGTCGTTCTGGCCCTACCTCGTCGCGGGCTGCTTCAGCTGGTTCGGCTTTCAGGAGGCGGGCATCCACCCCGCGCTTGGCCTGCTGCCGATCGTGCCGACAATCCCCCATGCCGACCGCGCCTTCGGCATCTTCGCCGAGGCCGAGCAGTATCTCACCGACCTTCTGAACTGGATCGAGCATCGCCTGAAGGTTCCTGTCGAGATAATCCTCTTCTTCTTCGGTCTTCTCAATGCGGGCGTGGAATTCGGTGCGATCGGGGCGCCGACTTGGCTGGTCCTTTTCGGCCTGCTGATCGGCAAGCCGTTGGGCATCTTCCTGATGGGCTGGCTTGCCGCCTATCCGATGAAACTCGGCCTGCCCGAGGGGATGCGCACCACCGATCTCGTCGTGGTCGGCTGCGTCGCCGCGATCGGGTTCACCGTCGCGCTCTTCGTCGCCTCGGTCGCTTTCCCGGGCGGACCGGTGCAGGACGCGGCGAAGATGGGCGCGCTCTTCTCGTTCGGGGCGGCGGTCATCTCGATTGCCGCGGGCAAGATCTTCCGCGTCGAGAAGGTCAACTGACCGGCCTTCGTGCCCGCCTTGCGCAACACGCTTCCGTGCGGCCCCGGCTTGCGCCATAATGACGGCGCAAAGCCGACGTAGCAGCAATGTTAACCTTACGCCCCTAAGAAAGGCGCGCGGCGCAGCGGCAGGATCAGGCCCCGGAATGCTCGAGTTCGAGAATGTGAGCAAATCGTTCTGGACGGGAAAGACCCGCAAGGTCATTCTCGATCGCGCCTCGTTCCGCGTGAACCTCGGCCATTCGCTTGGCATCCTCGCGCCCAACGGCACCGGCAAGACCACCATCGTCAACATGATGGCCGGGCTTGAAAAACCGGACGAGGGCACGATCCGCAAGACCTGCCGCGTGTCGTTTCCGCTCGGCTTCATGGGCGGCGTCGTGGGCAAGCATACGGGCAAGGAGAACGCGCGCTACATCGCACGGCTCTACGGGCTCGATCCCGACTATGTCGAGGCGTTCAGCCGCTGGCTCTGCGGGATCGAGGAATATTTCGACATGCCGGTCGGCACCTACAGCTCCGGCATGAAGGCGCGGTTCACCTTCTCGCTGCTTCTTGCCATGGAATTCGACATCTATCTCATCGACGAGGGGATGCCCTCCTCCACCGATGTGGAGTTCAATCGCAAGGCGGGGTCGATCCTGCGCGACCGGCTGGCATCGGCGACCGTGATCGTCGTCTCGCACCAGCCCTCGACGCTTGAAAAGTTCTGCCGGTCCGCCGCCGTTCTCAGGGACGGGCGGCTTCACATGTTCGACACGCTCGAGGAAGCCAAGCGGATGTATGACTATGCCGCCTAAGGCCGCCAAGTTCCGCATCCGCCGCGGCGTCCATGCGGCCCCGCCCGTGGCCGGCCCCGCGGCGTCCGGGACCGAGGACGGGTTTGCCGCCCTGCCTCCGCAGCCGGCGGACAAGGCGGCGCCTGACCAGCCGGCCGAGGACATCGCGGCCATTCAGGCCGAAGGGCTGACCGGACGGCAGCTTCGCACCGCGCGGCGGATCGCGCAGAAGCACGGTATCGCCGCAAGTTCGGATTACGAGGCGGTGCTTCTCCTGCGCAAGAAGGGCATCGACCCGTTCGATCCCGCGGCGCTTCTGGCGCTGGTCGGGCAGACACGGTCCGAGGACGCCAGGGTTCAACTGCCGCAGACGGTCGCGCCGCCGCGCGCCCTGCCCCCCGCGCCCCTGACCGAGGGCGAGCGCGCGAGCGAGATCATGGCGATCCAGCGCGACATCGTGCTGCGCCGGCGCCGGAACCTCATGCGGCTGATCGCGCGGCTTGCCGCCTTCGTTCTCTTCCCGACGCTGCTGGTCAGCCTCTACTACTATCTCGTTGCGACCCCGATGTACGCCACCAAAGCGGAATTCGTGATCCAGCAGGCCGAAAATCCGGCGACCGGCCTCGGTTCGATGTTCCGCGGCACGCAATTCGCAACCTCGCAGGATTCGATCGCCGTGCAGGGCTTCCTGCAGTCGCGCGATGCCATGCTGCGCCTCGACCGCGACCTCGGCTTCAAGGCGCATTTCGCGCAACCCGGCGTGGACCCGATCCAGCGGATAGATGCGACGGCCACGAACGAGGAGGTCTACCGGCTTTACAAGCGCAACGTGAAGATCGGCTACGACCCGACCGAGGGCATCATCAAGATGGAGGTGATCGCCGCCGACCCGGCGCTCAGCCAGAAATTCTCCGAGGCGCTGATCGGCTATGCCGAGGAGCAGGTCGACAACCTCTCGGCGCGGCTGCGCGAGGACCAGATGAAGGGCGCGCGCACAAGTTTCGAGGATGCCGAGACGCGTGTCCAGCAGGCGCAGGAAAAGGTGCTCGAACTGCAGCAGGCGCTCGGCGTGCTCGACCCGATGTCGGAGTCGAGCGCGGCGATGGCCCAGATCGCGCAGCTCGAGGGTCATCTGCAGAAGAAGAAGCTGGAGCTCAGCCAGCTACTGGACAATGCCAGCCCAAACCGCGCGCGCGTGGACGGGGCGAAGGGCGACGTGGCCCGGCTGGAGGGTCTTATCAAGGAACTCCGCGTGGGCCTGACGCAGGGAAAGAACGGCAACGAGTCGCTGGCGCAGGTCACCGGCCAGCTGCGCATCGCCGAGGCGGATCTCGAGACGCGGCAGATGATGCTGGCGCAGGCGCTTCAGCAGATGGAGACAGCGCGGGTCGAGGCGAACCGGCAGGTGCGCTATCTCGAGACGAACGTCAGCCCGGTCGCGCCGGACGAGCCGACCTATCCGCGCGCCTTCGAGAACACGCTCTTGGCCTTCCTCATCTTCGGTGGCATCTACCTGATGGTGTCGCTGACGGTTTCGATCCTGAAAGAACAGGCGACTTCGTAACGGAGAAAGCCATGGCTGCCATGAAGGACGTGCGCATCGGCGGGCTGACGGTGGGCAACGACCGCCCGCTCACGGTCATCGCCGGCCCCTGCCAGATCGAAAGCGCGGATCACGCCCAGATGATCGCCGGCACGATGGCCGAGGCCTGCACTGCCGTCGGCGCGCAATACGTCTTCAAGGCGAGCTACGACAAGGCCAATCGGACCTCCCTGAAGGGCAGACGCGGCATCGGCATGGAGGCCGGGCTGAACGTGCTGGAGGGCGTGCGCAAGTCGCTCGGGATACCCGTCCTGACCGACATCCATGACGCCGAACAGGCCCGCATCGCCGCCGGGGTCGTGGACGTCATCCAGATCCCCGCCTTCCTCTGCCGCCAGACGGATCTCCTGCTCGCCGCCGGTGAGACGGGCTGCGTCGTCAACATCAAGAAGGGCCAGTTCCTCGCGCCCTGGGACATGGCGAATGTCGCCGACAAGGTGGCCAGCACCGGCAACGACAAAATCCTCCTGACCGAACGCGGTGTCTCTTTCGGCTACAACACCCTTGTCGCCGACATGCGCGCCCTGCCGATCATGGCCAAGACCGGCTACCCCGTGATCATGGACGCCACCCATTCGGTGCAGCAGCCCGGCGGACAGGGTGGATCGTCCGGCGGCCAGCGGGAATTCGCCCCCGCCATGGCCCGTGCCGCCGTCAGCCTCGCCGTCGCCGGGGTGTTCATCGAGACGCATCAGGCGCCGGACACCGCGCCCTCGGACGGGCCGAACATGATCCCGCTCGACCAGATGCCGAAGCTCTTGGAGACCTTGATGGCTCTGGATCGCATCGCGAAGGCCGATCCCTTGCGGGTGTGAGGCGACGCCAATCCGGGCGTGCGATAAATCGACCGAAAGACGGGAAAATTCACCTTTCACTTCGGCAAATTGCCGCATAAATTGCGGCAATGGATGAGACAGACCAGATAATCATCAGACTCCTCGCTGCCGACGCGAGGCGATCCCTCGCCGACATCGGCGGCCAGATCGGCCTTTCGCCCTCGGCGGTGAATGAACGCATTCGCCGCCTCGCCGGCGATGGAACCATCCGCCGCTTCACGGTCGAGGCCGATCCCGCCGCGCTCGGCCTGCCGGTTCTTGTCTTCGTCTGGGTCGCGCTGCGCGAGGATGCCGACGAGGCGGCGTTCCGCGCCCATGCGGTGGCCGATCCCGCGATCCTCGAATGTCACCACGTGACAGGCGCCTGGTCCTATCTGCTGAAGCTTCGCCTCGCCGCGATCGAGGGGATCGAGGAGGCCCTGGCCCGGCTCAAGGCGACGGGTCTTCTGGCCCGCAGCGAGACGGTGCTTGCGCTCTCCTCTCCGGTGCCTGGCCCACACCTCCCCGCAGCACGGCCATGACCGAGCTTGCGCTCTTCTGGAAGAGCCTCGCGCTCGGCCTCGCGATCGCGGCGCCGCTTGGCCCGATCGGGGCGCTCTGCATTGCCCGGACACTCGAGCGCGGGTTTCTCGCCGGGGTCGCGGGCGGCCTTGGCACCGCCCTTGCGGACGCCACCTACGCGAGCCTCGCGGCGCTTGGATTTGCCGCCTTTTCCTCGGCGCTTGAGACAATTGACCTGCCGCTGCGCCTCGCGGGGGGCGCCTTCATGCTCTGGCTCGGCTTGCAGGGGTTGCGGGCCCGTCCCGCCACCGCGCCGGCCGCCGCTCCCTCGCGGCGCGGCCTTTTCGGCACCGCTGCGGTGACTTTCCTTCTGACCATCGCGAACCCGGCAACGATCCTCTCTTTCGCCGCACTTTTCGCCGGTCTCGGGCTGGCGGCGACCGATGGCCGGGGCGCGGCCGCCCTCGTCGTGTCGGGTGTCTTCGCCGGGTCGATGCTCTGGTGGATCTGCCTCAGCGGCGGCGTCGCGCTCGCCCGGCACCGGCTTGCCGACGGTTTCGCGCTCTGGGTCGCACGAGCCTCCGGTGCCCTCCTCGTCGCCTTCGGCCTCTGGGCGATCGCCGGCGCCTTCTGACGCCGTCAGACCGCCTGCCCTGCCGCCCAGCCCGAGGACCAGGCCCACTGGAAATTGTAGCCGCCGAGCCAGCCCGTCACGTCGACCGCCTCCCCCACGACATGAAGCCCGGGAACCGTCTTCGCCTCCATCGTCCGGGCATCGAGCCCGTCGGTATCGACGCCGCCAAGCGTCACCTCGGCGGTCCGGTAGCCTTCCGATCCGACCGGCGTGACCTGCCAGCGGTGGACCGCCGCGTCGATCCGGTCGAGCGCGCTGTTCGGCAGATCGGCAAGGCGCCCCTGCAGGCCGAGCTGTCCAAGCACCCTGCGCGCCACCTTCTCGGGCAGGTGCCGGGACAGCACGGTGCCGATCTCCTGTCGCCCCGCGCCCGCCCGCGCCGCCTTCAGCGCCGCGCCGACCGGGGCCCCGCGCGCAAGATCGATACTCAGCCGGTCCCCCTCGCGCCAGTAGGAGCTGATCTGGAGGATCGAGGGGCCGGAGAGCCCGCGATGGGTGAAGAGAAGCCCTTCGTCGAAGCTCACGCGCCCGAGGCTCACCCGCGCCTCGACCGAGATCCCCGCGAGGGGCCGCAGGTCCTCCAGATCCTGTTCGGCGAAGGTGAGCGGCACGAGAGCGGGGCGCGTCTCGGTCACGGCAAGACCGAACTGCTCGGCGATCCGGTAGGCCAGACCCGTCGCCCCCATCTTCGGGATCGACTTGCCCCCGGTCGCAAGCACGAGCCGCTCCGCCGCGATCCGGCCAGCATCCGTCGTGACGACAAAAAACCCGTCGCGCGCCACCGAGGCGATCTGGCGGCCAAGCCGCAGGTCCACGCCCGCCTCGGCCATCTGCCGGGTCAGCATCGCGACGATCCCGGTCGCGCTGCCGTCGCAGAAGAGCTGGCCAAGCGTCTTTTCGTGCCAGCCAATCCCCGCCGCATCGACGCGGGCGATGAAGTCTGCAGGCGTGAAGCGGCGCAAGGCGGAGAGCGCAAAACGCGGATTGCGCGACAGGAACCGATCCGGCGGCGCCTCGAGATTGGTGAAGTTGCAGCGCCCGCCACCCGAGATACGGATCTTTTCGCCGGGACGCGCGGCATGGTCGAGGACCACGACCCGGCGCCCGCGCCGGCCCGCCTCGATCGCGCACATCATGCCGGCCGCCCCGGCGCCGAGGATCACCACATCGACCTTTTCCATGCCCTCCGCGGTAGCCGCAAACCGTGCCCCGCACAACGGCGCGGTTCAGGTGATTTGGTCTTGCGGCCCTGAGCGGCCTTCGCTATGAACCCGCGAAGTTGGGGCGTGGCCAAGTGGTAAGGCGTCGGTTTTTGGTACCGTGTACCGTAGGTTCGAATCCTACCGCCCCAGCCATCGCCCCGCAGAGCAAGCTACGCCAGGCCAACGCCAGC
Organism: Paracoccaceae bacterium; assembly: GCA_020446905.1. Lineage (GTDB taxonomy): Bacteria > Pseudomonadota > Alphaproteobacteria > Rhodobacterales > Rhodobacteraceae > Albidovulum. The sequence continues at coordinate 452 of JAGRDU010000204.1, read as the reverse complement.
CTTCAGCTGCCGCAAGTGCCCCAACCGATGCCCCACCTTTCTCCGATCTTCTCCGCGGTGCTGGGCTTGGGGTAGCAGGAGAAGAAGGAACTGCAGCAGCAGGGGTGGCTACAGGGTCCCTACGGGGGCTTCTAATAGGTATAAGTAATGGAGAAAGAAGAACAAAATAGACTTGAAGCAGAGCCCCTGCTGCAGTTTCCTTAGACCCACTTAGGAAGCATAAGCAGGAACAGCTCCCCACCGCTCCTCATGAGAGGCGAGGCGGCTGAGGTAGCCGGGGCAGCGCGGGGACTGGGACCAGCGTATGAAGTCCAGTTGCTTTTCCCTTGAAACCTCCCGGAACTCATCGAGCCCAGCGCCGGAGGCTTCAACCGCTAGCTCCGCCCCGACCACCTGCCAAGCTTCCCGCGTCATGAAGCCCCGGAGAATTCGGCTGCGGGTAGAGCAGGATC
>JAGRDU010000039.1:23552-25484 GCA_020446905.1 Paracoccaceae bacterium | reverse complement strand
CCATTCAAAAACCTGAATAGAAGGAGGGCGGGCACCACGCGCCCCGACACCACATGGACGACCTGAAACCCGTGACCGACACACCCGCCGCCAAGCCCGTCCGCACGCTTCCCGACGCGCAGACCGTGACGACGGTCCATCACTGGACCGACCGCCTGTTTTCCTTCCGCGTGACGCGGCCCCAGTCCCTGCGCTTCCGGTCGGGCGAGTTTGTCATGATCGGCCTGCTGGACGAGAAGGGCAAACCGCTCCTGCGCGCCTATTCCATCGCCTCCCCCTCCTGGGACGAGGAGCTGGAGTTCTATTCGATCAAGGTGCCGGATGGCCCCCTGACCTCGAAGCTCCAGCATATCGAGCCCGGTGACGAGATCATCCTCCGGCCGAAGCCCGTGGGCACGCTGGTGCTCGACGCGTTGCTGCCTGGCAAGCGGATCTGGTTCCTCGCGACCGGCACCGGCATCGCCCCCTTCGCCAGCCTCATGCGCGACCCCGAGACCTACGAGAAATACGAGCAGGTCGTGATGATGCACACCTGCCGCACCGTGGCCGAGCTGGAATATGGCCGGCAACTGGTCGAGGGACTGCAGGACGACCCGCTGATCGGCGAGATGGTCGCGGGCAAGCTTCTCTACTATCCGACGACGACGCGCGAAGACTCGCTGCGCATGGGCCGGATCACCGACAACCTGACCTCGGGCAAGGTTTTCGCCGATCTCGGCATCCCGCCGATGGACAAGCAGCACGACCGCGCCATGGTCTGCGGCTCGCTCGCCTTCAACATCGACGTTAAGGCGGTTCTGGAAAGTTTCGGCCTGCGCGAGGGCGCAAATTCGGAGCCGCTGGAATATGTCGTCGAGAAGGCTTTCGTCGGCGACGGGATCTGACACCTCCCGGCCCCTGAATTGCAAAAGGCCGCGCCCCGGGGCGCGGCCTTTGTCGTCTGGTACGGTTTACATGCCGAGCGCGGCCTTGACCTGGTCGAGCGCAGCCTTCAGCAGCTCGGGGCTGTCTTTGGCAGCGTCGAGCGCCGACTTGAGCGTCGTCTTGGTGGCCTCTTCAAGCGAGGAGGCGTCGATCGCCGCCGTCACGGCCGCGGCGTCGTAGGTCGCGGGATCAAGCGCTGCAGCGAGCGCATCGCTCACGGCGCCGGCCGCGGCACCGGCGGCTTCGGTCGCGGCACCGGCAGCAGCGCCAGCAGCCTCGGTCGCCGTCTGTGCGGCGCCCGCGGCAGCGGCGGCGGCCTCTTCGGCAGCCTTCGCGGTCGCGGCAGCTGCCTCTTCGGCGGCCTTCGCGGCGGCTTCCTCGGCCGCCTTGGCCTCTTCGGCTGCCTTCGCGGCGGCCTCTTCCTCGGCCTTCTTGGCCGCGGCAGCAGCCTCTTCGGCCGCTTGCTGGGCCGTTGCGGCGTCTTCAGCCGCTTTCTGCGAGTTGGCGTAGTAGTAACCGCCGATCGCAAGGACGGCGATCACGGCCGCGATGAGGACATTCCGGTTCATATCAGTTCCTTTCATGCGCACGAATGCGGGTTCGCAGCCCCCTTCTTGCAAAAACCGCTCGCAACGGAAAGGGTCTTGCGGTGCAGGGTGCGGAAACCGGCTTGAATCGCCCCGGCCCGGCGACTACCTTGCGCGCCACCCGAAAATCGCAACGACAGAAGGAACCTCGCCATAGCTCGCAGACCACACAACGCCCCGCCCCAGCGCGACACCGGACCCCGTGTCAACGACCGGATCCGCGCGCCGGAGATCCGCCTGATCGGCGCCGAGGGCGAGAATGTCGGGGTTGTCACCCCGGCCCGCGCGATGGCCATGGCCGAAGAAGCCGGCCTCGATCTCGTCGAGATCTCGCCGAACGCGGTGCCGCCGGTCTGCAAGATCATGGATTTCGGCAAGTACAAGTACGAACAGCAAAAGCGCGAGGCCGAGGCGCGCAAGA
>JAGRDU010000039.1:9787-23487 GCA_020446905.1 Paracoccaceae bacterium | reverse complement strand
AGATGCGCTCGGTGAAGAAGTTCCTTGAAGAGGGCGACAAGGTGAAGATCACCCTGCGCTTCCGGGGCCGCGAGATGGCGCACCAGGAGCTTGGCCTCGACCTTCTGAAGCGTGTCGCGGGCGACATCGAGGATGTCGGCAAGGTCGAGAACTGGCCGAAGCTGGAAGGCCGCCAGATGGTGATGATGATCGGCCCGAAATAGGCCGGTTCCGCCCGAAGGTTCAGGGCCCTCCCGGCGGGAGGGCCTTTTCATTGCAGGGGGCTGCGGTGCTGTCCTACCAACATATCTATCATGCAGGGAACCTCGCCGACGTGCACAAGCATGCGGCACTTGCCTGGGCGCTGGATTACCTTGCCCGCAAGGACAAGCCACTGAGCTATCTCGAGACCCATGCGGGCCGGGGTCTCTACCGGCTTGACGCGCCCGAATCCGTGAAGACGGGGGAGGCGGCGGCCGGGATCGGTCGCCTCACGGGGGCTTTCCCGGCCGATCACCCCTATGCCCGCAACCTTGCGGAGGTGCACCGGCTCCATGGCGCCTCCGCCTATCCGGGCTCTCCGCTTGTCGCGGCCCTTTCGCTTCGCCCGGGCGACCGGATGCGACTGGCCGAATTGCACCCCCGGGAATTTGCCGCCCTGGAAGCGGCGATGGCCCCCTTCGGCGCCGATTGCCGGCACCAGGACGGCCTTGCCTTCGCGCTTGCCGCGACGCCGCCCGATCCACGGCGCGGCCTCATGCTGATCGACCCGAGCTACGAGGTGAAATCGGACTATGCCGCGCTGCCAAGGCTCATCTCGCAAATCCACGCGAAATGGAACGTCGGCGTCCTGATGCTCTGGTATCCCGTTCTGGCGAACGGTGCCGCCACGCCCATGGCGCGGGCGCTCGACTCGCTTGCGCTGCCGAAAGCCCTTCGCCACGAGGTCCGCTTTCCGCCCGCGCGGGACGGTCATTGCATGGTCGGCTCCGGGCTCTACATCGTCAACGCGCCCTTCGGCACGGAAGGAGCCCTAGCCGGAATCGCCTCGCTCATGGCTCAGTCCACCGCCTGACGGCGCCCCTCGCGTGGGGCAGGGCGGATCGGGATTTCCTTCAGAAGGCCTCCGACCCCCATCCCGGCGATGTCGTCGTCGGTGACCTCAAGCCCGCAGGCGATGCGCTCCAGCACCCAGTCCGCGCCGTTCAGTGCCGGAGAGCGCGCGCAGCCCGGCAGGCCGATCACCGGGCGGGCGCCGAGGCGGCCGTGGAAAAGAAGGTTGCCCGGGTCGACCGGCATGCCGAAGCGGGCGACGGTCCCGCCCGCCGCGCGCACCGCCTCGGGCGCGACATCGTGCAGGTCCGAGGTCGCCGCACCGGTCAGGACCAGCGCCAGATCGCCCTGCAGCGCGCCAAGCGCCCCTGCGATGGCACGGGTCTCGTGCGGGACCCGCCGCACCTCGGACAGCGCCATCCCGAGTATCGCAAGCCGCGCCGCGATCGCCGCCTGACCCTTCTTCGCCAGCTTGTCCTCGCCCTCCTCGCCCGTGAAGGTCAGGATCAGCCCGGCGGTCCTGAGGGACACGGGCCGCACCCGGATCGCACCGGCCGCCGCCCGCGCGGCGGCGTCCAGCGCCGCGCCCGCGACGGCATAGGCGATGACCTTGACGGTCCCGACAAGCATCCCCGGCGTCACGCGGGTAAAGGGTGCGAGCGTCGCAAGCGTCAGCGAGGGGTCGATCCGGTTCAACAGGTGGATCGCCGCCATGTCCAGTTCGACGATTCCCGGAACCACCGCATGCAGGTTCACCCGGCCGGTATGGGCCTCGGTCAGCCTGAGCCGCGCCGCCGCCTCGTCAGGGACAAGCGCGCGCGCAAGCATCCCGGCGGCGGCATCCTCGCCGACATCGCCGGGCTCAAGCCGCGCGACCATCACCTGGGAGATGCCCTCGGCCCGGATCGCCGCGACCTCCGCCCCAGTCAGGACCTTGCCCTTGGCGAGCTTGCGACCCCCGATCCTGAGCGAATGGGCGAGGACCGCGCCAGCCGCCTCGTCCAGCGGCACGGGGCCGAATTTCATGCCCCGCGCCTCAGCACCCGCGTCACCTCGGCCATGATCGACACTGCAATCTCGGCCGGCGACTGCGCCCCGATATCAAGGCCGACCGGCGCGTGGATCCGCGCGATGGCGTCGGCATCGAAGCCTGCCTCCTCCAGCCGCGTGACGCGCCGCGCATGGGTGCGGGTGGACCCGAGGCAACCGACATAGAAAGCCCGCGAGGCGAGCGCGGCGCGGATCGCCGGATCGTCGAGCTTGGGATCGTGGGTCAGTGTCACGACGGCGGTGCGGCCATCGAGGCCGATCGCCTCCAGCGCTTCGTCCGGCCAGTCGTGGCGGATGTCCTCGCCGGGGAAACGCCCCGAGGAGCCGAAGGCCTCGCGCGGATCGACGAGCACCGGATCGTAGCCGCACGCGCGCGCCATCTGCACCAGCGGTTGCGCGATGTGGACCGCGCCGACCACGATCATGCGCAGCGGCGGGTTGTGAATCGCAACGAAGCGCTCGCCCTCGATCCCCGATTTGTCCGCGCGGAACCGCGCGGCCAGCTCACCTTCCGCCTGGGCGGTCCGCCGCGCCCAGTTTCCGAGGTCCACGATATAGGCAATCGGCCGGCGCTCGGCGCGCGCCGCGACGATCTCGTCCAGCAGCGCCTCCGGCATGGCGCGGCCCACCGGCTCGACCAGCACGCGGATCGTGCCGCCGCAGGCCAGGCCGACGGCAAAGGCCTCGTCGTCGCTCACCCCGAAGGTCAGCACACGCGGCTTGCCGTCGCCAAGCGAGGCGATCGCCTCCTCGACCACCGCGCCCTCGACGCAGCCGCCCGAGACCGAGCCCATCATCTCGCCAAGGCCCGAGACGACAAGCTGGCTGCCGACCGGGCGCGGCGCCGAACCCCAGGTCTCGATCACGGTCGCAAGTGCCGCGCCCTGCCCGGCCTCGTGCCAGTCGCGCGCGATCTCCGGTATCCTGTCGTGCTCCGCCCGTTTCATCGCCGGCCTCCTTGCTGGCCCGATAATGGCGGGGCGGCCCGCATCGCGCCAGTGCAACTTTCGTGGCCCCGCCTGAGCGCCCGCCCCCCGTGGGGCGGGGGCGAGGCAGGACAGCGGCCCCGGAACGGGGCCTCCGCATGACACCCCGTCTCAGGCGCGCCGGATCCGCAGCTGGAAGCAGTTGTTGCGGGCCGAACGCACGTCGACGAAGGCGATGCGGGGATCCGTCAGGAGGCCCTCGGCATAGGCTTCGACCTCGTCCCGGGGAACCACCCGCCCGCTGCCGTAGACGATTCGGAAATCCGCCGAATAGCCCTTCAGGAGATAGTCGGGACTGGTCGTCAGGATCGGCGGGACACCCTCTCCCGGCCATCGCGCGCAGTCCCCCGCGCAAAGGAAGATCGGCCCCGTCTCGGCATAGGGCTGCGGCGCCGGAAACGGCCGGTGCGCGAGAACAAGGTATCCCTCCCCCGCCGGGGTGTCGCGCAGGCAATGCCGGCAGGGCACGCCCCTGCCGTCCGAGATCGCGCCGCGCTCGGGCGCCTGTCCATTGGCATCGCCCCCGCCATGGCGCAACCGCGCCACCTCGTCACTGTCCATCGCGTCGTAGATCAAGGTCATCAGGGCCTCCGTTTCAGATCGGCCCATTTTCCCGTCCGCCGGCCCCGGGGGCGACCCGAAGCCTGCGCATTCCCCCCAGCGCTCAGAGCGCCTCCATCGCCTTGCGGATCGCGCGGTTCTCGCCCCGTGCCAGAACCCAGCGCCCGACACGGGCGGCCAGCGCCGGGCGCCCGCGCGCCAGCGCCCGCTCGAATAGTTCGCGCTGATAGCGCGGGAATTCGCGCCGTGCCCGAAGCCGGTGGTAGAACTCTGCCCCGGTCAATGTGCCGGCCAAGGCCTTCAGCGTGATCTCGGACAAGAGCCCCATCTGCTGCAGCGAAGAGCCAAGCCTGTGGCCAAGCAGCGGCGTGCGGAGCCGCAGGACATTCGCACCCGAGAACCGCGCGACATGCCCGGAATCGAGCGGCTCATAGGGATCGTAGAGGATCGCGACCTGCCGCGCCGCGCGCGAAGCCTCGGCGGCATCCCCGTAGCGGCCCGAAAAGTCCTTGTCCCAGACCACCCTGTAGCGCGTCTCCCAGGGGACGACAGTCTTGTCGAGCGTCGATTGCGGGCTGATCGCGACGACATCGGCGCCGGGGCAGGCCGCCGAAAAGGCCGCTGCCGCATAGCCTCCCATCGAGGCGCCGTAGAAGACGACGCGGCCGAACCGGGCAAAGAACCCCTCGGCCGCGAGCCTGTCGAACTCGGCGCAGACCCAGGGGTCGCGGTACCAGGTCCAGCCCCCCGCCATCACGCCCAGCATCGACCAGCCCTGCTTTTCGATGAACTCGAACCCCCAGGGCCGCCGCCCCTCGCGCTTGTTCATCGCGATGTCGAGATTGTCGAAGGTCACGACCAGCACCGAGGGGTCACGCGGGATGAAGAGAAAGGAATGAACCTCGTTCGCCGTGTAAAAGCCGTCCGGCCCCGCAAGCCCCCGCGCGATCCCTGCCCAGTCCGCCAGCGCCCCCTCGGCTGCCGGCGGATCGGGGCGAAAGACGACGCGCGTGCGCTCCTCCTCGCCCGGAAGGCGCGTCAGAGCCTCGCAACTGCCGAGGCCCCGCAGGAACGGGAACGCGCCCGACCCCTTGCGGATATCGGTCAGCATCACGCTGTCGGCGTGAAGCCCGCGTTCGATCACCGGCGCGAGGGGGCGGATCTTGTGGCGATCGCCAAAGCCGTACAGGTTCGCGACCACGTCCCAGGGCCGTATCTCGGCGTCGCTGCCGATGCGCAGGATCTGGCCCGCCGGCACGCCCGCCGCCTCAAGTGCCGCCCGATAGCGCGCGACCCAGTCCGACGGGCGCTCGGCAAACCGCCCCGATTTTTCCATGTCGACAAGCGCGATGCGGCAGCCGTGCCGTTCATGCAGCGCCAGCGCCAGATCGAGCGCGGCGCCGCCGACATCGGCAAAGCTCTCGACTGTCATGGACCCGAGCGCCCCGAGCTCCCGCGCGAGGCCGGCGCCCGGCGCCTTGCTCATTCCTCGCCCTCGTCGTCCTCGCCCGCGCCATGTCCCCGGATCGGGGCAGCCAGCGGGTCGATCCCGTGCTTTTTCAGCAATTGCCCGACAAGGCTGCGCGGGCGCGGCACGCCGTCGTGCTTCTGCACGATCCGCGCCCGCATCCGCCGCCCGTAGAAATGGATCGAGTATGTCTCGTCCGTGACATAGGGCGCCGGATCGAGACCGGGCCGCAACATCAGCTTTCGGTCCTTGTATTCAAAGGGATAAAGCGCGGCGCGCGGCAGGGCATACCGGATCTCGCCGGTCTTCTTCAGGAAATGGGTCAAAGCATGCGGCCCCCAGACGCCCCAGGGCATCTCGCCGGCGTGAACCGGGGTGCCGGCCGCCTTCTTCGCCTCAAGCTCGGCGCGGTAGCTCTCGCCATACCACTCCGGGATCGCATATTCGTCGGCCGTGAAGTCGAGCAGAAGCCCCAGCGCCTCGCTGTCCCTCGGCAGGCCAAGGACGCCGCCGTTCACCCCCTCCTCGCTTTCCCAGGCGAAGAAATGGCCGGTCTTCGTGGTGAAGGGCTTCACGCAATAGGCATCGGTATCGGCCCAGATCACCCGGTCGTTCTTCGCCAGAAGGTGGTAGCGGAAGAGGTCCGAATGCAGTGCCGGGCTGCCGGTGCGGCCATGGCGCAGGAAGCCCTCGTTCGGCAGCACGTCGCGCGCATCTGCGATCTCGATACCGCCCGGGACGTTCGGGATGCTCTCATAGGCGTAGAGACGGACATCGTGGCCCGCGTCCACGAAGGACTTCAGGCAGAGCTGTTCGAGAAAGCTGAGCGGCCCGCCGATCCAGAGGGCCGCGATCTGATAGTCCTGCGCCACGCTCGCCTCACCACCGTTCTTTGCCGGGTTCTGGGCGACAGTGGCGCAATTCCCCGCGCTTGCCAACTCCCGAAGGGCTGCGGGAGGGCCGGCGCGGTTTACGGCGCAGCGGGTCCCGTGCTATCGACGCCGAAAGTCCCGAGCAAACGGTCCCGAAGGACCTTACAGGCATGAGCGACCCTTCCCCGAGCCTGGTGCTGCGCCGTCAGCTCGCCTCCGGCACGCCGGGCGGTCTGCCGCTTCTCGATGCGGTGCTTTGCCCCGATCGCGGCAACGGCCCCGAACTGCGGCTCTTTTCCCGGTCCGGCGTGACACCTGCGGCCTTCGACACGGCCCCGCCCGAGGGCGCCCCCCCGCGCGAGGTAAGGGAAGTCTCGGGCAGCGTGATGGCGGTTGCGGCACCCGGCCCGATTGCCCTTGCCGGCGGCAGCAGCGCCGAGGTCGATGCCGGACAGGCCGAATGGGACCTCCTCGCGGGGCGCAACTGCCTCCTTGCGTTCCGGCTTGAGGAAGGCGCCGGGACCGTCGCGGACTGGCTTGCCTATCACGCGGCCCATCATGGAGCGACGGGCGCGGTGATCGTGAACCGGGCGCCGCCGGACAGTCCGGCGGGCGGCGCCGGGGCCTTCGCCGCCGCCCTAGAAACCGCGCTGGCTGGCGTGCCCGGCCTTGTTGTCGTGATCCTCGAAAGCCCGGTGCCGCTGGGCAAGCCCGGGCAGGTCGCCGAGAGCCATCCCCTCATGGCGCCCGATGCGCCCGGCAAGGACCGCATGGAGGTGCCGCCCCCTGATCCCTGGCGCGCGCCCCTGGGCGAAGGGCTGGTCCACGAGATTGCGAAATGGCGGTTCCTCGCGAAGGCCCGCGCCGTCCTTTGCCTCGATGTGACGGACATCCTTGCCGAACGCGCCGGCGCCCCCTCGGCATTCGACCTCTGCCGCCGCGCGACCGGCGGGGCGATCCTGCTTGTCGGGCGGCGCATCTATCCCTGGCGGATCCGGAAGGGCGAGGATGCACATTTCGGCGACCACATCTGCCGCCCCTTCGACCACCGGCGCGGCATCGCCCGCTGGGGCGTCGCGCCCGACATCGCCGGGCTCGACAATGTCTGGCGCCTGCTCCGCGTCTCGTACGTCCGGCCCGATGCCGACAAGACCGTGACCTTCTGGCGCGCCATGGCGATCCGCGTACCGGGCCGCAAGCCCGCCGAGCTTGCCCCCAAGACCTCGCTGATCGAGGACCCCGATCTTATCGACCTCGCGACGCGGGCCTTCGGCCACATGCCGGTCCGTCCGCCGGTCTCGGAAAGCCGCAGCACCGCCCTGCCCGCAACAGCGGCGGGGCGAACCTGCATCATCACCACGATGAAGAACGAGGGGCCCTTCATCCTCGAATGGCTCGCCTATCACCGCGCCATCGGGGTGGACGACTTCCTCGTCTATACCAACGACTGCACCGACGGCACCGACCGGCTGCTCGACATCCTGCAGGCGCGCGGCCTTGTCCAGCACAGGGACAACCCGTTCCGGTCGATGCCGGGCCTGCGGCCCCAGCACGCGGCGCTGCAGGCAGCAGAAAGCGAGCCGCTCTTTCAGTCCTGCGGCTGGGCGATCTGCATGGATGTGGACGAGTTCATCGACATCAAGATCGGCGACGGCACCCTGCCAGCGCTCTACGCGGCGATGGGCGAGGCCAACATGATCTCGCTGACCTGGAGGCTTTTCGGCAATGCCGACGTGGATCGCTATGCGGACCGCTTCGTCACCGAGCAGTTCACGCTCTGCGCGCCCGAGCTTGTCCGCAAGCCGCACCAGGCCTGGGGCTTCAAGACGCTCTTTCGCCATATCGAGATCTACAACAAGCTGGGCGTGCACCGGCCCAAGGGGCTGAAACCCGACCTCTGGGACCAGGTGCGCTGGCTGAACGGCTCGGGCCGGCCGATGCCGCGAGAGATGTTCCGCAACGGCTGGCGGTCGAGCCTTGAGACCTATGGCTACGATTGGGTGCAGCTCAATCACTACGCCGTGCGCTCGGCCGAAAGCTTCATGGTCAAGCGCGACCGGGGCCGGGTAAACCATGTCGACCGCGATCAGGGGCTGAACTACTGGTTCCGCATGAATCACAACGCCGAAGAGGACCTCTCGATCCAGCGGATGCTGCCCGCCGCGCGCGCGGAATACGAGCGGCTGATGTCCGACCCCGAAATCCGCGCCGCGCACGAGGCCTCGGTCGCCGCGCACCGCGCCCGGATCGCCGAACTGCACCGGGCGCCCGACTACGAGGGCTTCCATGCCGAGCTGACGGGGACGCGGATGCGCAGGCTCTCGCGGATGCTGGGCGTCTTCGGCTCGGCCGTCTTCAACGCCGGGCCGGACGCCGTGCCGGCGGACCTGCATACCCGCGACCTGCCGGAGGGCTTCTTCTTCACCGTGGAGCATGAAGGCGATGCCGAACACTGATCCGCGCGTCCTTGCCGTCCTGACCCTGCGCGACGAAGGCGCCTTCCTGATCGACTGGTTGGCCCACCACAGGGCCGCAGGGTTCACCGACTTCCTTGTCTTTTCAAATGACTGCCGGGACGGCACCGACGCCATGCTGGACCGCCTGCAGGCGATGGGCTGGCTGACCCATGTCCGCAACGACGGCCCCCACGAAAAGGGTCCGCAATGGAGCGCCCTGGCGCACGCCGACCGACATCCCCTGACCGCCAAGGCCGACTGGATCCTCGTCCTCGACATCGACGAATACGTCAATGTCCACGCCGGCGACCGGACGGTTCAGGCGCTTCTCGCCGCCCTGCCCGCGGCGACGGCGATCCCGCTGACCTGGCGGCTTTTCGGCAACTGCGGCGTGCGGGACTATCAGGACCGCCCGGTGCCCCAGCAGTTCACCCGTGCCGCGCCCGCCGTGATGGGCTGGCCCTGGCGCGCGGCGATGTTCAAGACGCTGTTCCGCAATGACGGCAGCTACGGCAAGCTTGGAGTTCATCGACCGCGCCAGCCCGACCGCGCCCGCATGGCCGAGCAGCGCTGGTTCGACGGATCGGGCCGCCCGCTGCGCCCCGCGTTCCACACCGGTCGCGTCTTTTCCGACTACGGGCAGGACAACTACCGGCTGGCGCAGCTCAATCACTACGCGCTCGGCGCGATGGAAAGCTACCTCTTGAAATGCGACCGGGGCCGCGCCAACCGCGAGACCTCGGCCTTCGACATGTCCTACTGGACCGAGCGCAACTTCTGCAGCGAAGAGGACCGCACGATCCTCGCGCTCGCCGACCGCACCGCGCCCCTGCGTGCCGAACTGCGCGCCGATGCCGTGCTTGGCCCCCTGCACGCGGCCGCCGTCGCCTGGCGCCATGCTCGCCTCGAATCGCTGCTTGGCGAGGAGGTCTGGCGCGGCCTCTACGGACGGCTGATGATGACACCGCCCGCCCGGCCACTCGATACCGCCGAACACGAGATTCTCGCCTCCCACGCGCTGCGGACTCGCGCGGAAACAAAACGGGACACCGGAGAAGACTGACCGGGATGGGGAAACAGTCGAAACAGTAATCCCCAGGAAATTGCCGCTCTCGGCCGGACCGTACCTTGCCCCTCCGTGCGGTCGGCCCCATTCTGCGCGCGGGGTTGTTTCGGGGTGCTGTTGACAATGGGTGCAGGGGACCTGCGCGAGGGTGATACGCGCGTTCTGAGTGAATCGGAGTGGTTTGCACGGCTCGAGGAGATCGGCAGCGAGGCGGGGTCCTTCGAGCGTCTTGGCGCGCGCCACGCCGCCTTCTTCATCGAGGCCGGCGCGACGCTGATCGTCACCTTCGAGACCGTGACCGGGATCCGCGACCACCAGCCGGGCCAGTTGCCGCTTGGCTATCACGTCGCCAAGGGGCGCGGCTGGTCGCACCTCTGTCTCATCGCTCGCTCGAACACCTGGTATCGCGATCCAGCGGTCTATGCCTATTTCGACCGGCTCGTCGATGACGCCTTCTTCGAGGACTTTGACCAAGTCGTCTTCTGGGGCAGCGGCATGGCGGGCTATGCGGCGGCCGCCTATTCCGTCGCGGCGCCCGGTGCGACCGTAATCGTGGCCGCGCCGCAGGCGACGCTCGATCCGCGCATCGCAGGATGGGATCCGCGGTTCCTCGAGATGCGGCGCACCTCGTTCACCGACCGCTATGGCTTTGCCCCCGACATGACCGAAGGCGCGGGGCCTGTCTTCGTCCTGTTCGATCCCGACCAGAATCTCGACGCGATGCATGCCGCGCTCTTCGCGCGGTCGCATGTCACGCTGCTGCCCTGCCGCAACCTCGGCCGCGACCCCGGCGCCGCGCTCGACCAGATGCGCATCCTGCCCTCGATGCTGGCCGCCGCCGCGACGCACAGCTTCGACGCATCGCTCTTTCGCATCTTCTACCGGGCACGGCGCAACTACCGGCCCTATCTGCGCAACGTGCTGAACCGGCTCGACAGCGACGGTCGCGCTCGCCTTGCGGCGCTGCTTTGCCGCAACGTGGTGGCCCGGCTCGACGCGCCGAAATTCGGCGAAAGGCTGGACGAGTTGACCCGGGACCTCGCGGCACGGGGCCAGACGCTGCCCCGTGAGCACCACGTGGCCGTGAACGATCAGCAGCGATAGGCGACCGCGTGCAGCTCGTAGACCTGGGTCCCCGGTGACATCGGGTCAAAGACGACCGCGTTCGCCCCGGCATCCCGGGCGTCGGTCAGGATCGTGTTCCGCGCGAAGCGCAGCCCCTCCTCGGCCAGAAGGCCGTAGACGCTCGGCTTGATGCGGAAGTCCGAGACATAGGCGCAGGCACCGACCTCAGAGGCCGCTGCCTCGCGCACGCCCGTAGGTGCGCGCATTCCCTTGGGCTCGGCGGTGCAGGCGGCCAGCGCGACCGCAAGGGCGAAAAAGGATGCTGTCTGTTTCATTTTTTCTGCTCGATACATCCGGGGCCTGTTCGCCCCGGACGCAGTCTGCGACGCTACCCGGCACGGTGCAAGCGCGCCCGGACCAAAGGCGCGGGGATCAGCCGAAATCGACCGCCCGCCGGTAAAGATGCCAGGTGGCATGCCCGAGGACCGGCAGGGTGATCGCAAGCCCGAGGAGGAAGGGCAGCGCCCCGAGCGCCAGCATCACCACCACCACCGCGCCCCAGGCCAGCGCCGGCCCGGGGTTCGCGCGCACCACCCGCCACGAGGTGAGAATCGCAAGCGGCAGCCCCACCGAACGGTCAAGCAGCATCGGAAAGGACACCAGGCTCGTGGCGAGGACAAGCACCGCGAAGGCAAGGCCGAGAGGGATGCCGATCGCCATCATCGCCCAGCCCCCGGATGTCGTCAGCACCTCGCTCAGGAAGGCGCCAGGCGTCCCCGGAACCTCTGGCCCCATCGTCATCTGGAAGACCCAGTAGGCGACGATGATCCACAAGGTGAAGACCGCGAGATGCGCCAACGCGAGCGCAAGGATCGCCCCGAAACGCGGCGAGGCGAGGACGCCGAAACCGTCGGCCCAGCCGGCGCTTTCGCCCGCCTCCCGCCGCCGGCTCATCTCGTAAAGGCCGACCGCCGCAGCCGGCCCGACAAGCGCGAACCCCGAGAGAAGCGGGAAGGCCAGGGGCAGAAGGTTCCTGTGATAGGCCAGCGCCACGAGGCAAAGGCCCGCGACCGGATAGATCAGCGCCGCCACCAGCGCGTCGGTGCGCATCGCCGCGAAATCCGCCGCGCCGCGCCGAAGCGCCTCGCGCAGATCCTCGATGCCGATGTGGCGCAGCCTTGGCTCGGCGTGGTCGAGCCCGCCAAGCTCTCGCGTGACCGCGCCCACATCGCTGCCCGCGTGGCCGATCACGCGCGCGCCCCACGACAGGGGGTTGCCAATCGTCTGGACCATGATGTTCCTCCCGTGCTCCCTGAATGGCAGCGCGACCGGGGCGGCCGGAAGGATCGGTCGGCCCGCTCGGGCTTTCCTCTGCGGGCAAGCCTAGCACGGTTACGCGCGCGGGGCGGCGCACGTTTTGGCGAGCGCCCCCTGCGCCCCCTGCGCCCGCAAGAGGGACCGCACGTCGAAGAAATGCGGCGTCAGTGCCCGCCCACCTTCCGGAACGCCATGTCCACCGGCACCTGAAGTGCCGTCTTCAGCGCATTGGTCTGCGCGGCCATCGCGATGACCGCCAGAAGCTCGCCATGCTGCGCCTCGGTCAGCCGGGCGCGCGCCGCCCAAGGACAGGCCAGCAAGGATCAGCGCGCTCCGGTTGCGCAAGAGCGCGCTCCGCGCCGGTTTCCCCCGGGCAATTTTTCCGCTGCCTGCGCGAAGGCCTGTGGAAAGCCGGTCCGGAACGCGCTAGGGCAATTTCATGACCGAGATCACCCTCCGCCGCCCCGACGACATGCACCTTCACCTGCGCGATGGCGCGATGCTGACGGCGGTGCTGCCCGAGACCGCGCGCCATTTCGCCCGCGCCATCGTGATGCCGAACCTCGTCCCGCCGGTGGTGACGGGGGCCGAGGCGCTGGCCTACCGGGACCGAATTCTCGCGGCCCTGCCCGACGGTATGTCGTTCGAGCCCCTCATGACGCTCTACCTGACCGAGGCGACGGACCCGGAGGATGTCGCGGCCGCCGCGGCCTCGGGCCTCGTGAAGTCGGTCAAACTTTACCCGGCCGGGGCGACCACCAATTCCCAGTCGGGGGTGCGCGACTTCGACAAGGTGCGCGGCGTGCTGGAGCGGATGGCCGGGATCGGCCTGCCGCTCTGCGTCCATGGCGAGGTGACGGACCCGGCGGTCGACATCTTCGACCGCGAGGCGGTATTCATCGACCGCGTCCTCGACCCGATCCGTCGCGCGACGCCGGGTCTCAGGGTTGTGATGGAGCATATCACCACGAAGGACGGCGTGGATTACGCCCGCGCGCAGGGCGACGACCTTGCAGCGACGATCACCACCCATCACCTCATCCTCAACCGCAACCACATCCTCGCCGGCGGGATCCGCCCGCATTACTACTGCCTGCCGGTCGCCAAGCGCGAGCATCACCGCCTCGCCCTGCGCGCGGCGGCCACAAGCGGCGAGACGCGGTTTTTTCTCGGCACCGACTCGGCGCCCCATCCCGACCATCTCAAGGAGCACGCCTGCGGCTGCGCCGGCTGCTTCACCGCGACGAACACGATGGCGCTTCTTGCGCATGTCTTCGAGGAAGAGAACGCGCTCGGCCGTCTCGAGGGGTTCACCTCCGAACATGGCGCCGCCTTCTATCGCCTGCCCCGCAATGAGGGCCGATTGACCCTGGCGAAACGCGATCACCCCGCCCGCTGGCCCGCCAAGATCGGCGACGAGGCGGGGCCGGTGACCGTCTTCGATCCCGGATTCCCGGTCCACTGGCATGTGAGCGATTGATCTTTCACTGTGGCCGAAATACTCCCGCCGGAGGCTCCGGACCCGCGTTTGCCGATCCGCGGCGGGAGTATTTGAGCCACAATGAGATGAGAAAGGCCGCGCCATGATCCCGACGAGCTTCCCCCCGAAAGAGGAAATCGCCCGCCTGACGGCGCGGATGCTGCTGGAGATCAAGGCGGTGCATTTCAACGCCGCCGAGCCCTTCACGCTTGCCTCGGGCCTTCCCTCGCCGACCTATGTCGATTGCCGCAAGCTTATCTCCTATCCCCGCATCCGCGCGACGCTTATGGATTTTCTTTCCGTCACGGTGATGCGCGAGGCCGGGTTCGAGGCCTTCGACAACATCG
>JAGRDU010000039.1:146-9717 GCA_020446905.1 Paracoccaceae bacterium | reverse complement strand
CGCAAGAAGCCCAAGGGCTACGGCCGCAATGCCCGCATCGAGGGCGCGATGACGGAAGGCCAGCGCGTCCTTCTGGTCGAGGACCTGACCACGGATGGCGGATCGAAATTGTCCTTCGTCGACGCGATCCGCGAGACGGGGGCGAGCTGCGGCCACACTGCCGTGATCTTCTACTACGGCATCTATCCCGAGACGGTGGACACGCTGGCCGGCCACGGGGTCGCGCTGCATTACCTCTGCACCTGGTGGGACGTCCTCGCCGAGGCGCGCGAATCGGGCGCCTTCGACAAGGCGACGCTGGACGAGGTCGAGAGCTTCCTGACCAATCCTCGCCCCTGGCAGGCGGCGCGCGCCAAGACTTGACGCAACGGAGCGGCGGATCTTGGCCGCAGGGGCCGCGAAAGCGGGCCTCAGATGTTGACGCGGCAGGCCGCCCGACCGCAGGATGTTGTGTCAGCGCGCTTATCCACCGGCCATCCACAGAAACATACAGTTTGCGCCGGATGGCCCGATGGCGCATAGCCCTTCGCCGATAACGGGGGACAACATGAACGACGTGGCGACGATCCGGGCGGTGAAAACCGAGCCCGAGACGGAAACGCTTCCGCACAACATCGAGGCCGAGCAGCAGCTTCTGGGCGCGATCCTCACCAATAACGACATCTACGACCGCATCGCCGCACTGGTGAAGCCGGACCATTTCTTCGAGCCGGTCCACCAGCGCATTTATGAGATTGCGGTGGCGCGGATCCAGAAGAACGCGCTCGCCTCGCCGGTGACGCTGAAGGGGTATCTCGAGGACGACGAAGGGCTGAAGGCGCTTGGCGGTGCGGCCTATCTTGCCCGGATCGCCGGTGCCGCGATCTCGGCCTATGCCGCGCGCGATTATGCGCAGATGATCTATGAACTCGCCGTCCGGCGCGAACTCATTCGCCTCGGGCAGGACATCTCGGCGCAGGCCAAGACGATCGACGTCGAGAACGACCCGAGGGACCAGATCACCTCTGCCGAACAGCGGCTCTACACGCTCGCCGAGCAGGGCACAGCCGAGCGCGGCTTCGTCTCGTTCCTGAAGGCAACGACAGAAGCCGTGCAATCGGCGCTCGCCGCCTATCAGCGCGAGGGCGGCCTCGCAGGCGTCTCGACAGGCCTCGTTGATCTCGACAAGAAGCTCGGGGGCCTTCACCCCTCGGACCTTCTGATCCTCGCCGGGCGCCCCTCGATGGGGAAAACTTCGCTGGCCACCAACGTCGCCTTCAACATCGCCAAGGCCTACAAGCGCGGCCGCCGGCCCGACGGCACCGAGGGCGCGGTCGAGGGCGGCGTCGTTGCCTTCTTCTCGCTCGAGATGTCCTCGGAGCAGCTGGCCGCGCGGGTCCTTTCCGAGGCTTCCGAGGTGCCTTCCGAGAACATCCGCCGCGGCAACATGACCGAAGGCGAATTCCGCCGCTTCGTGGAGGCCGCGAAGGCGCTGGAAACCTGCCCGCTTTACATCGACGACACGCCCGCCCTGCCCATTTCGCAGGTCGCCGCGCGCTGCCGGCGTCTGAAGCGGACCCACGGACTCGATGTCGTCTTCGTCGATTACCTCCAGCTTCTGCGCGGCACCGGCAAGGGCGACAACCGGGTGCTGGAGATCGGCGAGATCTCGATGGGCCTGAAGGCGCTGGCGAAGGAACTGAACATCCCCGTCGTCGCGCTGTCGCAGCTGAGCCGGAACGTCGAGAGTCGCGAGGACAAGCGCCCGCAACTTTCCGACCTGCGCGAAAGCGGCTCGATCGAGCAGGACGCGGACGTCGTGATGTTCGTCTACCGCGACGAGTACTACAAGGAACGCGAGAAACCGGGCGACCACGAGCTGGACAAGATGGCGGCCTGGCAGGAGGTCATGGAGCAGGTCCACGGCAAGGCCGAGGTCATCAGGCAAGCAGCGCCACGGCCCCATCGGTCATGTCGAGCTGTCCTTCGAGGCGCAGTTCACCCGCTTCGGCAATCTCGTGAAACCCTGGCAGCAGGGCGGCGACGGATTCTGAGCGCCCGGCATTGTGACTGGACAGGGCCGTGCCGCCGCGCAAGGCTGGACCATGCGCCACCTCGCCCTGACACTTGCCTCGCTTCTCGCCCTCGCCCCGGCAGCCCGCGCCGGGGAGGTCGATCTCGAACTCCTCCTCCTCGTCGATGTCTCGCGCTCCATGTCGCCGGCCGAGCTTGACCTGCAGCGGCGCGGCTATGCCGAGGCGTTGCGCAGCGACGCGGTCGCGGCAGCGCTCGGCCGGACACTGACGGGCAACGTCGCTTTGGCCTATGTCGAATGGGCCGGGGAAAACCGCCAGCGGATCGTGCAGGACTGGACCCTCGTGAGCGACCGTGGGGGCCTCGAGGCCGTCGCGGACGTGCTCGAAGCTGCGCCAAGCTCCACCCAAAGTCGCACCTCGATCAGTTCGGCCCTGCGCGCGGGCGCCTTCCTCATCGGCTCGAACGAATTCGAGGGGCTGCGACGCGTCATCGACATCTCGGGCGACGGGCCGAACAACCAGGGCGGCCTTGTGACCGGGGCGCGCGACGAGGTGCTGGCCGAGGGGATCGTCATCAACGGTCTGCCGCTGATGACGTCCGACGCGGCCGGGGCGGCATGGCGGCTTGAGGATCTCGACGTCTATTACGCGCGCTGCGTCATCGGCGGGCCGGGCGCCTTCGCGCTGCCGGTGACCGACTGGCGGGATTTCACCGCGGCCGTGACGCGCAAGCTGGTGCTGGAGATTGCCGGATCGCCGCCCGAACGGCTGATCCTTGCCCAGGCCGCCGCCCCCTATGACTGCCTGATCGGCGAGAAGATGTGGCGACGAAACCGCCCCTTCGACGACCTGCGCTGAGCCCCACCTAGCCCCTTGTCACCCGGGGACGGGCCTGCCAAAAGACCCCGCATGACACAGGCCGTCCTGACCATCGACCTCGACGCGATCACCGCCAACTGGCGCGCGCTCGCCGCGCTGAGCGGCACCGCCGAGGCCGGCGCAGTCGTGAAGGCAAACGCCTATGGTCTTGGTGCAGAGCCTGTCGCGGTGGCCCTGCGCGCGGCCGGCGCCCGGCGCTTCTTCGTCGCCGAGACGGCCGAGGGCGTGCGCCTGCGCGCGGCGCTAGGCCCCAAGCCCGAAATCTTCGTCTTCACCGGGCATATGGCGGGCGACGCCGGGGCCATCGCGGGGGCCGGGCTGATCCCGCTTCTCAACTCCGCCGAACAGGCGCGGCGTCATCTGGCCGCCCTGCCCGGGGCGCCCTTCGGCGTACAGCTCGACAGCGGCATGAACCGGCTTGGGATGGAGCCGGGCGAATGGGCGGGCCTCGCGCCCGGGCTTCTGGAAAAGACGCCGCGCCTTCTCATGTCGCACCTCGCCTGCGCGGACGAGCCGGACCATCCGATGAACGCGGCGCAACTGGCCACCTTCCGCGCGATGACGGACGGCACCGGCGTGCCGCGATCCTTCTCGGCGACAGGCGGCATCCTACTTGGCCCTGAATACCATTTCGACGTCACCCGGCCCGGCATCGGACTATACGGCGGCGCCCCTTTCGCCGCGGCGCGCCCCGTCGCGACACTGTCGTTGCCCGTCGTGCAGGTCCGCAGCGTCGGGGCCGGCGAGACCGTCGGCTACGGCAACACCTGGGAAGCGCCCCGCCCGTCGCGCATCGCCACCGTCAGCTCGGGCTATGCCGACGGGCTGCACCGTGCGCTGACCGGTCGGGCCCGTGTCTTCGCGGACGGCACGCCCTGCCCGCTCGTTGGGCGTGTCTCGATGGACCTCATGGGCATCGATGTCACCCATCTCGATACGTCCCCCGACTGGCTCGATATCCTCTGTCCCGCGCAGGGCGTCGATGCGCTTGCCGAGGCCGCCGGCACCATCGGGTATGAGATGCTGACCGCCCTCGGCGCCCGCTATGCGCGCCGCTACACCGGGGCGGCGGCGTGAGCCTTCTCTCTCCTGTGGCCGCGCTCGGCCGCGTCGTCCTCGGCGCCCTCGCCACGATGGGGCGGATCGCAATCTTCGCGGCCGAGACGCTGAGCCATCTTCTTCGCCCGCCGTTCTACCCGCGCGAGTTCCTGACCGCCCTGATGCAGATCGGCTGGTTCAGCCTGCCGGTCGTCGGCCTGACCGCACTCTTCACCGGCGGCGCGCTGGCGCTCCAGATCTACGCCGGCGGCGCGCGCTTTTCGGCGGAAAGCGTGGTCCCCTCGATCGTTGCCATCGGCATGGTCCGCGAGCTGGGCCCGGTCCTCGGGGGGCTGATGGTCGCGGCGCGCGTCGCCTCGTCGATCGCCGCCGAGATCGGCACGATGAAGGTGACCGAACAGATCGACGCGCTCGTCACCCTCTCCACCAACCCCATGAAATATCTCACTGTTCCCCGGGTTCTGGCGGCGACGCTCGCGGTGCCGGTGCTGGTGGCGGTCGGAGACAGCATCGGCATTTTCGGCGGCTACCTCGTCGGGGTGAACCGGCTGGGCTTCAATCCTGCCGCCTACCTGAAGAACACCCGCGATTTCCTCGAATTCTGGGACGTCGCCTCGGGCCTCTGGAAGGGCGCGGCCTTCGGCTTCATCGTTGCCCTCATGGGCTGCTACTACGGGATGCATTCGGGGCGCGGCGCGCAGGGCGTGGGCCGGGCGACCAAATCCGCCGTCGTCGCCGCCTCGGTCCTGATCCTCGCCAGCAACTACATCCTGACGGAGGTCTTCTTCTCCGCATGATCGAGCTTTCGGACGTCCACAAGGCCTTCGGCACGAACCGCGTCCTGCGCGGGGTGAACCTGACGATTCCGTCCGGCCAGAGCATGGTCATCATCGGCGGCTCGGGCACCGGCAAGTCGGTGCTCCTCAAGTGCATCCTCGGGCTTGTGCATCCCGACAAGGGTCGCATCACGCTGGACGGCGAGGATGTCGAGACCGCCGCGCGCGATGCCTTCCTCGCCCGGTTCGGGATGCTATTCCAGGGTGGCGCGCTCTTCGATTCGCTTCCCGTCTGGCAAAACGTTGCCTTCCGGCTCTTGCGCGGCTCGCTGAAGCGGCCGAAGTCCGAGGCGCGCGAGATCGCGATCGAAAAGCTGCGCCGCGTCGGGCTGAAGCCCGAGACGGCGGACCTTTACCCGGCCGAATTGTCCGGCGGCATGCAAAAGCGCGTCGGCCTCGCCCGCGCCATCGCTGCCGAGCCCGAGGTGATCTTCTTCGACGAACCCACGACCGGCCTCGACCCGATCATGGCAGGCGTCATCAATGACCTCATCCGAGAGATCGTGACCGAGATGGGCGCGACCGCGATGACCATCACCCACGACATGTCCTCGGTCCGCGCCATCGCCGACCGTGTCGCCATGCTGCATGACGGGGTCATCCAGTGGACAGGTCCGATCGCGGAACTTGATGCCACGTCAGATGCTTACGTGCAGCAGTTCATCCACGGCCGGGCCGACGGGCCGATCGCCGCTGTGCGCTGACGAAAACCCGCCGACAAAGGTCGCGGCGGGCGAATAATACCTTGAAATCCCCGCGCTGAGCGACTTTGTTGAATATGGTCGATCCGGGTGGGGCTGGAAAGAGGACCTATGACTTCGCCCCGGGGCTCCTTGCCCCTTCTTCTCGTATTCGTGGCCCTGTTGTGTATCCCTCCGCTTCTCAGCCTGCGCGCCTGCCTCAAGCGGGCCGCTTATTTGCGCCTGCAGGACCGGCCGCCGGGCTGGACCTCGGCGGGTGCCGCATTTTCGGTCGGGGCGCTTGTCTACAACACCGCGATCGTCGTGCAGACCTTTCTGTTCGGACCGGCCGGGGAACTTGTTCTCGGCCGCGCCCACACGCTGGCCGCGATCCTCGCCTGGACCTGCTTCTGCATCTGGATCTTCATGAAGCTGGCCTATCATCACCGGCGCAGGCTGAACTGACGCGCCCTTCCGCGCGCGGCTGGACCCGGTTATGACGACCCCATGCTGCGCCTCGCCAATCTCTCGCTCCTGATCCTCTTCCCGCTCTCGTGGTTCGCGCCGCTCCTGCGCGCGGGCCTCCTGCCCTATTTCGACCTCGACGCGATCTCGGTCGTCACCGGTCTGCAGGCGCTCTGGGAAAAGGACGTGATCCTTGCGCTGCTCGTTACCTTCCTCGCGATCTTTGCGCCCTACATGAAGACGATCGGCCTTGCGCTGGTGCAGTTCCGCCTCGCCTCGCCGCGCATCCTCGGGGTCCTCCACGCCCTCGGACGGCTCGCCATGGCGGATGTCTTCTTGATCGCGCTCTACATCGTGCTGGCCAAGGGCGTCGGCGTCGGCCGGGTCGAGACGGCATGGGGGCTTTACCTTTTTACCTTCTGCATCCTTGCAAGCCTCGCGATCTCGCATCTGACCGAACGCGCGCGCCTTCTGGGCGCGCGCTGACGCGCGCACCCTTGCCGGCCCCTCTCTCCTCGGGCAGGAAGGACGCATGGCAAAGACCGCCCCCCAGTTCACCTGCAGCGAATGCGGCGCCGCCCACAAGAAGTGGAGCGGGCGCTGCGAGGCCTGCGGCGCCTGGAATTCCATCGTCGAGGAGGCGCCGCTTTCGGCGGGGCCCGCGACCAGGACGCTCGGCGGCGCCAAGGGCCGTGTCCTCGACCTGACGACGCTTGCGACCGAGGAAACCCCGCCCCGACGCGCCGCATCCGGAATGGGGGAACTGGACCGGGTCCTTGGCGGCGGCCTTGTCCCCGCCTCGGCGATCCTCGTCGGCGGCGATCCCGGCATCGGCAAGTCGACGCTGCTGCTTCAGGCGGCGGCGAGCTTTGCGCGCTCTGGCCTCTCCTGCCTCTATGTCTCGGGCGAGGAAGCCTCGGCCCAGGTGAGAATGCGCGCCCAGCGCCTCGGCCTAGCCGGCGCGCCTGTGCGGCTCGCCGCCGAGACGAACCTGCGCGACATCCTTACCACGCTCGACGCCGAACGGCCCGACCTTGCGGTGATCGATTCGATTCAGACCATGTGGGCCGACCATGTCGAGGCCGCCCCCGGCTCGGTCAGTCAGGTCCGTGCGGCGGCGCACGAACTGGTGAGCTTCGCGAAAAAGCGTGGCACCGCCGTGATCCTCGTCGGCCACGTCACGAAGGAGGGCCAGATCGCCGGCCCGCGCGTCGTCGAGCACATGGTCGACACGGTGCTTTACTTCGAGGGCGAGCGCGGTCACCAGTTCCGCATCCTGCGGGCGGTCAAGAACCGCTTCGGCCCGGCGGACGAGATCGGCGTCTTCGAGATGACCGGCGGCGGGCTGGCCGAGGTTGCCAACCCTTCTGCCCTCTTCCTGTCCGAACGCGGTCAGGCCAGCCCCGGCTCGGCGGTCTTTGCGGGGATCGAGGGGACGCGGCCCGTGCTGACCGAGATCCAGGCGCTTGTCGCCCCCTCGCCCCTCGGCACGCCCCGCCGCACGGTGGTCGGCCTCGACGCGGGGCGCCTTTCGACCATCCTCGCGGTCCTCGAAGCCCGCTGCGGCATCCCTTTCGCGGGGCTCGACGTCTTCCTCAATGTCGCGGGCGGGATGCGCGTCTCGGAACCCGCCGCCGACCTTGCCGTCGCCGCCGCGCTTCTGTCGGCGCGCGAGGATACGCCCCTGCCTCCCGACATGGTTGTCTTCGGGGAAATCAGCCTCTCGGGCGCGCTGCGGCCCGTGGGTCAGACCGAAAACAGGTTGAAAGAGGCGCAAAAACTTGGTTTCTCACAGGCAGTCGCTCCGGACCGCTCGAAAATAGAGGCCGGCGACGGGATGCGGGTGCGCAAGATGCCCGATCTGACGACGTTTGTCGGCGAGATGTTCGCCGCAGGCTGAGAACGAGGAGCGAGAGCATGGAAGGCTTTACCATCGTCGACGCCGTGGTGGCCGTCGTCATATTGATGTCGGCGATCCTGGCCTACAGCCGGGGCTTCGTGCGCGAGGCGCTCGCCATCGTCGGCTGGATCGCGGCGGCGGTCCTTGCGTTCATCTTCGCGCCGCAGGCCGAACCGCTGGTCAAGCAGATCCCGGTGCTGGACAAGTACCTCGGCGACAGCTGCGAACTGGCGATCATCGCCGCCTTCGCGGGCGTCTTCGCGATCTCGCTCATCGTCATGTCGATCTTCACGCCGCTCTTCGCCTCGGCCGTCCAGCGTTCGGCACTCGGCGGGCTCGACCAGGGCCTCGGCTTCCTCTTCGGCGTGCTGCGCGGGATGCTCCTCGTCGCCATCGCCTTCCTCGTCTACAACCGCGTCCTCGTGAACGAGGGGGTGCCGGTCGTCGACAACTCGCAATCCGCCCATATCTTCTCCTCGATGCAGGACAAGCTGAACGAGAACGTGCCCGCCGATGCGCCGGGCTGGATCCTCGCGCGCTATCAGGAACTGGTCGCCTCCTGCGGCGCCCCTGCGGCGGCGCCGGATGCGGCGGCACCGGATAGCGGAACCGGCGCGAAAACCATCACGCCGCCCAGCAACTGATCCCGGGTCCACGCCCGATTGCGACATGGGCGTGACATGGGCGGCGCGAGCCACTAAATGATGGGCGACTCCCCAGTCCCGGATTCGGAGACCCGCGCGATGCGCCGCCACCTTGCCCATCCCTTCGACGACGACAAGTTGAAGGAGGAATGCGGCGTCTTCGGCGTGATCGGCGTGGCCGACGCGGCCAACTTCGTCGCCCTCGGAATGCACGCGCTGCAACACCGGGGTCAGGAGGCAGGCGGCATCGTCGCCTATGACCCCGACGAGGGGTTCAACAACGCCAAGCGTTTCGGTTATGTCCGCGACAACTTCACCAAGGCCGATGTCATGGCGACCCTTCCCGGCAGCCTTGCCATCGGCCATGTGCGCTATTCGACCGCGGGGTCCAAGGGCAACACCGCGATCCGCGACGTGCAGCCCTTCTTCGGCGAGTTTTCCATCGGCGGCTGCGCCATTGCCCATAACGGCAACCTCACCAACGCCGCCCAGCTTCGGCAGGAACTGATCGGGCGCGGCGCGATCTTCCAGTCCTCCTCGGACAGCGAATGCATCATCCACCTGATGGCACGCTCGATGCAGAAGACGCTGGCCGAACGCATCAAGGACGCGCTCCGCGCGGTCGAGGGCGCCTTCTCGGTCATCGCGATGACGCGCACCAAGCTGATCGGCGTGCGCGATCCACTCGGGGTGCGCCCGCTCGTTCTCGGCAAGATCGGCGATGGCTATGCCCTCTCGTCCGAGACCTGCGCGCTCGACATCATCGGCGCCGAGTTCGTGCGCGAGATCGAGCCGGGCGAAATGGTGGTGATCGAGCACGGCAAGATCCAGTCTTCGCGCCCCTTCGGCCCCGCGAAGTCCCGCTTCTGCATCTTCGAACATGTCTATTTCTCGCGCCCCGACTCGATCCTCGGCGGCCGGTCCGTCTATGAAACCCGCCGCCAGATCGGCGTGGAACTGGCGCGCGAGGCGCCGGTAGAGGCGGACCTCGTCTGCCCGGTCCCCGACAGCGGCACGCCTGCGGCCATTGGCTTTGCCGCCGAAAGCGGCATTCCCTTCGGCATGGGCATCATCCGCAACCAGTACATGGGCC
>JAGRDU010000039.1:0-135 GCA_020446905.1 Paracoccaceae bacterium | reverse complement strand
TGGGCCGGACCTTCATCGAGCCGACCGAGCAGATCCGCAACATGGGCGTCCGGCTGAAGCTGAACGTCAACCGCGCGCTCATCAAGGGCAAGCGGGTGATCCTGGTCGATGACTCGGTCGTGCGCGGCACCACCA
>JAGRDU010000038.1 GCA_020446905.1 Paracoccaceae bacterium | reverse complement strand
GTCGGTCCAGCCGACATCCGAGAAGACGACCGTGTCGCAGCCTTCCGCGAAGGCCGGGACCGTCACCAGAAGTGCGGCCGAAGTCGCCAGCGCGGTGCGCAATGTCGAGGAAAGGGTCATGCTGGTTGCTCCCTGTTTTCTTGATTGACGAGTCAATAAACATGAATTCCCTGCAAGCTGGCAAGGAAAAACTCGTCGGCAGATCGGGCTGCCATCCCGGAAGCAACGGTAGGACAGACGCGTCACAAGGGAAAGGGCGCTTGCATGCGCCGCGCGGATGGGGTTTCTTGATTGACGAGTCAATAAAAGATCGCCGGGACGCCCCGGCCGGAGGGCCGTCATGCCGAAGCTGGGAATGGAACCGATCCGCAAGGCGGCGCTCGTCAAGGCGACGATCACCGAGATCGGTCGCGCCGGGTCGCTCGACGTGACGGTCAGCCAGATCGCCAAGCGCGCGGGCATGTCCTCGGCCCTTGCGCATCACTACTTCGGCTCGAAGGAGCAGATATTCCTTGCCGCGATGCGCCATATCCTGACGCTTTACGGCGCCGAGGTGCGCGGCGCGCTCGCCGCCGCCGAGGGGCCGAAAAGCCGCGTGCAGGCCATCGTGCGTGCAAGCTTTGCCACCTCCAGCTTTCGGCGCGAAGTCGTCGGCGCCTGGCTGAACTTCTACGTCCTTTCGCAGACCCTGCCCGAGGCGCGGCGGCTTCTTGCGATCTATCAGGCGCGGCTCCAGTCGAACCTCGTCCATTCGTTGCGGCCCATCGTGGGCCTGCGCGCAGAAGAGGTCGCCCGCGCGCTCGGCGCGATGATCGACGGGGTCTATATCCGCGAGGCGCTCAAGGGGACCGCACCGGACGGGGTTTCGGCCGCCGCGATGGTCATGGACTGCCTCGAGCGGGAGCTTCGGGCATGACCATCGCCGACTACGTCGTCGTGGGCGCAGGGTCGGGCGGCTGCGCCGTCGCCTATCGCCTTGCCGAGGCGGGCAAATCCGTCGTCGTGATCGAGCATGGCGGCAGCGATGCCGGTCCCTTCATCCAGATGCCGGGCGCGCTCTCTTACCCGATGAACATGGCGATGTACGACTGGGGTTTCCGGACCGAACCAGAGCCGCATCTGGGCGGCCGCACCCTCGCCACCCCGCGCGGCAAGGTCATCGGCGGGTCCTCATCGATCAACGGCATGGTCTTCGTGCGTGGCCACGCGAAGGATTTCGATCATTGGGCCGAGGCGGGGGCCTCGGGCTGGTCCTACGCGGATGTGCTGCCCTATTTCCGGCGGATGGAGACCTGGCACGGCGGCCCCGCGAACGAATTTCGTGGCACCGACGGTCCCCTTCACATCACCCGCGGGCCGCGCCGCAATCCCTTGTTCCACGCATTCGTCGAGGCCGGGCGGCAGGCGGGATACGAGGTCACGGGCGACTACAACGGCGAAAAGCAGGAAGGCTTCGGCCCGATGGAGGCGACGATCTGGCGCGGGCGGCGCTGGTCGGCCGCAAACGCCTATCTGAGGCCTGCCCTGAAGCGCCCCAACTGCACGCTGGTCCGCGCATTTGCCCGCCGCGTTGTCCTCCGCGATGGCCGCGCTGTCGGGGTCGAGGTCGAACGGGGCGGTCAGGCCGAGGTCATCGAGGCACGGGCCGAGGTCATCCTCGCGGCCTCCTCGATCAACACGCCGAAGCTTCTGATGCTGTCCGGGATCGGCCCCGCCGCGCATCTGTCCGAGCATGGGATCGAGGTTGTGGCGGACCGCAAAGGGGTCGGGGCGAACCTGCAGGATCACCTCGAAGTCTACATGCAATATGCCGCGAAAAAGCCTGTCACGCTTTACAAATACTGGAACCTCTGGGGCAAGGCCTTCGTCGGGGCGCAGTGGCTCTTCACCGGCACTGGCCTCGGCGCCTCGAACCAGTTCGAAAGCGCGGCCTTCATCCGGTCGGACAAGGGCGTGGACTATCCCGACATCCAGTATCACTTCCTGCCGATCGCCGTCCGCTATGACGGCAAGGCGGTGGCCGAGGGGCACGGGTTTCAGGCCCATGTCGGCCCGATGCGCTCCAAATCGCGCGGCGCGGTGACGCTGCGCTCCGCCGATCCCAAGGCGCCGCCGTTGATCCGCTTCAACTACATGAGCCACCCCGACGACTGGACCGAGTTCCGTAAATGCGTGCGCCTGACGCGCGAGATCTTCGCGCAGGACGCCTTCAAGCCCTTCGTGAAACACGAGATCCAGCCCGGAAGCGGCACTGGGACGAATGAGGAGATCGACGCCTTCCTGCGCGAACACGCCGAAAGCGCCTATCACCCCTGCGGCACCGCGCGGATGGGCCGGCGTGACGATCCCTTGGCCGTGGTCGACCCAGAGGCGCGGGTGATCGGCGTGGAGGGCCTCCGCGTTGCCGACAGTTCCATCTTCCCGCGCATTCCCAACGGCAACCTAAATGCCCCGTCCATCATGACCGGCGAAAAGGTCGCCGACCACGTCCTCGGACGCGGCATGCTGGCCCCGGCAAATTCGGAACCTTGGATCAGCCCGAGCTGGAAGATTGCACAGCGCTGAGATCGCGCGGCCCTTGCCCGTCCCCGCGCCTTCTGGTCACCTGAGCGCGACACGATGCGGAGGCCATCATGGACGACAAGGTGCGCACGCTGGCCAGGCGACTGCTCAGCAAGGGCTTCGACGATCTGCCGGAGCGAGAACAGCGCGTTCTTCGACGGATTGCCGAGCGGGCTGCAATCTCGCGCGATGTGAACGCGGCCTACGCGAAGGACCTCAGCCTCGGCGACCGGGTCGCGGACCGGGTCGCGGCCTTCGGCGGGTCCTGGGCCTTCATCGGCCTCTTCGCCGGCGTCATCGTCCTCTGGGTCCTTGCCAATGTCTGGCTGCTGGTCCGCCCGGTCGATCCCTATCCCTTCGTCTTCCTGAACCTCATCCTGTCGATGGTGGCAGCGATCCAGGCGCCGGTCATCATGATGTCGCAGAACCGCCAGGCCGAGAAAGATCGCCTTGCGGCCGAGCATGACTACGAGGTGAACCTGAAGGCCGAACTTGAGATCATGAGCCTGCACGAGAAGGTGGACGATATACGCATGCGCCAGCTCGAGGCGCTCTTCGCCCGGCTCGAGGCGAAGCTCGATGCGCTCTCGGCCCGCTAGCGCGGCTCGGCTCTTCAGCCGGCGATCCGCGCGGGGATGAGCCCGCGCAGGGCATTGCCCATGTACCACGGCCGCGTCCCGAGATCGGAAAGGCTCAGCACCGCTTCACGCGCGCGCCCCGTTGCCAGAAGCTCGGCCCGCAGGATGCCCGGCAGGCAGCCCGAGACGAGCGGAGGTGTCAGGAGCATGGCGCCATCGGCGAGGAAGACGTTGCTGATCGTTCCCTCGCAAACCTCGTCCCTGTCATTGAGGAACAAGACCTCGTCCATGCCGGGCGGAAGCGCGGCGCGGGCGGCGTCATAGGCCGCGCGCTCGGTCGTCTTGTGGTGCAGTAGCGGAGCGGCGGGATCGAGGCGGTCGGCGCCGATCATCACCTGCCACGCGGGCGGGGTCGGGGGCAGGGGGGCCGCCGTCACCTCCGCATCGCCGGCGCGGCCAAGCGTGAGGCGCACGCGAAGCGGCTCTGCCCCGCCGATGGTGCCGAGCGCGCGCGCGATGGCGTCCGCATTCCACGCAAACCCCAGTACCGCAGCCGAGGCGCGGGCACGGGCGAGGTGTGCATCCAGTCGGGCAAAGCGCGCGCCGTCCCAACCGAATGTCTCGATCAGCCTGGTCTCAGGTCGGCAAAGCGGGCTTTCCACAGCGCCTCCTCGTATTCGCCCTCGGGCGTCGAATCGGCGACGATGCCGCCGCCGACGCCAAATTCCACCTCGTCCCCGTCGTAGAGGGTCAGCGTCCGGATCGCGACGTTGAAGCGTTGTGCCCCGTCCGGCCCGATCCAGCCGATCGCGCCGCAATAGGCGCCGCGCGGGGTCGCCTCAAGCTCCCGGATGATCTCCATCGCGCGGATCTTCGGCGCGCCGGTGATCGAGCCGCAGGGGAAGAGCGCGCGAAGCAGCGCCGAGGGCAGGGTGCCCGGCTTCAGCTGTCCGGTCACTTGGCTGACCATCTGGTGCACCGTCGCGTAGCTTTCGATGGCAAAAAGCTCCGGCACCTTGACCGACCCGACTTCCGCGACGCGCGAGATGTCGTTGCGCAGAAGATCCACGATCATGAGGTTTTCCGCGCGGTCCTTCACGCTCGCGGCAAGGCCGAGGCGGAGCGCGGCATCGTGCGCGGGGTTACTGGCGCGCGGTGCGGTGCCCTTCATCGGCCGCGTCTCGATCCGTCCTGCGGCGTCCACCTGGTAGAAAAGCTCGGGCGAGCGCGAGACGAGCGCAGGCAGGCCCGGCAGCGCCACGAAGGCGCCGTGGCCGACCGGCTGGCGGGTCCGGAGCGCGCCGTAAAGGCCAAGCGCCGAGCCGTCACGCCGGGCGCGCATCCGCATCGTGAGGTTCGCCTGGTAGATGTCGCCCGCGCGGATGTAATCGAGAACCGAGAGCAGTGCCGCGCCATGCGCCGCCCTGTCCCAGTCGGGCGTGACTGAGCCGAGCCGCGCCCCGGGCGCCTCGGCCTCGGCGCGGACAAGCAGGTCCACGCCCGGAACCGGCCGGTCGTAGAGGCCGAAGGCAAGAAGCGGCAGCCGCCTCGCCTCAGGCATCAGCGGCTTAAGCCGCGGCTCGAGCGCATATCCCGCCTCGTAGCTGAGGAACCCGGCCGCCCAAAGCCCGTCTTGCTGCGCCCGGTCAAGCGCAGCGAGCGCCGGCGCGACCTCGCCTGCCCGGTCGGCCCGGATGAGGCCGCGGGGGGCGTCGAAATGGGCGGCGGTGCCGCCGGGGCCGTTCTCGATCAGGATCATCGGGCGCGCGTTCTTGTGTCCCCGGCAGATAGGGACATGCGCCGGTCCCCCGCAAGCACCGGGACGGCGGTTTTTCAACCGTTCGCGCCCTGCGCGGTTTGACCGAGGTCAAAGTGCGACGCCACAAGGGGCGCCAATGTCGGGGTCCGAAGACAACAAAGGAAAGCGCCATGTCGAACACCCCGCACGAGCTGCACGAGGAATTTCCGGACAAGGCCGGCAAGATTCACGCGCTGAAGGTCGAGAATGCCCATTTCGCGCGGCTTGCCGATGAATATCACACGATCAACCGCGAGGTGCACCGGGCCGAGACTGGTGTAGTCCCGGTCGATCAGTTCGCCGAGACCGAACTGCGCAAGAAGCGCGCGGCCCTCAAGGACGAGATCTTCCGGATGTTGGAGAAGGCCTGACGGGTCAGCCGATTTCGTATGGCAGCACTCCGCGCCGGCCCTGGTCGACGCGGAGTTGTCGTTCGAGGGGCGGGACCGAGCGCTGGTGGCAATCCTTCCGGTCGCAGATCCGGCAGGAAATGCCGATCGGCTCGTAGGCCCGGGCGTTCGCGACATCGAGATCGTCGGCATAGACAAGGTCGCGCGCATGGCTGACTTCGCAGCCAAGCCCGATCGCGTAGCGGCGCACCGGCGCCTGGAACGATCCGCCGGGTTTCGAGACGTCGCGCGCGAGGCAGAAATAGCGCACGCCGTCCGGCGTCTCGGCAAGCTGACGCAGGAACCGGCCAGGCGTCTCGAAGGCCTGGTGCACGTTCCACAAGGGGCAGGCGCCGCCGAACCGGGCGAACTGCATCCGCGTCGCAGAGTGGCGCTTGGTGATCGTGCCGGCCTGATCGACGCGGACGAAAAAGAAGGGGATACCCTTCTGCCCAGGCCGCTGCATCGTCGAGAGCCGGTGCGCCACCTGCTCGATCGACGCCCCGAAGCGGTCGGCGAGGCGTTCGAGGTCGTGGCGCGTCTCGCGGCTCGCCTCGAGGAAGGCGCGATAGGGCATGAGCGCCGCGCCCGCGAAGTAGTTGGCAAGCCCGATCTTCGCGATGGCGCGGGCGGTGTCGGTCTGGAACCGCGCAAGGTCGAGTGTCGCCTCCAGAAGATCGTTCTGTGTCAGGAGCGCGATCTGGTGAAGCAGTTGGAAACGCTGCGTCGGGGCCGCGGTGCGGGTCGAGATGGTCAACACCCTGCCCGAGAGCGTCCGCACATCC
The DNA here is from genome assembly GCA_020446905.1 of Paracoccaceae bacterium. Classification (GTDB taxonomy): domain Bacteria; phylum Pseudomonadota; class Alphaproteobacteria; order Rhodobacterales; family Rhodobacteraceae; genus Albidovulum. The sequence goes on along the minus strand of JAGRDU010000038.1, from coordinate 4,724 downwards.
GGATTGTCGGAATATCGCAATTCTATGCCTGCATGGCTCAGGGCCGCCCTCGCCTGTCGCTCCAACGGCAAAGGCGTGCCCTCCGGAGCCGCGAAGCGTTCGGCGGCACGATCCACCGCGTCTATATAATTGTCGCAATAGTGAAAGAAGTCGCGCACCTCTTCCCAGGGCGAGGCAAGCGCGCTGCCCCCCTCGCGCCCCAGCGCCTCGTCAAGCGAGGCGAGGCGTTCGTGGTTTTGCCGGTAGGCACGGTGCAGTTCGAGAAAGGCGCGCGCCAGCATGGGCGCATTCGAGGCGGTCAGGCGCAGGTCGGCCAGCGGCGGCATCGTGTCTGCGAAGACCGGGTCGGCCAGCGCCTCGCGCATGTCGCTGACGAGGCGTTCCGCATCGCCCGCGGAAAGTTCGGTCACATCCAGGCCGAACTCGCCGGCCAGCGCGAGGACCACGGCGGCCGAAACCGGCCGATGGTTGTTCTCCATCTGGTTGAGATAGGGCAGCGAGACGCCGAGCTTCTCGGCGAAGGCCTTCTGGGTGAGGCCGAGCCGGCCCCGGGTCTCGCGCAGCTTGACGCCGGCATAGAGTTTCTGCTGGGCCATCGCCGCCTCCCTTTGCAAAGACCAAGGATATCTTTTGCAAAGGCTTCCGTCCAGATCGGGTGTGGCAAGCGTCCGGTTGGTGGACAGGTGCACTCGAGCGGTCTCGACTTGCGCGGCACGAGGCGGCGAAACCTTTTTAAGTATCTGAAATTATTTGGAAAACTCTCCTTCCGGACGCATCGGACATCCCGGCGCTGTTGGACGTCCGGCCCGGCCTGCAAGGGCTGCGCCGCTTGGGCGGGGTCACATCCTGTCGCCCAGTCGGGCATTGCGGCGCATGACCAGGAAGATGGCGGCAAGCGACATCAGCGTCGAGGCGAGCATCAGCACGATCAGCGGCACCGCGCCGCTGTCGAGGCTCAGGAGCGTGCCGGAATAGGCCGAGAGCGCCGCGCCGCCGCCGATCATCAGCGCGCCGCCGAGGCCGGAGGCGGAGCCTGCGAGCTCCGGGCGGACCGAGAGCGTCCCGGCGATGGCATTGGGCAGGACCAGGCCGTTGCCGACCCCGACGGGCGCCATCGCCCCGAAGAACACCAGCGCCGAAGACCAGCCGGCGAGGTGCAGGGCGAGCGCGGCGGCGAGCGCCGTGGTCGAGACGAGGGCGCCGGCGAGGACCATCCGGTCGATCCCGAAGCGCAGCGCGTAGCGGCCCGAAATACCGTTGCCGATCATGTAGCCAAGCGCTGCGGCGCCGAACAGGAGCCCGAGCGTCGCCGGGTCGAGGTGATAGATCTCGGAGCCGATGAAGGGGGCGCCGCCGAGATAGGCGAAGAAGGCGCCGGAGGCGAACATCGTGGCGGCGGCGTAGCCCCAGAAGCGAGGCGAGGCGAGCAGTTCGGGATAGGCGCGCAATTGCGCCGCGAAGCCGCCCTCGCGCTGGGTCGCGGTCTCGCCGAGGTCGCGCCACAGGAGCCAGACGAGGGCGAGGCCGAGCCAGAAGAGCAGCCAGAAGTTCGCGCGCCAGTCGAAGGCGCTGTCGAGCAGACCGCCGAGCGCCGGGGCGACCATCGGGATCAGCGCCATGCCCATGGTGACATAGGCGATCATCGAGGCGGCGCGGTCGGCGGGCACCATGTCGCGCACCACCGCGCGGCTCAGCACGATGCCGGCGGCGACCACCGCCTGGAGCATGCGGAAGGCGAGGAAAGCGCCGGCAGTGGGGGCGAAGATGCAGCCGAGCGTGGCCAGCAGAAACAGGGCGAAGCTCACGAGCAGAACCGGGCGGCGGCCGTAGCGGTCGGAGATCGGGCCGATGGCCAGCTGCATCACCGCGTTCATCGCGAGGAACAGCGGCACCGAAAGCTGCATCACCCGGTATTCGGCACCGAAATAGGCGGTCATCCCCGGCAGCGACGGCAAATAGATGTTCATCGTCAGGGCCGAGAGGCCCGCCACCAGGGTGAGCGTGACGATATGCGGCGGCGAGGACGGGTCGAGGAATCGGGGAGGGGCTAGGTCGCGCATGGCTCAGGGGTACGCAGCGCGCAGAGGAATGTCGAGCCGTGGGCGTGGGCGTGCCCGCCTCCCGGTGCCCCGGGGCCGACTGCCTCAGGCGAAGGTCATGTCGTTCGCGAGCGCGTCGAGCGTGGTGTTGCGCACTTCCAGCACATCGCCGGCGCCGAAGTCGAAGAACACGTGACCGCCGGATTCGTAGGCCTTGCTCAGAACGACGGATTTGGAGCCGCTGCCGGTGAAGTGCAGCGTGTCGACGTCGTCGGCGAAGTCGCGCACCACGTCGTGGCCGAGGTCCTTGCGGTAGACAAACGTGTCGGCGCCGGTGCCGCCCCAGAGCTTGTCGTCACCATAGCCGCCCCAGATCCAGTCGTCCCCGGAATTGCCGAACAGACGGTCGCTGCCCCGGCCGCCGTCGAGGTCGTCGTCGCCTGAGCCACCTCTCAGATCGTCCCTGTTCGAATAGCCCTTGATGTTGTCGTCGCCACCCTTGCCTTCGAGCTGGTTGCGCCCGCCGTTGCCGACGATCTTGTCGTTGTAATTGCCGCCGACGGCGTTCTCGATCCTGACGCCATAGGCGATGACGACATCCTCGTAGGTGCCGAATTTTGAGAACTTGCCTTCGCCCAGATCCAGGCGGACGCCGTTGGTCGATTTGGCGCCGGAGAACGTGTCGGTGCCGCCCGTGTCCCAGACCACGCGCACGTCGTAGACGCCGCGACCCGTGTACGTGGTGTCTCTGGTGTAGTTGCCGACCGCGCCCCAGATGTCCTGCAGCGCGAGCAGGTCGAAGAGCTGCATCGAGTTGTTGGGCCCGCCGGAATAGGGGTCGTCGGTGTAGGACATCAAGGTGTAGTGGTTGTTCTCGTAGGCGTCGGGCAGCGTGGCGGCGCCGCTGAACGGGTGGTCGAGGCCGAGCATATGGCCGATCTCGTGCATGATCACATGCATGCCGTAGGGGCCGGTGATGTCGAAATCCTTGTTGAAAACGACCTGGCCGTCCCATTCGTTGGCGCCGGACAGCATCGCGCCACCCTCGCCGGCATAGCCCGGGTCCATGTCGACGCGCCCGAAGTTGAAATCCGGATCGCCCCAGTTGTTGACCTCGACGAAATCGACGTTGAGAAAGGTCTCGATCTGGTTGAGCGCCCAGCGCACGGCGTCTTTCTGGGTCTCCGTGAAGGCGGTCCAGCCGGAATAGCCCCAGATCGCATCGCCCGGCTGGCCGGCGCCGGCGAACTGATAGGTCAGCTTCAGCCGCGCCTCGCCGGTGGTGTTCATCGGAATCGCCGCCTGGACGTGGGCGAATTGAAGGGCTTTGATGATTTCAGCTTTGCTCGGCATTCCCGCCTCGTCGGTCGATTTCCAGTCGGCGACCTAGGTAGCGGGCGAGATGAGGCAAAATGGCCCGAAACCTTGGCATGTTTTGGGCAATCGTAGAGGTTGGCCGGGGTGGTTCCGGCGCGGCGTTGGTTCGCAAATATTCAATTTGCATTTCGCCGCTGCCGATAAATTTGCAAATACGCCCGAAAGTGCTTTGGGCTTCGTCACGCGCCCGTTACGTTGCGCGGAATCTCAGGAGGAGGCCGGCGATGAAAGACATTCTGCAGGAGCTCGAAGACCGCCGCATGGTGGCGCGCAAGGGCGGCGGCGAAAAGCGGATCGAGGCGCAGCACGGCAAGGGCAAGCTGACCGCGCGCGAACGGATCGAGATCCTGCTCGACGAGGGCTCGTTCGAAGAGTTCGACATGTTCAAGGCGCATCGCTGCACCGATTTCGGCATGGCCGACAGCCAGATCCCCGGCGACGGCGTGGTCACCGGCTGGGGCACGATCAACGGCCGTCTCGTCTATGTCTTCAGCCAGGATTTCACCGTGTTCGGCGGGTCGCTCTCCGAGACCCATGCCGAGAAGATCGTCAAGATCATGGATATGGCGGTGCAGAACGGCGCACCGGTGATCGGGCTCAACGATTCTGGCGGGGCGCGGATTCAGGAGGGCGTGGCTTCGCTCGCGGGCTATGCCGACGTGTTCCAGCGCAACATCATGGCTTCGGGCGTGGTGCCGCAGATTTCCGTCATCATGGGGCCCTGCGCGGGCGGCGCGGTCTATTCGCCGGCGATGACCGATTTCATCTTCATGGTGCGCGACTCGTCCTACATGTTCGTCACCGGGCCCGACGTGGTGAAGACGGTGACCAACGAAGTGGTGACGGCCGAGGAGCTCGGGGGCGCCTCGACCCATACCAAGAAGAGCTCGGTGGCCGATGGCGCGTTCGACAACGATGTCGAGGCGCTCGACGAGATCCGGCGCCTGTTTGACTTTCTGCCGCTCAACAACCGCTCGGGCGTACCGGTGCGGCCGTTCTTCGACAGCCCGGACCGGGTCGACAGCAGCCTCGATACGCTGATCCCGGACAACCCGAACCAGCCCTACGACATGAAGGAGCTCATTCGGAAGCTGGCCGACGAGGGCGATTTCTACGAGATCCAGGCCGAGCATGCGGCCAATATCGTCACCGGCTACATCCGGCTCGAAGGCCGCACCGTGGGCGTGGTGGCGAACCAGCCGATGGTGCTCGCGGGCGTGCTCGACATCGACAGCTCGCGCAAGGCCGCGCGGTTCGTTCGGTTCTGCGATGCGTTCGAGATCCCGATCCTGACGCTGGTCGACGTGC
>JAGRDU010000037.1:15736-16000 GCA_020446905.1 Paracoccaceae bacterium | reverse complement strand
CCGCATCACCCGCATCCACGGGCCCTTCGTCGCCGATGAAGAGGTCGAGGAGATCGTGACCCACCTCAAGTCCTTCGGCCCCCCCGAATACATGTCCGGCGTGGTCGAGGGCCCGGACGAGGACAAGGAGAGCGACATCGACCTCGTCCTCGGGCTCGGCGGGAACACCGACGGAGAGGACGCCCTCTACGACCAGGCCGTGCAGGTGGTCCTCCGCGACCGGAAAGTGTCCACCTCCTACATCCAGAGGAAGCTCGGCATCGG
>JAGRDU010000037.1:0-15721 GCA_020446905.1 Paracoccaceae bacterium | reverse complement strand
GGCTGGTGGAGCAGATGGAGGAAGAGGGGCTCGTGTCTCCGGCGAACCATGTCGGCAAGCGGGAGATATTGGTGCCGGAAAGCTAATGGGTAAGTGACGACTCGCGCCAACTCAAAAAACACTCAAAAATTACTTTCGGTTGACAGTAGCATAGGTGAATCGCTCTATTTGGCGCGCATATGCTGACGTTGAGGGCCGTTCAAGACCCGCCTTGGTCCATGTTGAACGCATACAACGGGCATTCGCGAGATGCGGCGAACTAGTGATTTCGTGAGAAAGAACATATGGCGAATCCTTGGCATGTAAAGTGGCTTCAAGAAGGTGTTAAGGCTTGGAACTACAGGAGAAATAGGGTTTCATTTTTCCCTGATCTTCGAGGAGTAAATTTTTTTGAACTCTTGCCGGAGGATTATAGAACTAGACCAAAGGCATCTCGCTTTTTCGAGGGCCTAAACCTAAAAAATAGCGACCTCGTTGGCGCTGACCTCTCAAATTTGAACTTTAGGCGAGCAAATTTCACTGATGCCAATTTGACGAACTCGAAATTAGATGCGTCAAACTTCAATCAAGCGAACTTCAAGGACGCCAAATTAACAAACGCCAGTGCCCGGCGGGCCGAACTCGATGGAGCTAAGTTCATCGGCTCAGCGCTCCAAGGGTTGAATTTGGAAGGAGCAAGCATAAAAGGCACAATAGTTCTCGAAGCGTCTCTAGATGAAGAGCAGTATCAGGCACTCGGTGGCACAGAGGCGAGGCGTTATATAGAAGAAAGGCGTGATAAGTACTTGGCAGCACGTTTATCCAAATCTGGAAATGCTGTCGACGGTGCCTACCTTGGAAAATCGGAAGCGCCTCATAAAGAGCGCGACGTGAGGTACGACATATACTATGGCACAAACCGAGTCCCGATCTATGAGCAAGGAGAGCTTATCGATTATGGCTGCACGGAGAATGGTGAAATAAGCTACGGTATCTGCGAGGTGGTGCTTCCCGCAGGACGGCCCATTGGAAAACTGGGGCCTAGTTTGTGGAAGAAAGTCGTAAGGAGGGTGATGGGTGAAGGGCACACATCAACCAAGGTTTTGCGTATTGTTGAGCTTAACGAATCTTTATTTTTATCCCACTTGCTTAGCATTTCGCAGGCTGCTCGGGGCGATATTCACCCAACCCTTTTCATTCATGGATATAACAATAGCTTTCAAAGCGCCGCGCAGCGCGCAGCTCAAATAGGCTACGATCTGGGCCTTGGCCAAGGCATTGGTTTGTTTAGCTGGCCATCTTCGGGAAGCAAATCTGGATATACTTCTGACGAGGCGATGGTCGATGTTAGCAAGTATAAGATGGCAGACTTCATAGAGGTCTTTCTTCACGCCAGCGGTAATAGGCAGATAAACATAATTGCCCATAGTATGGGCTGTCGCTGTCTTATGGGCGCGCTGGAGGTTCTCGGACGCGGGCGAACATCGGTTCTTAAAAGAATAAATCAAATAATACTGGCAGCGGCTGATATAGACACGCGACATATGAATCACTTGGCCCTGTATGCTGTGAGATACTGCAATAGAACGACTGCCTATACCACTTCCAAAGACGACGCCCTTAAGGTGTCCGGATGGCTCCATGGTTTCCAAAGAGTTGGCGCTTCGCCGCCCACTTATGTTTTTTCAGGGATGGACACAATCGTCGCCAATAATAGCGGTTTGGGCAGCTTTGGACACCAGTATGTCGCAACTAGCCGCGTCATTCTTGGCGACATTTTCCAGCTGCTAAAGCATAACGCCTCGCCCAACGACCGGCATGCTGTTGAGTTGGTTTTAGGTGCCAGCCCGACGCATTGGAGGCTTCGCGATTAACGAGAGTGAGATAGTCTTCCAACCGAATTAGGCATTTCCTTACCCCTACCTCCCCACCCTTGCATCCCTGAGTGCCGTCAGCCCCTTCACCTTCTCGCGCAGCGCCGCCTCTCGTTCCTCGGCCTCGCGGGCGTCCGCGACCTTCGCCGCGTGGTCGAGGATTTCGCGGCGGAGGGAGTACACCTGATCCTCCAGCGAGGGCGCATAGGAAACGGACTCCGGCCCCGTCACCACGCCCGCCAGCCGCGCGAGCATGAAGGTGCGCAGCACCGCATTCATCCGGGGCAGATAGCCCGCCCCCATCGCGCGGAAGAACGCGAGCACGTCGTCGTCCAGCCGGATCGTCACCAGCGTCTTTTTCGGCACCGACGGCCGGGCGGCGATCTCGGCCCATTCCGGGGGCAGGCGGAGGCTATCGTTCAGCCCCCAGCGCAGGTCCTTCTCCAGCCCCCGCATGGTCTCGGCCAGCGCATGGTAGGCGGCGTGGCGGTCCTTCTCGGCTTTGGTCTCTCTGGGCATCTTTCGGGCCTCCGAACGCGGGGCCCCAACATGCCGGAGGCGGGTAAAAAGGCGGTTTCCCGCCCGCGCGGTCTGTAGCTACGGAAAAACTACGGAAGAATGACGGGGATGCTACGGCAAAGCCACGGGGGTGCGGGCTGCCCCTCGGGCGCCCCAGCCGCACCGAGTCCCGCATGGAAACGGACCGGTTCCGCTCCGGGGGCTATTCCTGCGGCGCGGTTTGCGGGATAACCTCTCCACTTAAGTTTGTGTTATTGCAGGTATTTTTATGCAAGATCGTGTAAAGGGTGAAGTTTTGTTGCCGCGGTTGGCGCCAATTCCGCGCCGCGTGCCGCCCGCCGCCCTCCCGAAAGGCCCCGCGCGCCGGCTCGCGCACCGCGTCAGCCTCCTCGCCGAGGGCACCCCGCACCGCCGCCGCGGCCTCATCATCTTCCCGGTGCTGGAACTCCTCGGCCTCGCAACCCTGATCTTCCTCCTCGCGAAATAACCCCGCTATTCCGCCGGCCCAGGCACCGCCCTCCGCAACCCGAACCAGCGCCGCCGAGGTTTCGCGCCGGCAGGTTTGGGATCGCGCGAGACGATCATCAGGAGAGATGGCGTGACAACCAGTGTCAGTACCGTCGCGAAGGCGAGGCCGTAGACGATCGCCGAGGAGAGCGAGATCCACCATTGCGTGGAGGGTGCGCCGCTGGTCGTCTCGTGGCTCATCAGTTCGAGGTTCAGCCCGAAGGCGATCGGCAGCACCCCGAGGATCGCGGTGATCGCGGTCAGAAGCACCGGGCGGGCGCGTTCGTGGCACGTCTCGAGGATCGCATCGACCTTGTTCATCCCCTCGCGGCGGAGCGTGTCATAGGTGTCGATCAGCACGATATTGTTGTTCACCACGACCCCGGCGAGCGCGATGATCCCGATGCCGGTCATGACGATGCCGAAGGGTTGACCCATGATCATGAGGCCGAGGAAGACGCCGATGGTGGACATGACGACGGCCGAGAAGATCAGCCCGACCGAGACGAAGCTGTTGAACTGGGCGAGCAGCACCACGAAGATCAGGAACATCGCGGCGACGAAGGCCTTCGCAAGGAAGGCGCCGGCGGCGGCCTGCTCCTCGTCCTCGCCGGCCATGGACCAGCGAATGCCCTTCGCCTCAAGCCCCGCGGCGCCGAGCTGCGTCGCGATCGCCTGGCGGATCGGATCGGCCTGCACGCCCTCGCGGATGTTCGCCTGAACGGTCACGGTGCGGGCGCCGTCGATGCGGGTCAGCGTGCCGGTCGTCGGCGCCGGCTCTCGGCTGACGAAGTTCGAGATCGGGACCGGGCCCGAGGTCGTCTCGACCCGAAGCTGATCGAGGTCCGAGATCGTACGCTGGTCCGATGGCAGCCGCAGGACGATGTCGACCGCGTCATCGGCGCCCGCGGGACGGAAGTCGGAGAGTTTCAGCCCGTTGGTGACAAGCTGCACCACGGCGCCGACCGAGGAGGGAGAGATGCCGTAGCGCGCCGCGGCGGCGCGGTCGACCCGAAGCTCCCAGTCGATGCCGGGAGGCGGCAAGCCGTTGTCGATGTCGATGACGTCGGGGTTCTTGGCCAGTTCGTCCGCGACGGCACGGGCGACGTCGTTCAGCCCGGAGGGATCCGCGGCCGAGAGGCGCACCTGGATCGCCTTGCCGGTGGGCGGACCGGCCTGGGGCACAGATACCTCGATATCCGCCCCGGGAATGCCCTGCATCGCGACTCGCAGGTCGGCGAGTATGGCGTTCGCATTCTTGCGCTCGCGCCAGTCGACGAATTCGTACTGGATGACGCCGACGACGTCGGCGGCGACGTCGTTGCCGGCATTCTGGCCCTGGCCGGCGCGGGCATAGACCGTCTCGATGCCCGGCCAGCCGAGGATGCGCTGCTCGGCCTGGCGGACGAGCGCGTCCTTCTCCTCGATCGAGAGGTTGCCGCGCGCGTGGACATAGAGGAGGCCGTATTCCGGTTCCACGTTCGGGAAGAACTCCACCCCTTTGCCGAAGGTGCCATAGGCAAAGGGGACCGCGACGAGCGCTGCGACAGCGGTGAAGGTGACAATCCAGGGATGCCGGATCGCCCGGCCGACGAAACGCATGTAGAGCCCGTCGCGGCTGCGGTCCTCTTCCCTCACCGGTTTGGCGATGATCGCGCCAAGGGTCGGCGCGAAGATCAGGGCATAGACGAGCGAGGCCGAGAGTGTCGCGATCAGCGTGATCGGCATGTATTTCATGAATTCGCCGACAATGCCGGGCCAGAACAGAAGCGGCGAGAAGGCCGCGACCCGGGTTGCCGTCGCCGCGATCACCGGTCCGGTCATCTTGTGCGAGGCCATGGCGAAGGCGGCACGCTTGTCCATGCCCTCGGCCATGCGCCGTTCGGCAAACTCGGTGACGATGATCGCGTCATCGACCAGCATCCCGACGGCGAGGATCAGGCTGAAGAGAACGACGATATTCACCGTGAGGCCCGCGAGTTGCAGCCCGAGGATGCCGATCAGGAACGAGGCAGGGATCGCAAGGCCGATAAGGATCGAGGCGCGTCCCGAAAGCGCAAAGAGGATGACGACGAAGACGAGAATGACGGCCGTCAGCACCGAGTTCTGAAGGTCGGTCAGAAGCTGGCGGATGTCGGTCGACTTGTCCTGGCTGAAGGACACCACGGTGCCTTCGGGCAGGCTCTTCTGAAATTCCCCGGTCACCTTCTTCACGGCATCGACGGTCTCGATCAGGTTGGCGCCGGTGCGTTTCGACACCTCGATGGCGATGGCCGGTGCGCCGTCGAGGCGGGTGATGGTTTCGGGGTCCTTGTAGGTCGAGCGGATCGAGGCAAGGTCGCGCGCGCGCACCGTCGCGGTGCCGTTCGACAGTACCGGAAGGTTGGCGACGTCCTCGACGGTCTCGATCAGGGACGGGACCTTGATCGCATAGCGCCCCTCGGAGCCTTCGAGGGCGCCGGCCGCGATCAGCTGGTTGTTGGCGTTGACGCCCGCGATCAGCATGTCGGGCCGAAGGCCGTAGGACGAGAGTTTCGCGGGATCGACGATCACCTCGACCAGATCGTCGCGCACACCCTGAAGCGCGGCATCAAGAACGCCCGGAATCTCCTCGATCCGGTCACGAAGCTCGCGTCCGGCTTTTGTCAGAACGCGTTCTGGTACGTCACCCGACAGCGTCACGACAAGAACCGGGAATTCCGAGATGTTGACCTCGTTCACCGTCGGCTCGTCGGTGCCCGAGGGCAGGTCGCGCTTGGCCTCGGAGACCTTGGTGCGGACGTCGTCCAGCGCCTTGTTGAGGTCCGCGCCGGCCTGGAATTCGAGAAGGACGTTGCCGCCGCCCTGATAGGCGGTCGCGGTCATCTCCTTCACACCGGTGATTGTCTTCAGCGAGGTTTCCATCGGACGAAGCAGCAGCCGTTCGCTGTCCTCGGGTGAAATCCCCTCGTAATGCATCGAGACATAGATGATCGGGATCTGGATGTCCGGCTCGGCCTCTTTCGGGATCGTCATATAGGCCTGGGCCCCGGCCAGCATCAGGAAGATGAGGACGGAGAGCGTGAGCCGCGCATTGCGGATGGCAAGTTCGACAAGTCCCATCGGTCAGTTCCCGGCGGCGGCTGCGGTGGCCGCGACGGCCTCGACGGTTTCGCCGTCACGCACGAGGTCTTGCCCGGCGACGATGATCTTCACGCCCTCGGGCACGCCCTTGACGACGAAGCCGTCGGCCGTGTCGTCGATCAGCTCGATCCCGGCAAAGCGCGCGACGTTGTCGGCGCCGACGACGCGCAGCCCGATCTCGCCCGCATCCGACAGGGTGATGACCGAGCGCGGCACCGTCACGGCGCGTTCGGGCGCGGTGTAAAGCCGGACCTCGGCGGTCATGCCGGCGGGAAGCTTGTGGTCGGGGTTCGGCAGCGCCACCTCGATCGGGTAGGTGCGCGTCTGGGGAGAGGCTTCGCGCGAGATATGCCGCACTGTCCCCTCAAGCTCGGTGCCGTTGACGAGGCGCACGCTGGCGCGGTCGCCGACCGAGACGAAGCCGACGCCAAGCTCGCTGACCTCGGCGCGCACGACGATCGGGTCGAGCGCGATGAGCGTCGCGATGGGCGTCCCGATCGGGACCCATTCGCCAAGCTCGACATCCACGCTGTCGATCACGCCCGCGAACGGCGCGCGCAGGTTCAGCCGGTCAGCGGCCGCCTTCGCCTCGCTCAGGGCGGCCTCGGCGGCGGCCTTGTCGGCGCGGACCTTGATAAGCTGGAGCTCGGCCGTATTGCCGGACTTGAAGAGCTTCTCGGCGACCTGAAGTTCCTGCGCGCGCTGCGCGAGGGTGGCGCGGGCGTTCTCGACCCCGGCCGCGACCTCCGGCCCCTCGACCATCAGGACGATCTGGTCGGCTTCGACCGTGTCGCCCTGCGCGACACCGAGCGCGGCGATTACCCCGCTGGCGCGGGACGCCAGTTCGGCGCGCTTGTCCGGGCCGGTCACCCCGGAGATGCGGATCTCTCGGGCGTGGTCGGCGAAGGCCGGGGTGATGACCCCGACGCTGCGCAGGGTCTTTGCCGGTGTCGCGGTCGCCGCCGGGTCTGGGGCAGGCTGCGCGGCATGCGCCTCTTCGCTGCCGACCGAGGAAAACTCGCCCGTGACGACCCAGGCCCCTGCCGCGACCAGCACGAGGAGCGCCCAGACCTGGTGACCTTTCAGACCGAATGCCATATACGAATTCCTGAATGTTATCCGCAGGCTGACCGAAAAATTGACCGTCGCCCGGGAGTCCTGTTCCCTGTAGCGTATAATCTGGCAGGTAAACCGGAAAGTTCAATATCCCGCGAGCAGGATGTTACATCTTTTCACATCCGGGTGTCTTTCGGCCGGCCCTTGCCCGCCGGGTCGGGTTCGGGTCAACTGAGGCCGACGCCAGGGATCGCGGGGCAGGATGAATTCGCCGGACACCAGCACGGCCAAAGCGGCGCGGCCCGAGGTGATCGCGATGGGCCTTTCGGGGCTGCTGGTGCGGTTCTCGGACCGTCTCGACCCCGCCGCGAACCGCGCCGCGCTTGCCTTTCGCGCGGCGGTCGTGGCCGAGCGATTGCCGGGCGTGGAAGAGACCGCAAGCTCGCTCGGATCGGTGTTCCTGCGGTTCGATCCCCTTGTCACCGATGCCGGAGAGCTTGAAGTGCGGCTCGGCGCGCTTCTTGCCGAGAGGGACTGGCGGTCTGCCGACCTGCCGTCGGGGCGGCGGCGCTGGACGGTCCCGGCGGTCTTCGATGGCCCGCAACTGGCCGAGGCGGCAGCGCTGGCGGGCCTCACTCCGGCGGCGGCGGTGGCCGATCTCACCTCGGCGCCGGTGCCGGTGCTCGCGCTCGGCTTCGCGCCGGGGCTGCCCTACATGGGCCCGCTCGGCCCGCACTGGGACATTCCGCGGCAGACGGAACTGACCCCGACCGCACCGGCGGGCGCTGTTGTCGTGGCGGTGCGCCAGATCATCATCTTCCCCGCAGCGACGCCCACGGGCTGGCGTCAGGTGGCGCGCACGGGATTTCGCGCCTTCCGGCCGGGCACCGCGCAGCCCTTTGCGCTGGCGCCGGGCGACGAGGTGATCCTCCAGGCCGTGACGGTGGCCGAACTTGACCGGCTTGTCGCCGAAGACCCCGCCGGCGGCGGCGCGCGCGTGGAGGCACTGGCATGACCGGTCTCATCGTCCACGCCGCCGGCCCCGGGGTGACGGTGCAGGACCTCGGCCGCGCGGGCTGGCTGGCCTACGGTCTGTCGCGCGGCGGGGCGGCCGACCGGCTCGCGCTGGCCGAGGGCGCGGCGCTGCTTGGGCAGTCGCCGGCGCTGGCCGCGCTTGAGATGGCCGGCACGGGCGGCAGTTTCGGGGCGACCGGACCGATCATCATCGCGCTGACCGGGGCGCCCATGCGGGCCATGCTGGACGGCGCGCCGCTTCTCTGGAACGCGAGCCATGCACTCGCTCCGGGGCAGAGGCTGCAGATCGGGGCGGCAATGGACGGGGTCTATGGCTATCTGCATGTCGCGGGCGGCATAGGGGTGCCCGAAGTCATGGGCAGCCGGTCGGCGCATCTTTCGGCCGGGATCGGCGCGCCGGTCGTCGCGGGCGACGTCCTTCCCGCCGGGCCGGCCACCGGCGCGCGCGCCGGGCGGATGCTGGAGCCCGAGCCGCGCTTTGCAGGCGGCACCCTGCGGCTCGTGCCCTCGGCGCAGACCGGACTTTTCAGCGCGGCCGAGCGGGCCCGGTTCGAGGAGACCGCCTTTGTCCGCGATGCGCGCGGCAACCGGCAGGGGGTGCGCCTTGCGGCCGGGGGGGCGGGGTTCCGGCCCGAGGGCGCGCTGACAATCCTGTCCGAGATCATCCTGCCCGGGGATGTGCAGGTGACCGGGGACGGCGCACCCTACATCCTGCTGTCGGAATGCCAGACTATGGGCGGCTATCCGAGGATCGGCACGGTGGTGCCGGGCGATCTGCCCCGCGCCGCGCAGGCCGCGCCGGGCACCGTCCTGCGCTTCCGCTTCGTCGAGCGGGAGGCGGCGCTTGCCGACCACCGGCGCCGCGCTGCCGGGCAGGCGGCGCTTGCGGCCCGCGTACGGCCGATGCTGCGCGATCCGGCAGACATGGGCGATCTTCTGTCCTATCAGCTGATCGGCGGGGTGACGGCGGGCGAGGATGCGGAGGAATGACGATGGCTAAGGTGGACCTCAACGCCGACATGGGCGAGGGCGCGGGCAATGACGCGGCGCTTCTGCAGATCGTCACCTCGGCCAATGTCGCCTGCGGCTTCCATGCCGGGGACCCGGACGTGATGGCGCGAACGATGCGGCTGGCGGTGGAGAACGGCGTCGGCCTCGGCGCCCATCCCGGCTTTCCCGACCTTGAGGGCTTTGGCCGCAAGCGGATCGATCTGCCGCCGGACAGGCTCGCCAACCTGATCCGCTATCAGGTGGGCGCGGCGGCGGCGATGGCGGGGGCGGCTGGCGGGCGGCTCAGGCACCTGAAGCTCCACGGCGCGCTCGCCAACATGGCGGCCGAGGACGAGGCGATGGCGCGGACCTGCTACGAGGCAGCTTTGGGCGTTCAGCCCGATCTCGTAATCATGGTGCTGGCCGCGACCGCGCAGGAACGGGCGGCGAAGGTCTTGGGCTGCGCGGTGGCGCATGAGATCTTCGCCGACCGGGCCTATGAGGACGACGCGACGCTGGTCGACCGCCGGAACCCCGGCGCGGTGATCCACGACCCGGCGCGGGCGGCGGCGCGGATGGTCGAGATGGTGAACGAAGGCGCGATCATCGCGGAAAGCGGCAACCGTATCCCCACCCGCATCGACACGATCTGCCTGCACGGCGACACGCCCGAAGCGGTCGAGATCGCCCGCGCGGTGCGGGCGGCGCTGGAGGGGGTGGGGGTGAGGGTGGCAGGGTTGTGAGGGCGCGTCAGTTCAACGCGGGGCTTTCGAGGAGTCGCAAGTCGTCGCGGCGATAGGTAATTCCAAACGGGCCTGATCTGCCCTTCAGATGCAGAAGATCCCCCTTCCTCGCGCGAAGAAGTGGGCTGTTGCGCCCGGCACAGACGGACAATGCGCTGTCCCAAACGGCGGGTATCGCAAAGGAGAGGCGGTTGGGGCAGTCTCGTGACGGGGAGGGCCTGCCGACCCTCGCGTCAAGGACCGTGACGGTCCATTCCTGAACCTTAGGCCGCAGGAGTGCGTTCGCGACGACGGGCGCGGCAATGTCCTTCAGCAATGCAAGCGAGAGCGCGGCCCAGAGCAGGCATACGGCAGCCAGCGCAACCGTTTTCAGGGTTTCGACAATGCGCGTGGATCGCGGGGCGGAATCGTCGGGCGATCTTCTAACGGCGAGGAGAACGACAAGCGGCGCGGCGACGACACAGCTTGCGCTCGCAAAGATCTGGGTGAGGTATTCCCATGCCGGACCCGCGTTGATGATGCCGCGCCGTCCGAATGGCAAGAGCGCCAAAGACGCCAGCGGAATTGCTGCCGGGGCGAGTATCACGGCAAGCACCCACGCGGTGACGAGCCACCGCATCGGGCGGGGCAGGGCGAGCATCATGGCGCGAGCCCGACCGTGCGACTTGGGCCCAGTCACATCTCACCCCCTCCGGGCGAGGTCCGGGTCCTTGGCGATGCGTTCGAGATACCGGCCGTATTGCGTCTTGAGGTACGGCTTGGCGAGCGCCAGCAATTGGCCCTCGTCGATCCAGCCGTTCAGGAACGCGATCTCCTCGGGGCAGCCGACTTTCAGGTTCTGGCGGTCCTCGATCGTGCGGATGAACTCGGCGGCCTCGAGCAGGCTCTCATGCGTGCCGGTGTCGAGCCAGGCGAAACCGCGGCCGAGGGTTTCGACGTTCAGCTTGCCCTCGCCGTGGTAGGCGTTGAGGAGGTCGGTGATCTCGATCTCTCCCCTCGGGGAGGGCTTGATCGTCTTTGCGCGCGCGGGCGCGTCCGCGTCGAGGAAATAGATGCCGGTGACGGCGTAGGAGCTTTTCGGATGCTCCGGCTTTTCGACGATGGAGAGGACGCGGCCCTCCTTGTCGAACTCCACGACGCCGTAGCGCTCGGGGTCCGAGACACGGTAGCCGAAGACGGTGCCGCCCATGGTGCGGGCGTCGGCGGCGCGGAGCTTGGCCGAGAGCCCCTCGCCGAAAAAGACGTTGTCGCCGAGGACCATGGCCGAGGGTGCGCCCGCGAGGAAGTCCTCGGCGAGGATATAGGCCTGCGCGAGGCCGTCGGGCGATGGCTGCACGACATAGTCGAAGCGCATCCCCCAGGCCGAGCCGTCGCCGAGAAGCGCCTGGAACTGCGGCAGGTCGCGCGGGGTCGAGATGATGCAGACCTCGCGGATGCGCGAGAGCATCAGCGCCGAGAGGGGGTAATAGATCATCGGCTTGTCGTAGAGCGGCAGCATCTGTTTCGACACCGAATGGGTGATCGGATAGAGGCGCGTGCCCGATCCGCCTGCCAGAATGATGCCCTTGCGGCCCGTGTCACTCATACCTTGGTCTCCAGTTCGTCGATGACTTGCCCGAGGCCAGCGCGCCAGTCGGGCTGGGCTATGCCATAGGCCTCGTGGATGCGCCCGCAGTCGAGCGCGGAATTCGCGGGTCGCCGGGCCGGGGTCGGATAGTCCGATGTCGCGATGCGGTTGACCTTGGGCTTTTTCGGCAGCGCGGAGCGGTCGAAGACCGCCTCGGCGAAGTCGGCCCAGCTGACGGTCGGGGCGCCGGCATAGTGGAAGATGCCGCTTGTCCCGTCGCCGTCGCGGAAGGCGCGCGCGATGGTCCAGAGCGTGCAGGCGATGTCGGCGGCGGGCGTCGGTCCGCCGCGCTGGTCGCCGACGACGCCGAGCGTGTCCCGCTCTGCGCCGAGGCGCAGCATCGTCTTCACGAAGTTCTTGCCATGGGCGGAAAAGACCCAGGCCGTGCGCAGGATCACATGCGGGCCGCCCGCCGCCTGGATGGCGCGCTCCCCGTCAAGCTTGGTCTGGCCGTAGGCGCCGAGGGGCGCGACCGGGTCATCCTCGCGCCAGGGGCGGGTGCCGGATCCGTCGAAGACATAGTCGGTCGAGACATGCAGGAAGGGGACGCCCTTTGCCGCCGCCGCGCGCGCCATCGCGCCTGGCGCCTCGGCGTTCACGAGCTGCGCCGTCTCGCGGTCCGTCTCGGCGGCATCGACGGCCGTGTAGGCTGCGGCGTTGATGACGACATCGGCCGACATGGCCGAGATGAGTGCGGCGCAGGTGCCCGGCCGGGAGAGATCGGCGGTTTCACGGCCGAGCGCGGTGACGGCGACGCCGGCGGGCGCGCGGCGGGCAAGCTCGATCCCGAGCTGGCCGGTCGTGCCGAAGACGAGCGCACGCAGGCCGGGTGCGGGGGCGGATTGGGTCATGCGGTATGCTTCACAAGATGCAAGGAGGGCCGTTCCACGAAATGCCACGAGAGGACCGCACAGAAAAGGGTGAGGGGCAGCGCGTAGGCGATGTTGATCACGGGGTCGCGCACGCCGGCTGCGGCGACGGCCTGCTGCACCGGGAAGGCGTAGATATACATGCCGTAGGAATAGTCCCCCAGGCGGTTGTAGGCGGCAAGTGGCCCGAGCTTGAAGAACCCGAGCGCGAGCGACCAGTAGCTGAGTGCAAGGCTGAAGCTGACCGGGAAAAGCATCGTGCCATGGGTCAGAACGGCCGCGAGGGCCAGCGCCGCGCCAAGCCAGGGGCTGAGCGGGATGCGGTCGCGCCAGACCCAGGCGAAAGCGCCGAGCGCGAAGGGAAAGCCAAGTTCGATAAAGGTCACGACGCGGCCCGGAAGGCCCAGCTCATTGCGGAGGATGGCGGCGAGCAGGAATGCCAGTGTGCCCGCCGCAATCAGCCAGCGCTGGCGCAAGAGGCCGATCACGCCGAAGGCCATCACCGACATGTAGCAGGCGACCTCGTAGAAGAGGGTCCAGAGCGAGCCGTTGATGATCCCCGGAAACGGCTGCGTCTCGAACACGCCCGGAAGCCCGTAGAGCGGCTGGTAGAGCGCGAGGTTCTGCAGCACATAGCGGGGCGCCGCGGCCCAGTACTGTGAGGACGGCGCATGGGGGATCGCCGCTCCGATCACGAGCACCGTGACGATGAGCGCCGTCGAGAGGCCCGGAACGAGGCGCAGGATGCGCGCCTTGAGGAAACGCGAGACGCCATTTCCGCGATCGAAGCTCTTGGTGATGAAGAACCCCGAGATCGCGAAGAAGACATAGACCGCGACCGTGCCAAGCTTGATCCCGTCCAGCCAGCGCTGAAGCGGTTCAAGCACATCCGGCCCGAGCGAGATCGGCACCGAATGGGAAATCAGCACCGATGACGCGGCAATCATCCGAAGGAGGTTGAAATTGTTGTCCCGCCCCGAGGAATGGTCGCCGAACGTCGTCATGCGCTACCCCGTTCCGAGCCGCTTGCCGACGCCGTCGCGGTCCTGAAGTGCGCGCCACCAGTCCTCATGCCCGAGGAACCAGTCGACGGTCTTCTCGAGCCCCTCGTCCAGCGTGACCGAGGGCCGCCAGCCCAGCTCATTGCGGATGCGGGACGGGTCGATGGCATAACGCTGGTCGTGGCCCGGCCGGTCGGTCACGAAGGTGATCTGTTCGGCATAGGGCGCGTTGCCGGGGCGCTTTTCGTCGAGTATGGCGCAGATCTTCTGCACCAGATCGAGGTTCGTCGCCTCGTTCTCGCCGCCGATATTATAGCTGCGGCCAAGGGCGCCCTTTTCCACGACCAGAAGCAGCGCGTCGGCGTGATCCTCGACGAAAAGCCAGTCGCGGATGTTGTCGCCCTTGCCATAGACCGGGATCGGCGCGCCCGAGAGCGCCTTGAGGATGACGACCGGGATCAGCTTTTCGGGGAAGTGATAGGGTCCGTAATTGTTCGAGCAGTTGGTCAGGACGACTGGCAGCCCGTAGGTCTCGTGCCAGGCGCGCACCAGATGATCGGACGAGGCCTTGGAGGCCGAATAGGGCGAGCGGGGGTCGTAGGGCGTGTCTTCGGTGAATTTGACCGAGGGATCGGCGGGCAAGGAGCCGAAGACCTCATCCGTCGAGATGTGATGGAAGCGAAAACTTTCGGGCTTGCCTTGCGCGGTCCAGTAGGCGCGCGCAGCCTCCAGCATGGTGTAAGTGCCGGTGATGTTGGTCTCGATGAAGGCGGCCGGGCCGTCAATGGAGCGGTCGACATGGCTTTCGGCGGCCAGATGCATGATCGCGTCGGGCCGGTGCGCCGCAAGAATGCGGTCCACGGCCTGGCGGTTGCAGATATCGGCCCGCTCGAACGCATAGTTCGGGCTGGCGGAGACCTCTTCCACGTTGGTCAGGCTTCCCGCATAGGTCAGCTTGTCGAGGTTCACGATGGAATGACCCGCGCGGATGCCGCGCCGGACGACCGCCGAGCCGATGAAGCCCGCGCCACCTGTCACCAGAATCTTCATGATTAGGCCTCGTAGCGGAAGGGTGTGGCGAAATTGCGGAACAGCGGGGCGCCGGCGTCCTTGTCGGACAGAATCGCGGTTTTCGGATCGATTCCCCAGTCGATTGCCAGATCCGGATCGTCGAAGCGCACCGCCCCGTCGCAGTCCGGCGCATAGAAATCCGTGCATTTGTAGAGCAGTTCGCTGTCCGGCTCGCGCGTCACGAATCCGTGAAGGAAGCCGGCCGGGATCATCAGCTGCAGGCCGTTCTCGGCCGAAAGCTCGACCCCGGTCCACTTGCCGAAGGTGGGCGAGCCCTTGCGGATGTCGACCGCGACGTCGAAGACGCGGCCACGGCCACAGCGCACCAGCTTGGCCTGCGCGTGGGGCGGCGACTGGAAATGCAGGCCCCGCACCGTGCCGACGTCGCGGGAGCAGGAATGGTTGTCCTGGACGAAATCGGCCGCGATCCCGGCCTTTTCGAGGGTGCTTCGGTTCCAGACTTCGGAAAACCAGCCGCGGGAATCGCCGAACCGTTTCGGCGCGAGAATGACGACGCCTGGCAGGCTTGTCTCGGTCACTTGCATGGAAATTCGGGGTCCTTTTCGTGCGCGGGCAGCATAACCCTTTGGAACTTGGCGCGAAAGCGGGATGACGGAAAGTTCGCGCCGCATTGGCACAATAGATGCGAATTGGTCGCGGAACGGGGGATTTCCCGTCTTGTCTTCGTATCGGGGCGATGGGATTGTTTCCGCTCTTTCGCCAGTGACGCGGATTGGTTGGCGGGGTAGATAGCAAGGAAACCCCGGTCGCGGCGGCGCCGAGAATCCGTGCGGTTGCGCCGAGGCCCTGTTAGAGAAGGCAGGCGGGCGTTGTCCCGCGCGAGCCAAGACTTTCGTATTCGGGCCGGCACGGGATTTCCGGCATGTGGATTTGATGAGACCTTCAGCAGCAGCGGTTGCTGCACTGGACACAGACGCGATGGCAGCGGGGCCCGGGCGGCAAAAATGCTCGCGCCGCGCTGCGGCATGCCATAATCTTGTCAGACCCGTATGGGAACTCAGCCGTTACCGGAGCGGCGTTGCTGCTGCGGCTACGGGTGCCGCCCCTCGTGCGGGGCGCCGTCACAGAAGGGATACGAGGGCATGAGCGTCATTTCGCGGCGCATTCTGGTTACCGGCGGGGCGGGATTTCTCGGATCGCACCTCTGCGAGCGGCTGATCGCGGCCGGTCACGATGTCCTTTGCATCGACAACTATTTCACGGGGCGGCGGTCGAACGTCGCGCATCTGGTCGGCCATCCGCGCTTCGAGCTGATGCGCCACGACGTGACATTCCCGCTTTATGTCGAGGTGGACGAGATCTACAA
>JAGRDU010000203.1 GCA_020446905.1 Paracoccaceae bacterium | reverse complement strand
TGTCGGAGTTCATGGAGAAGCACTCGGTCGCACGCCTGATCGGCGCCCCCCCGGGCTATGTCGGCTATGACGAAGGCGGCGTCTTGACCGAAGCGGTGCGCCGGCGGCCCTATCAGGTCGTCCTCTTCGACGAGGTCGAGAAGGCCCACCCCGATGTGTTCAACGTCCTTCTTCAGGTGCTGGACGACGGCGTCCTGACGGACGGGCAGGGACATCACGTCGACTTCAAGCAGACGCTGATCGTCCTCACCTCGAACCTCGGGTCGCAGGCGCTGAGCCAACTGCCGGAGGGCGCGGATGCGGCCGAGGCCAAGCGCGACGTGATGGACGCGGTCCGGGCGCACTTCCGGCCCGAGTTCCTGAACCGGCTCGACGACATGATCATCTTCGACCGCCTCACGCGGGACGACATGTCGGGCATTGTCGAGATCCAGCTCCGCCGCCTCACTGCGCGTCTGGCGCAGCGGAAGATTGTGCTTGAGCTGGACGAGGCCGCGAAGCACTGGCTGGGCGATGCCGGTTACGATCCGGTCTATGGCGCGCGCCCCCTGAAGCGGGTGATCCAGCGCGACCTTCAGGACCCCTTGGCCGAGATGCTTCTGGCTGGCGATGTCATGGACGGTGAGACGATCCAAGTCAGCGCCGGCGAGAACGGCCTGATTGTCGGCGAGCGGGTGCTGGCCTCCAACCGGCCGCGGCCGGAAGGCGCCTCGCTCCACTGACGACGATCCAGGAAGGGCCCCGCTCCGGCGGGGCCTTTTCAGTTTCTCAGGGCCGGAAGTCCGATACCCGTCGCCTCGAACCCGCCGTCGACCGCGATGGTCTGCCCGGTGACATAGGAGGCGCGATCCGAGCAGAGGAAGTGGATCACCTCAGCCAGTTCCTGCTCACTGCCATAGCGATTGAGCGGGATCGCGTCGTGATAGGCTGCGATGATCGCGGGGGAATGCACCGCGACTGAGAGCTTCGTTTTCACCGGCCCAGGCGCGACGCAGTTCACGCGGATGCCGTATTCGCCCAGTTCGACCGCCTGTTGCAGCGTGAGCTGGATCACCGCCGCCTTGGACGTGCCGTAGGCCACACGCAGGGTCGAGGCGCGCAGGCCCGAGATCGAGGCGATGTTCACGACGGCCCCGCGCGACGCCTTCAGGGCGGGCGTGGCCGCCTGGGTCATCAGGAAGACGCCGTCGAGGTTGGTCTCCATCACCCTCCGCCAGCGGCCAAAGTCCGTCGCCTCGATCGGGCCGAAATCAGCGACCCCGGCATTGTTCACCAGCGCGTCGATCCCGCCGAATCCTTCGAGTGTCCCGGTAACGGCCGCAGTCACCTGTTCGGGGTCGGATACGTCGCAATGCACTGCCCGAACAGGCGCGCCCCCGGCAGTCCGCTCCGCAGACACCCGCTCCAGTTCCTCTCGGTCCCGGTCAAGCAGCGCGACGGCCCAGCCGTCGGCAAGAAACCGGTCGGCGGTTGCAAGGCCGATGCCGCGCGCGGCGCCCGTGACGAGGGCAGTTCTCATATCGTGTCCTCCCTGTTTTCTGCATGACCCTGCAGCGGCGATCGGTAGACCGGAAGGGGCAAATTGTTTCATCCGGCCAACGCACACGTGAGACGGCTTTATTTCGCGAAACCGCCCTCCTCCGCTATCGTCCCGGAAGGAAACTCGGAGGACGACATGCGCAGGACTTTCATGGGCGATCTTCGCTGGTCGGATGTGACGCCGCACGCGGCGTTCCTGAACCGTCGCCAGCTGATCGCAGGCGCGGCCGCGCTCGGCTTCGCGGGCCCTGCCGCCGCGAAGCTGTCCTATGGACCGTCCGTCTTCTCGACCGACGAAAAGCCGAACACGCTTGAGGAGATCGCGAGCTATAACAACTTCTATGAGTTCGGCACGGACAAGCGCGACCCTGCGGCCCATGCGGCTGCCCTCACCACCGACCCGTGGTCGGTGAAGATCGACGGGATGGTCGACAAGCCGGGCGACTACGATCTTGCCGATGTCCTGTCCGGCGTCGCGCTCGAGGAACGCATCTATCGCCTGCGCTGTGTCGAGGCCTGGGCGATGGTCGTGCCGTGGATCGGCTTCCAGCTTTCGGATCTGCTCGCCCGCGTCGGTGTCCAGCCCTCGGCAAAGTATGTCGCATTCGAAACGATCGTCCGGCCAGAGGAAATGGAAGGCCAGAAATCCCCGATCCTTGAATGGCCCTATCGTGAGGGTCTGCGGATTGACGAGGCGATGCATCCGCTGACGATCCTTGCGACGGGACTCTACGGAGAAGAGTTGCCCAAGCAGAATGGCGCGCCGCTTCGCCTGGTCGTGCCATGGAAATACGGGTTCAAGTCGATCAAGTCGGTCGTCCGCATCAGCCTGACCGACCGGCAGCCCGAGACAACCTGGAACATGCTACAACCGAGCGAGTACGGGTTCTATTCCAACGTCAATCCAGAAGTGGACCATCCGCGCTGGAGCCAGGCCTCCGAGCGGCGCGTCGGCGAGGGGCTGTTCGCGGGGCGACATCCGACCATGAAGTTCAATGGCTACGGCGATCAGGTCGCCTCGCTTTACGCCGGTCAGGATCTGGCGAAGGACTATTGATGTCGCTCACGGGTGCGATCAACAGCGGGGCGCGCCGGGTCCCGGCCTGGCCCCTCTATGTGGTGGGCGCGCTCCTGCCCGCCCTCCTTCTCTGGGCCGGGGCGAGCGGACTGCTGGGCGTCGAGCCAGTCAAGGAAATCGAGCACCGCCTTGGTCTCTGGGCGCTGAAGCTGATCGTTGCGGGGCTCTGCATCACCCCTCTCAGGCGGTTCGCTGGGATCAACCTGCTCAAATACCGCCGCGCGATCGGCGTCATCGCCTTCTTCTATGTTGTTCTGCATCTACTCGCGTGGCTTGTCCTCGATATGGGGCTGCTCTGGGCGCAGGCGCTCGGCGACATCGTAAAGCGGCCCTACATCACGATGGGAATGGCCGGGCTCCTCCTCCTCCTTCCGCTCGCGCTGACGTCGAATGACTGGTCGTTGCGCAGGCTCGGCACCGCGCGCTGGCGGCAGCTCCATCGTCTGACCTATCCGGCTGCCGTGGCCGGGGCTGTCCATTATCTCTGGCTCGTGAAGGCCTGGCCGCTCGCGCCGATTCTCTATCTGGCGGCGATTCTGGCGCTTCTTGGCCTGCGGCTGATTCCGAAAACCGCGCGGACCGGCGCGAATCCGGTCCGAGTCAGCCTGCGCTGAGGAAAAAGGCCCGGGTGACCTGAAGTCACCCGGAGGCGAGTCTGCCGTCGGCAGGCCTCGTCACAGGCCAAAACCACCCCTGAGTCTGTGGAGAACGCGGTCAAGGCGGTGGAAAACCGTGGATTCACCAGCAGCGGCGTCCCGGCTAACCCTGCCCAATTGTTGCCATGATTGCCCTAACCCCTAGATTTTGAGGCGGATTCCGGGGCTGCAAAAAAAATGTCATCTTTCTCGAAAAAAGCTCTTGCGGACCCCAGCGCCGATCCGTAAATACCCCCTCACCGAAGCGGCGGCGACGCTGCAGCGGTAGACGGAAGCGGCGGAAACGCTCGGAAGTCGGAACAAAAAACGGGAACATGCAGGCGGATGCGTCAAGCAATAGGTGACGCTTCCGGTTGATTTTGTCTCCCACGCTCTTTGAAATCGCTGGTTACTGAAGAGATATGTGGGCGGTTTGGTCCTTTCGATGGATCAACTACTGCATATCGGCTCACTAGGGTTCG
>JAGRDU010000036.1:13149-33980 GCA_020446905.1 Paracoccaceae bacterium | reverse complement strand
TCATCAGCGGGATCTGGAAGAACAGGTAGGTGACGACGAGGCCCCAGAAGCTGAGAAGGTTGAAGCCCATGGCGCGCAGGTTGATGCCGAACTCGGTCTTCAGCCAGAGTGTGACGAGGCCCGCGGGGCCGAGCGTTGCAATGAAGGCGAAGGCCAGCGGCACGCCGGCGAAGTTCGAGGCGACGCCCGAGAAGGTCAGAAGCGGGCTGCGCACGCGCTTTGGCAGGCCGCCGAAGACCACCGCCGCCGCCATCGCGAAGCCCACGGCACAGCCGATCAGCGCGGTGATGAACGAGAGCTTGATCGAGGTCCAGTAGGCATTGCGGATCGAGCCGGTGTTGAGATCGGCAAGGTTCTGCAGCGTGAAGCCGCCCTCCGGCGTCTGGAACGCACCAAGCACGATCTTCATCGTCGGAAGGATCAGGAAGAGAAGCGCGAAGATCACGAACGGCAGGATGCCCAGCCACTCCATGGGCAGGCGCAAGGTCACCTTTCGGCGCTGCGGGTCTTCCGGCATCTGAGGGTCCCCCGTCGTCAGGCCCCGAGGCGTCTTGTGGCCCCGGTGGCGGACCCCCGCCCCGGGCTGGCCGGGACGGGGGAAAGGCATCACGTCACTCGACGTTCGCGCCGACGGTGGCATCCCAGCCGCCGGTCACCGCCGCCTTGTTGGCGTCGACTTCGTCCAGCGTCGGGAAATAGGCCTTCTCGTAGGCGGCCGCGGGCGGCAGATTGTCGAGAAGCTCCTGCGGGATCTTGCCGGCGGCGGACATCGCGTTGAAGCGCGCCGGGTGGCAATAGCCCTTCAGCCACGCCAGTTGGCCCTCGTCGCTGTAAAGGTATTCCATCCACAGCTTCGCGGCGTTCGGCTGCGGCGCATAGGCGCTGATCGCCTGCACGTAGACGCCGGCGAGAACGCCGGAGGCCGGAACCACGACCTCGACCGGCGGGTTGCCGGCAAGGGTGTCACGGGCGGCAAGGGCGTTGTAGTCCCACATGATGACGATGGGGGTGGTGCCCTGCGCCAGCGTGCCGGCCTTGCCGATGACCGGGACGAAGTTGCCCGCGTCGTTCAGCGCCTTGAAGTAGTCGAGGCCCGCCTTGCCGGCGGCATCGCCCGCCGCGGCGCCGGTCGACATGCCTGCCGCGAGGACGGCGAGAATCGCCTGGTTCGAAGCGCGCGGATCGCCCGCGAGCGCCACCTGCCCGGCATATTCCGGCTTGAGGAGGTCGGCCCAGTCCTGCGGCACGTTCTCGACAAGGTCCTTGTTCACGAGGAAGGACATCACGCCGTAGTAGTCACCGTACCAGTGGCCGTCCGCGTCCTTGATGCCGTCCGGAATTTCGTCCCAGGTCGCGACCTTGTGGGCCTGCGTCAGGCCCTCGGCCTTGGCCGAGGGACCGAAGGCGAGGCCGACGTCCAGAACGTCCGGCGCCTGCGGGCCCTTGTTGTCCTTGTTGGCCTTCACGGCTTCGATTTCGTCTGCGCTGCCCGCGTCCGGGTTCAGCTCGTTCACGGCGATGTCCGGGTACTTCGCCTTGAAACCGGCGATCACATCGCCGTAGCCGCACCAGTCATGCGGCAGGGCGATGGTCGAGAGCGTCCCTTCGGCCTTGGCCGCCGCTTCGAGATCGGCCATCGACTGGGCGTTGGCCGCAGTCGTCGAGAGCAGCGCCGCAAGGCTGAAGGTCAGCCCGAGTGCAGTTCGTCTTATCAATTGGAATACCTCCTATGTTGGCCGGCCTTCCGTACTCCGCTCATGTGACCGATACGTGACGCGTCTCGGGGCGGGATTTCGGCAGCCGGCTTCACTTTGTTACGCGCCGTTTGGCGCGTTTTCCAGCGTCACGTGAGGGGAGGTGCGAAGTGCGGCGCGCAACACGCGCGGCGGTTGCGCTCAGAGCCCCATCTCGCGCGCCTTGAGCGCCGCCTCGACCCGGTTACGCACCTGCAGCTTCTGCAGGATGTTGGTCATGTAGTGCTTGATGGTCTTTTCCTGCAGGTCGAGGGCGCGCCCGACCTCCTTGTTGCTGAGGCCCGTCGCGACCAGCCGCAGGATCTCGGCCTCGCGGTCAGACAGTTCCTCGGCGGCAAGATCCTCGGGCGCGCGCTGATTGCGGGTCTGCATCGCCGCCAGCACCCGCGCGGCAAGGGTGGGCGAGACATAGGAGGCGCCGTCGGCGACGCTGGTCAGAACGGTAATCAGGTCCTCGGCCCCGACGCCCTTCAACACATAGCCCCGAGCGCCGGCCTTTAGGGCGGCCAGAAGATCCTCGTCCGCCTCCGAGACCGTGAGCATCACGAGCCCGACCGCCGGAAAGCGGTGGCCGATCTCGGCGGCGGCGACAAGGCCCGAGCCGGGCATCGAGACATCGAGCAGCGCGACATCGGGCAGGTGCCGCCCGACCTCGGTGACGGCGGCCTCGGCGGTGCCGGCCTCGGCCACCACGTCGAAGCCGCCATGCTCGATCAGGGTGCGGACCACGCCGCCGCGAAAGAGAGGGTGGTCGTCGGCGACGACGATGCGGATGCGGTCGCTCATGATCGGTCCTCATAGGGCAGTTCCATGGTCAGGAGAGTGCCCTTCCCCGGTTCGCTTTTCACCTGGAATTCGCCGCCGATGCTCTCGATCCGCTGGCGCAGGCCGGCAAGGCCGAGACCCGGACCGCGGCGCGCGCCACCCGGCTCGAACCCGCCACCGGCATCGGCGACGGTGACCCTCAATCGCCCGCCCTCTGCCGCAGCCGCAACCCGAACGCCCTTGCCGCCGCCGTGGCGGTAGGCGTTCATCAGCCCTTCCTGCACGAAGCGGTAGATGCAGATCAGCGTCGGATGCGGCGCCGGTCCCTCGAGGGGGCCCGCCGGGATCGGCCCGCGTGCGACACTGCCGCCGGTGCGGCGTTCATGCGCGCGCACGGCGAGCTCCAGCGTGTCGGCGACCGACCGGCCCTCAAGCTCGGGCAGTGCGAGGCCATGGCAGAGGTCGCGCACATCGCGAAGCGCCTCGTCGAGTGCAACACGCAATTCGCCCGCCTCGGCCGTATCGGCGGGCACCCCGCTGCGCTGCATCAGGCTGTCGAGCCTCAGCGAGGCCAGCGCGAGCGCCTGCGCCGGCCCGTCGTGCAGTTCGGCACTGATCCGCCGCATGTAACGCTCGTTCGTCTCGCTCGCGCTGCGCGAGGCCGCCTGCACGCGGTCGCGCAGGGCCTCGTTCTGCGCCGAGATCCGCGCCAGTTCCGCGATCCGCCGCGTCAGTTCGCGGTTCTGCCGGTCGATGGTCCGGCTGCCCGCGCGCACGATCCCGAAGAGCGCAAGGAAGGTCGCCAGCGAGACCGCCGCAACAACACCCCAGGCCGTCAGATGCGCGCGGCGCAGGTCATCGCGCAGCTCGGTCGCGTTGAGATAGAACTCCGCGACCGCGATCACCTCGCCGGTGATGATCGAGTGGATCGGGTTGTAGACCTCGAGAAGCGGCATACCCGTGGCCCGCTCGCGCAGGTTCTCGCTGCCCTCGAGCTCGTCGAATTCGGCGGTCAGGTCCCCGGCCCAGGCGCGCTGAAGGTTCTCGCCGGGCTCCAGTGTCGCGCCGATCAGATCGGCGTCGCTGCTGAAGGCGAGGAGCCCGCCCTTTCGCCAGATCTTGGCCGAAATGATCCGCTCGGACAGCGGCGGCTGATCCAGAAGCTCGCGCATGTGGGCGATGGTTTCGGGCCGGAAGGTTTCGGAGGTGGCGAGCTCCTGCGACAGGGGCGCGATGAAGCTCTCCATGTAGACCGCGCTCGAGATCGCCGAGTTCCGCACGACGCCGGTCTCGATGCGAGAGGAGACGAGCGCCCCCATGATGAGCATTCCGCCCAGTGCGACAAGGCTTCCGACGGCGGCAAAGCGATGGTCGAGCGGCATCGCCGCAAGCCCGCGGCGCAGGCGTGCGACCAGGGGATCCCCAAGCGTGGGGTCGGACGGCATGGACGCGCTCAGTGGCGTAGCTCCCAGGGTGGCGTGGCGACAGAATGGCGGAAAAACGCCGGTGGCTCCACCGAAAGCGCGCTCGTCGGACCATGGTCCGTCAGGGGCCAGCCCTCCGGCCAGTGCGGCGGGACGGATCGAAGTCCGAGCGGCTCGCGCAGGGGTCCGAGCGGGATGGATCGCGGCTGCGCCCTGTCCCCTTATGTCTCCTGCCGGACTACCCGGCCTTTGTGGAGGTGATTCGATGCAACTCAAGACCTGTTCCCCACTTCTCGCCCTCGCCCTCGCCACGGCTTCGGCTCTGCCCGGTGCCGCGACCGCGCGCAGCTCGTCCACCGAGGTGTCCGGCCCCGCACTCGTGCTGCCGTTCCTCGGCGCCGAGGAAGTGTCGCGCCGCGGCCGCGGCGCCGACGATGGCGCGGGGCACGACGCGGGCGACGACAAGGGCGGTCACGGCGCCGACGACGGGGCCGGCCACACCGCGCTGCCGGTCATCAACTCGTTCGAATTTGCCCGCCGCGGTCGGGGCGCCGATGACGGAGCCGGCCATATCCGCCGCGGTCGCGGCCGGGATGACGGCCCGAACCACGCCTGAGACTGCCGCCCACCACTCGCGGCCGGGGCTCGCCTTCGGGCGGGCCCCTGTCACATCCGGGCGACGGCGTGCAGCGCCTCGACGGTCTGCCCGAACAGCGCGGCATCCGTGGCGTCCGGCCAAGTCGACAGCTTGACCGCGGCAAGCCCGGCATCCGGCGCGACAAAGATCATCTGGCCGAAGATGCCCAGCGCATAGTGCCGCCCGAGCGTTCCGTCCTCGATCCAGAACTGGTTGCGATAGGCGCTCCGCGGGAACTCCTCGCGCGCCGGAACCGAGAAGACGCCGTGCGCGCCGTGTCGCACGTCGCGGACCCAGGCCGGGGGGATCACCTGCCGATCGCCGACGCGCCCGTCGTTCAGATAGGCCAGCGCGAGCCGCCCGAGATCGCGCAGGCAGGCGCTGATCCCCCCCTCCGCCAGTCCGTATCCGGCGCGGTCGACGGTGATGTCGGCGTCCTCCTCGGCGCCGATCGGGGCCCAGACCCGGTCCGAGATGATCTCGGACAGGCGCTTTCCGGCGACGCGCTCCATCACATGCGCGAAAACATCCGTCTCGATCGAGCGATAGGCAAAGCGCGCGCCATGCTCGGCCTCCTTGCGCTGCATCTGCAGGATCATCTCCCAGACGCAGCCCGGCCAGTCCGCGGTGTCGGTCCCCGGCGGCGCCGGCTTCCAGCCGCAGGCATAGTCCATCTTGCCGATATCGCTGTCGCGCACATCGTATTCCTCGACGAAGCGGACCCCCGTCGTCATGTCGAGCACCTGCTGCACCGTCGCGCCTGTCCAGGCCGTTTTCGCCAGTTCCGGCAGGTAGAGGGTGACCGGCGCGGCCGGGTCGATGAGGCCGTCCGAGATCAGGCAGGCGCCGGCCGTCGCGGTGATCGACTTCGAGACGGACTGCAGAAGGTGCAGGCTGCGCGGTCCCATGCCGTTGTGGTAGCTTTCGTGGAGCGTGCGGCCATCCTTCCAGAGCCAGAAGGCATCGGTATAGGTCTCGTCCAGCATCGCGGCGATGGTCGTCTCGCCGCCGCCCGCCCGCCGGTATGCAAGATCGTCAAGGCCGCCCGTGGCCGCAGCAAGGGGCGATATCTCCGTCCCGCGCCGGATCGGCGCCGTTGGCAGTATCTCGCGGATATGCTGGAAGGCCCAGCGGTTCCAGGGCGGGCGATCCCAGTCGAGGAACGGCACCCGCATCGCCTCGGGCGGCGGCGATCCCTCCATGATCGGTGGTCTCGGCTCGGAATTGCGGTAGCTGCGGAGCATCGCCCTGCCCTCCCTCTTGCCGCCCATACCTGCATGGCGCACCGCGGTTTGCAACGGCATCGCGCTCTGACCCCGAGGCGCAACACGGCGGCATGGCATCCGCTGCGGTTTGGTCCTAGGCTGCGGGAAAACCTGCCGAGGTGCCCATGATCGATCCCACTCTCCTCGCCTCCTGGCT
Organism: Paracoccaceae bacterium; assembly: GCA_020446905.1. Taxonomy (GTDB): domain Bacteria; phylum Pseudomonadota; class Alphaproteobacteria; order Rhodobacterales; family Rhodobacteraceae; genus Albidovulum. Next base: position 27,978 of record JAGRDU010000036.1, on the reverse strand, counting down.
CGAATTCGCCGTGCGCTGGCTGCATGTCATCACCGCCATCGCCTGGATCGGATCGTCCTTCTACTTTATCGCGCTCGATCTCGGGCTGCACCGCGACAGGAACCTTGCCAGCGGCGCGGACGGCGAGGAATGGCAGGTTCATGGCGGCGGGTTCTACCACATCCAGAAGTACCTCGTGGCGCCGGACCGGATGCCCGCGGACCTCGTCTGGTTCAAATGGGAGAGCTACGCGACATGGCTTTCGGGCTTTGCCCTCCTCAGCCTTGTCTATTACCACGGCGCGAGCCTGTTCCTGATCGACCCTACCGTGCTCGACCTCGCGCCCTGGCAGGCGATCCTGCTGTCTCTTGCCTCCCTTGCCGCGGCCTGGGTGATCTACGACCTCCTCTGCCGCTCGCCGCTGGGAGAGAACCCGACGCTTCTGATGGTGCTCCTCTACCTCGTCCTCGTCGGCTTCGCGCTTTTCTACACGCAGGTCTTCACGGGGCGCGCCGCGCTTCTCCATCTCGGCGCGATCACCGCGACGGTGATGAGCGCGAATGTCTTCCTCGTCATCATCCCGAACCAGAAGATCGTGGTCGCGGACCTGATCGCGGGGCGCGCGCCGGACCCGAAATACGGCAAGATCGCCAAGCTGCGCTCGACGCACAACAACTACCTGACGCTGCCCGTCCTCTTCATGATGCTGTCGAACCACTACCCGCTGGCCTTCGCGTCGCGCTGGAACTGGGTCATCGCAAGCCTCGTCTTCCTGATGGGCGTCACCATCCGGCACTGGTTCAACAGCCGCCACGCGCGCAAGGGCAGCCCCTGGTGGACCTGGGCCGCGACGCTGGCGCTGTTCCTTGCGATCGTCTGGCTCTCGGTCCCGCCGGCGGCCTCGCCCGAAGAGGACGCTCTCCTCTCCCCCGCCGCCCGGCGCTTTGCCGAGGCCGAGGGGTTCGAGGAGGTGACCGGCATTGTCCAGGGCAACTGCTCGATGTGCCACGCGGCCGAGCCGGGCTTCGACGGTATCGCCCGCGCTCCGAAGGACATCCGTCTCGAGACCCCCGAAGAGATCGCCGCCCACGCCCGCCAGATCTACCTCCAGGCCGGCGTGACGCACGCCATGCCGCCCCCCTCCGTCTCATATATCGAGCCCGAAGACCGTGCGCGGATCGTCACCTGGTATCGCAAGGCGACCGGCGCGGAAAGCTGAGACCCGGTTTCGCCGCCAGACGGCGGCGACCCGCCGGGGAGGCCCTGCCTCCCCGGACCCCTCCGGAGTATTTGCGCCAAGAAGAACGAAGGCGAGTCTTTACTTTCTGTCCTTCAATACTCCCGCCGGAGGCGCCTGAGCCGGAGGGGCGAATGCCCCGCAGGCGAGGCAGGAAGAACGGCGCGGGGAACCCGCGCCTCATTCGGGTAGCATTCCCGCCATTGCCCCGCCGCCCGCCCCGTGGCAGAGGTCGGACATGGTCTTCTACCGTCTCCTTGCCGGCCTTCTCGGCCTTGCCCTGCGGGCCAGGGCAAGGCTCGCCCCCTGGCCCGGCGCCGCGCGGCTTGCCCGGCCGCCCCTGCCGGAGGGCGACGGACCGCTCGTCTGGCTTCATGCAGCCTCGAATGGCGAGATGACCTCGGCGCGTCCCGTGATCGGCGCCCTCCGCGCCGTCCGGCCCGACCTGCGGCTGCTGCTCACAACCAACAGCCTCACCGGGCGCGCCCTGGCCGAGGGCTGGGCGCTGCCGCGCTGTGCCGCCGCGCTAGCGCCCCATGACGACACCCGGACGCTGACCCGCTTCCTCGACAGTGCCCGGCCCGCAGCCCTGATCGTGATCGAGAACGAGCTCTGGCCGAACCGCCTGACACTGGCGGCGGCGCGCGGCATCCCCGTCTTCTGTCTCGCCGCCCGCCTGTCCGAGCGCAGCGCGGGGCGCTGGCGGCTTGTCCCGGGGCTCGCCCGCGCCGTCCTCGGCGCCGTCACCTGGCTTGCCCCGCAGGACGAAGGGTCGCGCGACAGGTTCGTGGCGCTCGGCCTCGCGCCGGACCGGGTCGGGCCGCTGATGGTCCTGAAATCCGCCACTGCCCCGGCCGCCGCCGCGCCCCTTCCCTTCGCGCGCGCCACCACGCTCCTCGCCGCCTCGACCCATGAGGGCGAGGAGAAAATCGTGCTTGACGCCTTTGCCAGGGCGTTGCGGCATCGCGCGGACCTGCATCTGATCCTCGCGCCCCGCCATGAACGCCGGCGCGACGAGGTCGAGGCCGCGATCCGCGCCACCGGGTTGCGCTACGGCGTGCGGTCCCGCGGCGAGGCGCCCGATCCGGCCCTGCCGGTCTATCTCGCCGATACCACCGGCGAGATGGACCTCTGGTATGCCGGCGCGGGGATGACCTTCGTCGGCGGATCGCTGGCCCAGAAGGGCGGGCACACGCCGTTCGAGCCGGCCGCGCATGGATCGGCCGTCCTGACCGGGCCCCATGTCGCCAATGCCGCGCCCGCCTATGCCGCGCTTTTTGCCGCCGACGCGGCGCGCGAGGTCACCGACGCCGCCACGCTGACCGCTGCAATCCTCGCATTGGCAGACCCCACCGCACAGGCGGCGCAGGCCGGTCGCGCCACGCAGGCGCTCTCCCCCTTCCGCGCGGACGAAAGCCTTGAAGCCTTCCTTTGCGTCTTCGCCCGCGAAACCGGCCTGCCCGCCAAAGGAGCCTCCGATGCAGTTCACCCTTGAGGAGCTTGAGGCGGCCGCGGCGCTGGTCCACAGCCAGATGGATCCGACGCCGCAATACGAATGGCCCCAGCTCTCGGCGGCAACGGGCGCCCAGGCCTGGGTGAAGCACGAGAACCACGGGCCGATCGGCGCCTTCAAGGCGCGCGGCGCGATCACCTTCATCGACTGGCTGCGGCGGCAGCATCCGGAGGCTTCCGGCATCATCACCGCGACGCGCGGCAACCATGGGCAGGCGCAGGCCCGGGCGGCCACGCGCGCCGGGCTGCGCGCGGTCATCTATGTGCCGCGCGGCAACTCGGCCGAGAAGAACGCGGCGATGCGGGCCTTCGGGGCGGACCTGCGCGAGCATGGCGATGACTTCGACACGGCCAAGGACGAGGCGATGCGGCGGGCCGAGGCGGAGGGGTTGTTCCCGGTTCCGCCCTTCCACCGCGAGCTTGTGCGCGGGGTCGCGACCTATGGACTTGAATTCTTCCGGGGCGCGCGGCCGCTCGACACGGTCTATGTCCCGATCGGCTGCGGTTCGGGCATCTGCGGGGTCATCGCCGCACGCGACGCGCTCGGCCTTTCGACCGAGGTCGTGGGCGTCGTCTCGACCGAGGCGGCGGGCGCCAAGCTCTCGCACGAGACCGGCAGGCTGACCGAAACGCCCTCGGCGCGCACCTTCGCCGACGGCATGGCGGTGCGTGTGCCGGTTCAGGCAGCACTCGACATCTACCGCCCCGGGGCGGCGCGAATCCTCGCCGTGACCGAGGACGAGATCGCCGCGGCCGTTCGCCTGCTTTTTGCCGCCACGCACAATGTCGCCGAGGGCGCGGGCGCCGCGGCCCTTGCCGGCCTCATGCAGGAGCGCGCGCGCCAGCGCGGCCGCCGCGTCGGGGTGATCCTGTCCGGCGGCAACATCGACACGGGATGGTTTTCCTCGATCCTCGCCGGCGCCCTCCCGGCGATTTGAGGCAGAAATCCGGCCGAGGGACTGGAACAGTGCCCGCCGGAGTGCTAAATTTCTCCGCAATTTCCGGGTATAGCGGAAGCAGGACACGAACGCGGCAGGAGCCGGGTCCCGAAAGGACTCTGGAACGGGCTTGAAGAACGTGAGCGAAGGCAAGGGTGACAGGACCGAGGCGGCGAGCCAGACCGGCGCGCTTTGCTACCGCGTGACGAAGAAGCGCGGTCCCGAGGTGCTTCTTGTCACCAGCCGCGACACCGGACGCTGGGTGATCCCCAAGGGCTGGATGATGAAGGGCAAGACCCCGGCCGAGGCCGCCCTGCGCGAGGCCTTCGAGGAGGCCGGTGTCGAAGGGAAGGTCGTCGATGATCTTCTGGGCGTCTATTCCTACGACAAGGTACTTGAGGGAACGGCGGTGCAGCCCTGCGTCGTCGCGGTCTATCCCGTCGCGGTGGCGCGGCTGATCTCGCGCTTTCCCGAGCGCGGCCAGCGCGAGCGGCGCTGGTTCAAGCCGAAGAAGGCCGCCCGCAAGGTGGCCGAGCCCGAGCTCAGCGCGCTGCTGGCGGGTTTCGCCCCAGGTGCGTTGGGTGCTTGATTTGCATCCTCCTTTGCCCACATAGGGAAAGGAGAGCCTTGACCCTTCGATGATCCGCTACTCCCTCACCTGCGCGAACGACCACGCCTTCGACAGCTGGTTCCAGTCGGCCGAGGCCTTCGACCGCCTTGCCGGGTCGGGGCATCTTGCCTGCGCGGTCTGTGGTTCGACCGAGGTTGCCAAGGCGCTGATGGCGCCGCGCGTCCGCCCCGCCCGCAGCGCCGCCACGCCCGGAGACCGCCCGCTCTCGGCTCCGGCCAGCGGGGTCGAGGCCGCGCTGGCCGAAATGCGACGCAAGATCGAGGAAAACTCCGACTATGTCGGCTTGAACTTCGCCGCCGAGGCCCGCGCCATCCACGAGGGCGATGCGCCCGCCCGGTCGATCTACGGCGAGGCGAAGGCCGAGGAGGCGCGGCAACTGATCGAGGACGGCGTTCCCGTCGCACCCCTGCCGTTCCTGCCCGCACGCAAGACGAACTGACCCCGGCCGCCGCGCCGGCTCGCCGCCGCCGCGGCCTTCTGCCGCCTGCAATCCGCTTGCATGGCGGCGCCCGCCCGCATAAGAAACGCGCGGTTCGACATGGGGCTGGGACAGGGGGCGCCGGATGCCGCTTCTCGTGATGAAATTCGGCGGCACCTCGGTGGCCGACCTCGGCCGCATCGCCAATGCCGCCGAGAAGGTCAAGCGCGAGGTCGAGCGGGGCTATGACGTCATCGTCATCGTCTCGGCCATGTCCGGCAAGACCAATGAGCTCGTCGGCTGGGTCGAGGGTACCTCGCCACTCTATGACGCGCGCGAATACGACGCGGTCGTGGCATCGGGCGAGAACGTGACCGCCGGCCTCATGGCGCTGCGCCTGCAGGAAATGGATGTGCCGGCGCGCAGCTGGCAGGGCTGGCAGGTCCCGATCAACACCACCTCGGCCCATGGCGCGGCGCGCTTTGTCTCGATCCCACGCGCTAATATCGACGCCAAGTTCGCCGAGGGCTTCAAGGTCGCCGTAGTCGCGGGGTTCCAGGGCCTCAGCCCCGAGGGGCGGATCACCACGCTTGGCCGTGGCGGATCGGACACGACCGCCGTCGCCTTTGCGGCCGCCTTCGGCGCGGAACGCTGCGACATCTATACGGACGTCGACGGCGTCTACACCACCGATCCGCGCATCTCGTCCAAGGCGCGCAAGCTCGACCGCATCGCCTTCGAGGAGATGCTGGAGCTTGCCTCGCTGGGCGCCAAGGTGCTCCAGACGCGCTCGGTGGAACTCGCCATGCGCTACAATGTCCGCCTGCGCGTCCTTTCTTCGTTCGAGGACACCGACGAAAACTCCGGCACCCTTGTCTGCTCCGAGGAGGAAATCATGGAATCCAAAGTCGTCTCGGGCGTCGCCTATTCGCGCGACGAAGCCAAGATCACCCTCTTCACCATCGAGGACCGCCCCGGCGTCGCCTCGGGCATCTTCGGGGCGCTGGCCGAGGGCGGCGTCAACGTCGACATGATCGTCCAGAACATCTCGGAAAAGAACTATGACGACGCGCATCCGGGCGCCGTCACCGACATGACCTTCTCCTGCCCGATCAACCAGGTCGGCCGGGCGCAGAAGGTGATGGAAGACGCCAAGGCCGCCGGCAAGATCCAGTATGACGAGCTTATCATCGACACCGAGGTCGCAAAGGTTTCGGTCGTCGGGATCGGCATGCGCAGCCATGCCGGCGTCGCCGCCAAGATGTTCGCCGCACTCTCCGCCGAGAATGTGAACATCAAGGTCATCTCGACGTCAGAGATCAAGATTTCGGTTCTGATCGACCGGAAATATATGGAACTGGCGGTGCAGGCGCTCCATGATGCGTTCGAACTGGAGAAAGCGGCCTGACGGAACGCGCCGCGCCCGGGCACTGACGAGGGGTCATGGCCGACCGCACCGAAAGCGAAAGCCGCAAGCTGCTCCGACGCCTGCGGGACAGCCTCGCGGAGCCCGGAGCGGGTCAGGAAAGGCTTGACCGCATCACGCATCTGATTGCGGATTCGATGCGGTGCGAGGTCTGCTCGATCTACCTCTTCCGTGACGACGAGACGCTTGAGCTTTGCGCCACCGAGGGCCTGAAGCCCGAGGCCGTCCACCAGACGCGGATGAAGCTGGGCGAGGGTCTCGTCGGCCGCGTCGCCAAGACCTCGATCCCGATCAACACCGCCAACGCGCCGGCCGAGAAGGGATTTCGCTACATGCCCGAGACCGGCGAGGAGATCTTCTCCTCGTTCCTCGGCGTGCCGGTCCAGCGGGTCGGCGAAAAGCTCGGCGTCCTTGTGGTGCAGACCAGGAAGGCGCGGCTCTTCTCCGACGACGAGCTTTACGCACTCGAAGTCGTGGCGATGGTGCTGGCCGAGATGACCGAGCTTGGTGCCTTCATCGGCGAGGGCGAGGCGCTGAGCGCGCTCCATACCCAGCCCGCGCTCTATCGCGGCACGACCGGCCAGGAAGGCGCCGCCGAGGGCCGCGTCTGGCTGCACGAGCCGCGCGTGGTCGTTACAAACCTCGTCGCCGACAACCCCAAGGCCGAGCTTGTCCGGCTCAATGCCGCCGTCGACCAGCTCCGCATTTCGGTGGATGCGCTCGTCACCATGAGCGAGGTGCAGGACAAGGAGCAGAAGGCCGTCCTCGAGGCCTACCGCATGTTCGCCAACTCGCGGGGCTGGATGCGGCGCATGGAAGAGGACATCGCGCGCGGCCTTTCAGCCGAGGCGGCGGTCGAAAAGGAACAGTCGGCCGCCCGGGCGCGGCTGGAATCCGTTCCCGACCCCTATCTTCGCGACCGCCTGCACGACCTTGACGACCTCTCGAACCGGCTCCTCCGCATCCTCACGGGCCAGGGCGCCGATACCGGCGCCGAGATGCCGGAGAACCCGATCCTCGTTGCCCGCAACATCGGCCCGGCCGAGCTTCTCGACTACGGCCGCGCGCTGAAAGGTGTCGTGCTCGAGGATGGCTCCGTCGGCTCGCATGCCGCCGTCGTCGCCCGCGCGCTGGCCATCCCGCTGGTGATCCATGCCGCCGGCATCACCGGCGAGGCGCTGAACGGCGACCCGATCCTTGTCGACGGCGACCAGGGCATCGTGCATCTGCGCCCCGAGGAGACTGTCGCCTCGGCCTTTCGCGACAAGATCGCGATGCAGGCCGCCGCGCAAAGCCGCTATGCTTCGCTCCGCGACCTGCCCGCGACGGCGACCTGCGGCACCACCGTGTCATTGCACATGAACGCGGGGCTCATGGCCGACCTGCCCTCGCTCGCCGGCTCGGGCGCCGAGGGGGTGGGCCTGTTCCGGACGGAACTGCAGTTCCTCATCCGCTCCCATGTGCCGAAGCGGTCGGAACTTGCCGCGATCTACGCCAATGTCCTCAACGCCGCGAAGGGCAAGCGCGTCGCCTTCCGCACGCTCGACATCGGGTCGGACAAGGTGCTGCCCTACATGAAACGGGTGGAAGAGCCGAACCCCGCGATGGGCTGGCGCGCGATCCGCGTCGCGCTCGACAAGCCCGGCGTCATGCGGATGCAGCTTCAGGCGCTGATCCGCGCCGCGAACGGGCGGCCGCTGACCGTGATGTTTCCCTTCGTCGCCGAGATGACGGAATTCGCCCGTGCCCGCCAGATGCTGGACGACGAACTTGGCCGCGAACAGCGCCTCGGCCGCGCCCTGCCCGAACGGGTCGAGGTGGGCGCGATGCTTGAGACGCCTTCCCTCGCCTTCGCGCCCGACGCCTTCTTCGAGATGGTCGATTTCATCTCGATCGGGGGCAACGATCTGAAGCAGTTCTTCTTCGCCGCCGACCGCGAGAACGAGACGGTGCGCCGCCGCTACGACCTTCTCAACACCTCGTTCCTGCGCTTCATCAGCCAGATTGTGACGCGCTGCGAGGCCGGCAATGCGCCACTCTCCTTCTGCGGCGAGGATGCCGGCCGCCCGGTCGAGGCGCTTGTCCTCGCCGCGCTCGGGGTGCGCACCCTTTCGATGCGCCCCGCCTCCATCGGCCCGGTCAAGCACCTCATCCGACGCGTCAGCCTTGCCGAGCTGCGCGCGGTGATCGAGAAAGCCTGCCACGAAGGCGCGACGAGCGTGCGTGTGCCGGTGATGGAGTGGCTGGCAACGCAGGATATCTGACGCGGGACGCTGTTCGTTCCGCCTGCCAGCCGCGAGGGGTTGGGTAGGACCGAATCGGCGACATGGCGGACCGGAACGCGCGCTCAGAGGAGAGTCTTATCATGACCCAGTCCTTCCACCGCATCGTGGAACAGCAGATCCAGAAGGCCCTGGCCGAGGGCAAGTTGCAGGGGTTGCAAGGCGAAGGCGAACCCCTGCCCGACCGCGCGGGAGAGGCCTTTACGGACATAGCGACCGCGGTCGCCGCCCGGATCATGGCCGAGGCGGGCGTCCTGCCCGAAGAGTTCAAGTTCAAGAAACTGCTCGACGCCGCGCGGGAAAGCTATCAGAAGGCCGACAGCGAGGAGGCACGCCAGGCTGCCATGGCGCTGATCGCAAACCTCGACCAGAGCTACAATATCGCGGTCGAGGCACGGCGCCGCTTCATGCGCCCCTAGGGCGCGGGACCATTCCGTTCACGCCTTTCCGAGCCGGCCCGTCCCCCGCGCCTCGAAAAACCGCGCCCTTACCGCCTCCTCGCCATGCGCCCGCGCCAGCCGCAGAAGCGCAAAGCGTACCTCGGCCAGCTCCCGGTAGTAGCGCGCGAAGGCGAGGTTGATGCCCGCCCCGGCGACGCTACCCAGCACCGGCAGAGCCTGCGCCGCGAGCTTTTCCGTCAGCACGCTGGCAAGACGCGGTGCGACGGACGCGATCAGCCGGTGCAGCGAGGCGCCGGTGATGACGGTGCGGCTCATCAGGAAGCTGGTGTTCACCCCGTCGTCCGATGCGTCCATCGGATCGCCGGCGGCGAAGACCATCAGGCATTCACGCCGGATTTCGGGGTCGGCAGGGTCGAACCCCTCGGCCTTGGCGGCCTTCTGGATCGCCGCGAAGAGAATCGACACCGTGACCGGCACCTCCACGACCGCCGAGGCCAATCCTCCGAAACCGCCAGCCGCGCCGCTCAGCGTGGCCGCGACCGTATGGCCATGGCGGCCCAAGTCCGGCGCGCGGGGCGACCGGCCCGCGACTTCGGCGCCGCGATAGGCCAGCTCCAGCGCCCGTTCGGTCGCCTTCTCGATGGCGTCCTTGGCGCTGTCGGGCAGCTTTTCCAGCATGTTCTCGGCCTGCGATCCGGCCAGCCCGATGGCTTTCATCAAGGGCCCCCGCGCCGTGGCCGCCCGCCGCGCCAGCGCCGCGATCTCGGCCTCGGCGGCCGGCGTCAGCGCGCCCGACTCTGCCCTGACGATTTCCCCCGACATTGCGCGGCCCTTCCCGATAACCTCCCGAAAGACATGGGATCGCCGCTAGCCTTCGTCAATCCGCGCCTTCGTGACCGGCCCCGCCACGCCCTCCCAGGCGCCGGGTTTCAGGGCAAGGCCCAGCACGCGGTCGGGGTTCGTCGGCGGCGGCATCTCCACCCCCTCGAGCTTGCGGAACCCGAAGCGGCGGTAATAGGGCGCATCGCCCACCAGCAGCACCCGTTCCCAGCCAAGCCGCCGCGCCTCGGCCAGGCTCTCGCGGATCAGAAGGCCACCAAGCCCCTCGCCCTGCCGCGTCGGGTGCACCGCGACCGGCCCGAGAAGAAGGATCCGCCGCCCGGCGACCTCGGCGGGCCAATACCGGATCACCGCCGCCAGGATGCCCTCGCCGTCGCGCAGCACATGGCAGAGGTCCTTGACCATGGGCACCCCGTCGCGCAGCCGGTAAGAGGAGAGCGCGGTCCGTCCCGGCGCGAAGCAGAGGTCATAGAGCGCCTCCACCTCCCACCAGTCGGCTTCGGTTTCCTCCTCAAGCCGGTACACGCGCGCAAAGCTCCCCGAATCCGCTGGAAGTCGGCCCTAACATGCGGGCAGGATCGGTTCAAACCGAATGAGGCTTCATGTTCTACCGACCCGAAGACGGCCACGGACTGCCGCACAACCCCTTCACCGCCGTCGTCACGCCCCGCCCCATCGCCTGGGTCGGCACGCGTGGCGCGGCGGGCGACAACCTCGCGCCCTATTCCTTCTTCAATGCGATTGCCTACGAGCCGCCGCAGGTCATGTTCGCCTCGACGGGCCGCAAGGACTCCTTACGCAATATCGAGGGCACAGGCGTCTTCTCGATCTCCATCGTCGAATACACCGCGCGCGAGGCGATGAACATGACCTCCGGGCCCTGGCCATCCGAAACCGATGAATTCACCCTCGCCGGGGTCGCCAAGGCCGAGTGCACCACGATCCCATGCCCCCGCGTCGCGGATGCCCCGGCAACGTTCGAGTGCAGGCTGACCGAAGTCATCACCCTTCCGGGGCGCGGCAATTACCTCGTCCTCGGAGTGGTCACCGGCGTCCACCTGCGCGACGACTGCCTCGTCGAGGGCCGCTTCGACGTCACCCGCTTCCAGCCCGTCGCCCGCTCCGGCTACAAGGACTACACCGTGGTGCGCGAGCTTTTCCAGATGACCCGGCCGGGGGAGACGTAAGGTTTCGTACCGGTTCCTGGCACGGGCGGTCTGATCGGAGATCGTCTCTGGCTTCTTTTGCCCGTGCCTCAAGAGCAGCGGCGTGCCGGACAGCGCTCTCATCGCGAATGGCCGCCCACCCGCCAGGCCCTCGAACTCCTCCTCGGCACAGCCCCCGATGTGCCTGGCTCGTCTCCAGCCAGCCGGGCCTCGCCGCGCTCACACTCGTCATTTGGCACTTGGTCATCAGACGCAGCCATGCGCCGGGACCCATCCCGCGGTATCCCCCTCCGCGCGCCCTGTAGCTACAGAAAGACTACGCGCCTCCTACGGGAATCCGACGCCCTTCATACGCCGCTTTGCGCAGGCTTTGCGCCATGTTACCCAAGGCCGAGACCGAACCGGGGGCCCCATGCAGAAGACCGTCAAGGACTATATCCGCACCATCGCCGACTTCCCGCACGAGGGGATTCTCTTCCGTGACGTGACCACGCTTTTTGCCGATGCGCGGGGGTTTCGCATGGCGGTGGACCAGCTTCTGCATCCCTATGCCGGGGTCCAGATCGACAAGGTCGTGGGGCTCGAGGCGCGGGGGTTCATCCTTGGCGGGGCGATCGCGCATCAGCTCACGAAGGGGTTCGTGCCGATCCGCAAGAAGGGCAAGCTGCCGGGTCAGACGATCTCCCAGGCCTACAAGCTCGAATACGGCGAGGCGGTGATGGAGGTGCATGAGGATGCGCTCAGCCCGGGCGAAAAGGTGTTGATTGTCGATGACTTGCTGGCCACCGGCGGGACCTGCGAGGCGGGCATCCGGCTTTGCGAGCGGCTCGGCGCCGAGGTCATCGGCTGCGCCTTCGTCATCGACCTGCCCGCGCTTGGCGGGCGCGCGCTTCTCGAACGGCTGGGGATGAAGGTCCATGTCCTGTGCGACTTCGAGGGCAAGTGAGACGCGCGGTTAAGGCTGCGGAAAGGAATCGCTGCTAGGACAGGGGCAACCGGCCCCGATGCCGGTCCGCTTGCAGCTACGTGAACGGTTCATTGCTCCTGCCCCGTCGGCGCTCCACCGGCGGGGCGCACCTTTTTCAAGGCAGGACAGCACCGGGGTTGAGGATGCCCATCGGGTCGAGGGCCGCCTTGATCGCGCGCATCGCCGCCAGCTTCGCCGGATCGCCATAGCGCTGAAGCTCACCAACCTTGGCGCGGCCGATGCCGTGCTCGGCGCTGATCGACCCGCCATGCGCGGCCACCAGATCGTGAACCGCGCGGGTCACCTCACCGGCACGCCCGAGATAGGCGTCGCGCTTTTCGCCTTTCGGCGGGAAGACGTTGTAGTGCAGGTTGCCGTCGCCGAGATGGCCGAACGTGTTGATCCGGAACGGCCCTACCGCCCGCACGGCGGCATCGGCGCGGGGCAGGAAGGCAGCGATCTCGGAGATTGGCAGCGAGATGTCGTGCGAGGCGACGGCGCCGATCCTGCGGTTCGCCTCGGGCAGCGCCTCGCGCAGGTCCCAGAACGCCGCGCGTTGCGCCTCGCTCGCCGCAAGGATGGCGCCGGACACCAGCGCCTCCGCCTTTGCCGCCTCGTAGATCGCGCCCAGAACGACGTCGGAATCGACCCCGGGCGGCAGGCCGAGTTCCATAAGCACCGACCACTCTGGCCGCCCCGTGAAGGGTTGGCGAACCTCGGGCATCACCTCCCCGAGGAACCTCAGCCCCTCGCCGCCGATCAGTTCGAACGTGCTGACCGCCCCGCCTGTCAGGTCCTGCGCCAGAGCCAGAAGCCGCAGCGCTTCGGCAGGGCCTTGCACCTCCAGCATCGCCGTGGCCAGCGTCGCGGGTCGGGGAAAGAGGCGCAAGGTCGCGGCGGTGATGATGCCGAGGGTCCCTTCCGACCCGATCAAGAGATCGTTGAGATCATAGCCGGTATTGTCCTTCCTGAGCCGCCGCGTCCCGCGATAGACCGACCCGTCCGCCAAGACCGCCTCGACCCCGAGGCAGAGCGCCCGCGCATTGCCATAGCGCAGAACCGCCGTCCCGCCGGCATTGGTCGCCAGCACCCCGCCGATCCGTGCCGCCCCTTCCGAGGCAAGCGACAGCGGGAACATCAGCCCGGCTGCTTCCGCCTGACCCTGCGCCCCGGCCAGTGTCATGCCGGCCTCGACCGTCATCGCGGCCTCCGCCGGCCAGACCCCGCGCAGCCCGTGCATCCGTTCCAGCGACAGGACCACCGGCACCGGCCCCTCGGGCAAGACCTGCCCGAGGACAAGGCCGGTTCCCCCGCCCCAGGGCACGATCCCGACCCGCGCCGACGCGCAGGCCCGGACCACGGCCGCCACCTCGTCCACGGACCCAGGCCGCACCAGAAGCGCCTCAGGCGTCACCCCGCGCCGCCGCGGCTCTTCCAGATAGGCAGGTCCGGCGTGGCCCACGACGCCCTCCGGCAGAAGGCCCGCCAGGGAAGCGGCGAAGGCGGCATCTGCTGCGTTGAGCCCCATCGGCCCCTCCTTCACTGTGGTCCAAATACGCCGGGGGACAGGCCGCAAGGCCCGGGGGCAGCGCCCTTACCCGGCGTCCGTCCGGCCGCGCCGGTCGCCCCGAAGATTGGCGTAAAGGACGTGGTTGCGCCAGCGGCCGTTGATCTGGAGATAGCTCTGCGCCACGCCCTCGTACTTGTAGCCGCATTTTTCCAGCACCCCGCGCGAGGCGGCATTCTCGGGCAGGCAGGCGCTTTCGAGGCGGCTGAGGTCAAGCTCGGCGAAGCAGTGGTGGATGACGGCGCGCAAGGCCTCGGCCATGTAGCCCTGCCGCGCGAAGGGGGCGCCGACCCAGTAGCCGATCGTCGCGGCCTGTGCGGGGCCGCGGCGGATGTTGTCGACGGTGACGGCGCCGAGGAAGGTCTCGTCCTCGCGGCGCATCAGGAACAGTGGCATCGCGGTGCCGCCGGAAAAGGCGCGCGACGCCCAGTAGACGCGATTGGTGAAGGCCTTGCGGGTCAGGTGGTCGGCAGACCATGAGGGCTCCCACGGCCGCAGGAACTCGCGGCTCGTCTCGCGCAGGGTGGACCAGGCTCGATAGTCGGCATGGGTCGGCAGGCGCAGCGTCATCCGCTCGGTCTCGATGCGGAGCCTGCGCCGGCGCGCGAACATCAGGCGGCGAGCCTTTCGCGCAGCCGCGTCAGGGACGGCGCCTTGCGGACCGGACCATAGAGCGCGAGCGCGGTCATGGCGCCATCCACGAGCCCGCCGGCAAAACGAAGGACCTCCCTGCGCGTCACCGCCTCGATCTCGGCGGCGCTTTCTTCGGCCGATTGCACCTTGCCCCAGATCGCGACGTGCCGCGCCATGCGCTCGGCGCGGCCCGAGGGGCTTTCGAGCCCCATGAGCAGCCCCGCCTTCATCTGTGCCCGGGCGCGGGCGATCTCTGCCTCGGTCATGTCCTCGGCGGCGCGCTTCATCTCGTCGATGGTCAGGCCGCAAAGCTCGCCGATTTCGGAGGCCGAGGTGCCGGCATAGATCGTCAGCATTCCGGTATCGTCATAGGCGCCGGCCTGCGCGTAGATCGAATAGCAAAGGCCCCGCTCCTCGCGGATCTTCTGGAAGAGGCGCGAGGACATGCCGCCGCCAAGCGCGGTCGTGTAGACCTGTGCGGTGTGGAAGTCGTCATGGCGGACGCTCGGCGCCTCGAAGGCAAGGGCGAAATGCACCTGTTCGAGGTCCTTCACCTCGCGCCGCTGGCCGCCCTTCCAGGTCGCGGCCTGAACCGGGCGCGGACCAAGCGGGGCAAGATGGCCGAAGGCACGCTCGGCGCCGCGCACGACGGCGTCGTGATCGACGGCCCCGGCGGCAGCCAGGATCATCCGTCCCGGCCCGTAGTGCTCGGCGACAAAGCCGGTCAGGTCGGACCGGTCGAAGCCCGAGACGCGCTCTGCGGGGCCAAGGATCGTCCGGCCGAGCGCCTGGTTCGGAAAGGCCGCCTCCTGCAGCCAGTCGAAGATGATGT
>JAGRDU010000036.1:3062-12997 GCA_020446905.1 Paracoccaceae bacterium | reverse complement strand
CTCGCGGCTGGTATAGGCGTTGATATAGCCGCCGACGTCCTCGATCTCCTCGGCGATGCGGGCGGCGCTGCGGGTCTTCGTGCCCTTGAACGCCATGTGTTCAAGGAAATGCGCGATGCCGTTCTGCTCGGGCCGCTCGTGGCGTCCGCCGGCGGTCAGCCAGATGCCGACCGAGGCCGAGGCAAGGCCCTCCATCCTCTCCGTCACGATCCGAAGACCGTTCGGCAGTGTCGTCAGAAGAACCGTCACCTGCGGCGCCTTTCATGAATAAGCGCCTCAAGCGCCGGGAGGTCGTTCGGGACCGAAGTCACCCGCTCGGGATGGGCAAAAAGTTCGGCCATGCGCGAAGGCAGGGCCGGGCGATGGCCCGTCGCCTCTTCCACCGCGTCGGGGAATTTCGCCGGGTGCGCCGTGGCGAGCGTGATCATCGGGACCGCAGGGTCGCGCAGCTTTTCGGCGACCGAGACGCCGACGGCGGAATGCGGGCAAAGCACCTCGCCGGTGGCGGTGTTGATCCTTGCGATCGTCGCCAGCGTCTCTTCCTCGGAGACACGGCCAGAGGCGAAGGTGGCGCGCAGAGCCTCGATGGCGCCCTGGCTGACGGTAAAGCCGCCCTTGGCCTTCAGCTCCTCCATCAGCTGCGTCACGGCGCCGCCGTCGCGGCCATAGGCCTCGAACAGCGCGCGCTCGAAGTTCGAGGAGACCTGAATGTCCATCGAGGGCGAGATCGAGGGTTTCACGCCGTCGGTCTCATACCGCCCTGTCGTCAGGCAGCGGTGCAGGATATCGTTCTGGTTGGTCGCGATCACGAGGCGGTCGATGGGCAGGCCCATGCGATTTGCGATGTAGCCCGCGAAGATGTCGCCGAAGTTGCCGGTCGGGACCGTGAAGCTGACCTTGCGGGCAGGTGCGCCAAGGCTGACGGCGGAGGTGAAGTAGTAGACGACCTGCGCCAGCACGCGCGCCCAGTTGATCGAGTTGACGCCGGCAAGGCCGACCGCATCGCGGAATTCGAAATGGTTGAACATGTCCTTCAGCCGCGCCTGGCAATCGTCGAAA
Organism: Paracoccaceae bacterium; assembly: GCA_020446905.1. Classification (GTDB taxonomy): domain Bacteria; phylum Pseudomonadota; class Alphaproteobacteria; order Rhodobacterales; family Rhodobacteraceae; genus Albidovulum. The sequence goes on along the minus strand of JAGRDU010000036.1, from coordinate 11,938 downwards.
TCGCCCTTGAGCGCGAGGGCGTGAACGTTCGCATCGTCAGGCGTCGTCATCTGGCGGCGCTGCACCTCGGAGACGCGGCCCTCGGGGAAGAGGATGAAGACATCGACGTTGGGCAGGCCCCGGAACGCCTCGATCGCGGCGGAGCCGGTGTCGCCCGAGGTCGCGCCAACGATGGTCACGCGGCGTTCGTCGCGCGCCAGCGCGATCTGGAAGAGCTGCCCGATCAGCTGCATCGCGAAATCCTTGAACGCGAGCGTCGGGCCGTGGAAGAGCTCAAGCAGGAAGTGGTTCGGGGTCAGCTGCACCAGCGGCGCGCGGGCGGCATGGCCAAAGCCCGCATAGGCGGCGTCGATGGCGCGGCGAAACTCGGCGTCGGTGAAGGCCTCGCCGACGAAGGGGCGCATGACGCGGAAGGCGGCTTCCTCGTAGGACAGCCCGCCGAGTGCGGCGATCTCGTCCGGGGTCAGCGTCGGGATCGTCTCGGGGACATAGAGGCCACCGTCGCGGGCAAGGCCGGTCAGCATAGCCTCGCCGAAAGTCAGGATCGGGGCGGACCCCCGGGTCGATACGTAGCGCATGATTTCCTTCAGCTCTTCCGATGCCTGATACGCCAGAGAAAGAACGCTGTCATCCCCGCCCAGACAAGCGCGAGGGAAAACCATGTGACGGCGTATTGCCGGTGATCGTTGGGAATGTTCGAGGTATCGACCGGAACCGGCACGATCCCCTGCACGTCGCCGGTGACGTCGCGGGCCACGATCATCACCGGCCCGGTGCCGAGCGCACCCGCCATCGCCGGCACGTCGCGGGCAAACCAGAGACCCGATGCGCTATCGGGCGGCGGCGTGTAGCCGTCCGCCTCGCTCGGCCAGTGGAGGTTGCCGGCCACGGTCAGCGCCGTCGCCGGGCGGGGCAGGTCGCGGGCCGCCTCGGGGACAAAACCGCGGTCAATCAGGATGCGGCGACCCGTCGTGGTCTCGAAGGCGGCGATCACCTCGAAACCGGCCCCCTCGCCCTTCCGGCCAGAAAGGACGAGAAGCTCCTTGCCGGTGGTGCGGCCCGAGACCGTCACCGGGCGGTAAAGATCGGCGGCTGGATCGGGGGCGGCAAGGCTGTCGAAGGCAACAGGCTCCGCCCCGATCTTTGCTTCGATCGCGGCAAGGATGTCTTCCTTCCAGGCCAGCCGCCGGACCTGCCAGAGGCCGAGCGAGACCAGAATGGCGGTGCCGCCGAGGCCGACGATCAGCAGGAACAGGAGGCGGCGCATCGGCATCCCTCAAAGCGAAAGCGCGGGGGCCCGCCCCGCGCTTTGTCCGTCATTCGGCCGGGCGCGGGATCAGGCGCTGCCCCAGATGTAGATCGCGGCGAAGAGGAAGAGCCAGACCACGTCGACGAAGTGCCAGTACCAGGCCGCCGCCTCGAAGCCGACATGCTGCTCGGGCGTGAAGTGCCCCTTCAGCGCGCGGAACATGCAGACGAGGAGGAAAATCGTCCCGATGATGACATGGGCGCCGTGGAAGCCCGTCGCCATGAAGAACGAGGCGCCGTAGATGTTGCCGGCAAAGCCGAACCCCGCCTCGGAATATTCCAGCGCCTGGAAGATGGTGAAGAGCGCGCCGAGCGCGGCGCCAAGCGCGAGGCCGTTCACGAGATCGCGGCGGTTGTTCTCATGCGCCAGCGCATGGTGCGCCCAGGTGACGGCGGCGCCGGAGCAGAGCAGGATCAGCGTGTTGATCAGCGGCAGGTGCCAGGGATCGAAGGTGGTGATCCCTTCCGGCGGCCAGACTCCATCGACCAGCGGCGACTGCGGCCCCATCGGGTAGAGCGCGTGCTTGAAGAAGGTCCAGAACCAGGCCGAGAAGAACATCACCTCGGACATGATGAAGAGGATGAAGCCGTAGCGCAGGCCGATCCGGACAACCGGGGTATGGTCCCCGGTGTTGCCCTCGTGGACGACGTCCGACCACCAGCCGTACATGACGTAGAGCACCAGTGCGAGGCCGATGAAGAAGACGAAGGGGGTGACCCCCTTCATCCACAGCACCGCCCCGAAAAGCATGGTGAAGCCGCCAAGGGCGCCCAGAAGCGGCCAGAGCGAGGGCGGAAGGATGTGGTAGTCGTGGTTTTTCGCGTGCGCCATGGCGGTTTCCCTGTCTTGGCCTAGTTAAGCTCGGATCCCTTGGCCGGCGCAAGGCTCGCCGTCTCGGGCAGTTCGGTGCGGTAGAAGGTATATGAGAGCGTGATGTCGCGGATCCGGCCCGCGTCGCGGTCCTTCACCAGCTCGGGGTCGACGAAGAAGACGACCGGCATCTCGACCTTTTCGTGCGGCTGCAGCACCTGCTCGGTGAAGCAGAAGCACTGGATCTTGGAGAAGTAGTAACCCGCGAGGTCCGGGGCGACGTTGTAGGCCGCGGTGCCCGCCACCACCTCGTCGGTCGGATTGTAGGCCTCGTAGAAGGCCATTCCCGTCTCGCCGATGCGCAGACGCATCTCGTTCTGCACGGGGCGGAATTTCCACGGCATGTCCGGCGCGGTGTTCGCATCGAACCGGACGGTCACGTATTCTTCCAGAACCTCGCCCGTCGCGACCCGGTCGGTCGAGGGTGTGCCGCCGTAGCCGGTGACCTTGCAGAACCAGCTGTAGAAAGGGACTGCGGCCCACGAGAGCGCGCCCATGGTCAGCACGATGCCGACCAGCATCGCCGCCGTACGGCTGTTGCCCTCGAGCCGCCTCATGGCTTGGCCTCCGCCGCCGGCAGCTTGCCCTCGCGCAGGTGCGAGATCTTCACGACCGAAAGGCCGAAGATCAGGAGCGCGAAGGTGCCGAGCACGAGGCCGAGACCAAGGTTGCGGCCCCAGCGCCGGGTGTGCAGTTCGTGATCCTTGCCGAAGGCCATCACCAGCCCCCGAGCCCGAAAGGCATCAGGCTGCGCTCAATGAGAAGCGCGCCGAAATGCAGGAAGAGATAGGCGAGCGAGAAACGGAAGAATGCCTTCTCGGCCTTGTACTTGTCGGCCTCGGCCGCGGCCTCGCTACGACGGGCGATCCTGACGCCTCCGGCGATGAAGGCGGCGTTCAGCACCACGGCCACCGCGAGCGTCAGCGGCCCGCCGACCGAGGAAAGCGCCAGCCCGATGGCAAAGGGCGCAAGGAGGATCGTGTAGACGAGGATGTGCTTGCGGGTCGCGGCGCGGCCGTGGGTGACGGTCAGCATCGGCACGCCGGCGTTGGAATAGTCGTCCTTCATGAAAAGCGCGAGCGCCCAGAAGTGCGGCGGCGTCCACATGAAGATGAGGGCGAACATGAGGAGCGATTCCACGCTGACCCCGCCCGTCGCCACGGCCCAGCCGATCATCGGCGGGAAGGCCCCGGCAGCGCCGCCGATGACGATGTTCTGCGGCGTNNGCGTCGAGCGCTTGAGCCACATCGTATAGATCGCGACGTAAAAGAAGATCGTGAAGGCCAGGAACGCGCCCGCGAACCAGTTCGCGGCAAGGCCCAGCATGACGCATGAGATGCCCGATAGCGCGAGGCCGAGCGCCAGCGCCTCGCCTTCCGTCACCTTGCCGGAAGGGATCGGGCGCGAGGCGGTGCGGCGCATCACGCGGTCGATGTCGGCATCGTACCACATGTTCAGGGCACCCGAGGCCCCGCCGCCAAGCGCGATGAAGAGGATCGCGGTGAAGGCGACAAAGGGATGGACCGGCACCGGCGCGACGATCAGGCCGACCATCGCGGTGAAGACCACGAGCGACATGACACGCGGCTTGAGAAGCTTGACGTAATCGCCAAAGCCCGCCTCGTGCCCGTGATCTATCGCACTGATATCGGTCATTCTTCCGTCAATCCTCCCCGGCCGGCGGCGCACGATCGGGCGCCGCCCGCGTCACCGCATTCAGTTGTTCGCGGCCAGCTTGACCGGCGCCGAGGTGCCAAGGCCTGCGGTCTTGGTGCGATTCAGCCAGTCGTCATAGACCTCCTGGCTGACGACCTTGACGGTGATCGGCATGTAGGAATGGTCCTTGCCGCAAAGCTCCGAACACTGGCCGAAATAGACGCCCTCACGCTCGGCCTTGAACCAGAGCTGCGCGATGCGGCCCGGAACGCCGTCCTGCTTCACCGCAAAGGCGGGGACCGTCCAGGAATGGATCACGTCGGCGCCGGTGACCTGAACGACCACCGTCTTGTTCACCGGCACGACGACGGCGTTGTCGGTGGCCAGAAGGTATTCGTCGGGCGCGTAGCCGTTCGCCGCCAGTTCGTCCTTGCCCAGCATGAAACTGTCGAAGGCAATCTCCTGGTCGGGATATTCGTAGGACCAGAACCACTGGTTGCCGGTCGCCTTGATGACGAGGTCAGCGGTCGGGATTTCCTGCTGCTTGAAGAGCGTCGGCAGCGAGAAGGAGCCGAGGACGACGAGGATCAGGACCGGGATCAGCGTCCAGGTCACCTCGAGCGGCGAGTTGTGCGTGAACTTCGCCGGCGTCGGGTTGGAGCGGCTGTTGAAGCGCAGGATCACGATGGCGAGCAGGACGAGAACGAAGGCAACGACCGCGATGCAGAGATAGAGAAGCATGTGGTCGAGCCACTGCTGATCACGCGCGAGTTCGGTCGCGGCGGGCTGGAAGCCGGTGCCCTGCGCATGGGGCTTGCCCACCACCTCGAGCCCGCTGATCCCGTCCTGCGCCCAGGCGGCGGCCGAGATCAGGCTGGCGGTCAGAGCGGCCCCGAGGCCAGAAAGAATGCTCGCAAAGCGCATGATATGTTCCCGTTCCTCGCGCGGCGTTTGCAGCCGCTTTTCCGACCGGCGCCCCCGAAAACTCCCCCGGGGCGGCCGGTTGTATCCGGCTCATCTAAAATCATATTAGTGGGAATGCGACAAGCGAAACCATGGTGTCACATCGTCGCTTTTTGATCCAAGTCAACGACCGCGAGGCCCGCAGCATGACAGACGACCGGTTTTCCCCGTTCGAGACCCATCTGGACGAAAGCCGCGCGCTGGCGATTCTGCGCGAGGCGACCGCGGGCGCCGAGGACGGCGAGCTTTTCCTGGAACGGCGCAGGTCCGAAGCGCTGGTCTTCGACGACGGGCGCCTGAAGAACGCCAGCTATGACGCCTCCGAAGGTTTCGGCCTGCGCGCGGTGAACGGCGAGGTCGCGGGCTACGGCCATTCGACCGAAATTTCCGAGGCCGCGCTGCGCCGCGCCGCCGAGACCGCGCGCCTTGCCGTCGGGGCGGGTGGCGGTACGCTGGCCGAACCGCCGCAGGGCACCAACACGCGGCTGTACACCGACGCCGACCCGATGGCTGATGCCGCCTTCGGCCTCAAGGTCGAGACGCTGCGCGAGATCGACGCCTATGCGCGGTCGCTCGATCCCAGGGTGGTTCAAGTTTCGGCCACCATCGCGGCCTCGCTGCAGGAGGTGTTCATCCTGCGCCCCGAGGGCGGGGTCGTGTCGGACATCCGGCCGATGGCGCGGATCAACGTCTCTGTCATCGTCGAAGAGAACGGGCGGCGCGAATCGGGCGGCACCGGGGGTGGCGGGCGCGCCGGGCTTGCCGCGCTGATGACGCCCACGCACTGGCAAACCGCCGCGCGCGAGGCGCTGCGCATCGCACTCGTGAACCTGCGCGCGGTTCCGGCCCCCGCCGGCATGATGGACGTCGCGCTGGGCGCGGGCTGGCCCGGTATCCTCCTGCACGAGGCGATCGGCCACGGGCTGGAGGGCGATTTCAATCGCAAGAAATCCTCGGCCTTCGCCGGGCTCATGGGGCAGCAGATCGCCGCGAAGGGAGTCACCGTCCTTGACGACGGCACGATCCCGGACCGGCGCGGGTCGATCACCGTGGATGACGAGGGCACACCCTCGGGCAGGAACGTGCTGATCGAGGATGGGATTCTGGTCGGCTACATGCAGGACCGGCAGAATGCCCGGCTGATGGGGGTCAAGCCGACGGGGAACGGGCGGCGCGAGAGTTTTGCGCATATCCCGATGCCGCGCATGACCAACACCTACATGCTGGGCGGCGCCGCGCGGCCCGAGGATGTGGTGGCCGGGGTCAAGGACGGCATCTATGCCGTCGGCTTCGGCGGCGGGCAGGTCGACATCACCAACGGGAAGTTCGTGTTCTCCTGCACCGAGGCCTACCGCGTGAAGAACGGCAAGGTCGGCGATCCGGTCAAGGGCGCGACGCTGATCGGCGACGGCGCGACGGCGCTGAAGAACATCCGTGCCATCGGGAACGACATGGCGCTCGACCCCGGGATCGGCAATTGCGGCAAGGCCGGGCAATGGGTGCCGGTGGGCGTCGGCCAGCCGACCCTGCTGATCGGCGGTCTGACCGTGGGCGGTTCGCAACAGTGACGCCTGACAATGTGAAGCTGTCGGCGCTCCTTGGCCTTGCTCTGGCGATTCTCGGTGGAAGCACGGTGTTCTTTCACTACGTCGAGCACTGGTCCTGGCTGGATTCATGGTTCTTCACCGTGGTGACCGTGTCGACCGTCGGCTACGGCAACCTCGTGCCCGCTACGGCTCTCGGCAAGATCGCGACAACCGCGCTGATCTTCGCCGGGATAGGGGTCTTCGCGGTCTTCATCAGCCAGATCGGAGACCGCATCGTCGCCCGCAGGATGCGCCGCGCTGAAAAAACGGAAGACGAGCGATAAATCACTGCGAATCGTAACCACTCGTTAACCTTACCGCGTCCATAGTGATCCTGCGAATGAGGCGAAGGCACGAGGGTTTAAGGTTTGTTCTCTTACCCCACCCCCTTCACCCCACCCACCACGGAAGATGACAGACTGTCGTGGCTCCGTCTCATTCGCTCCCGCAGGGTCGGTGTGGCGACCTTCTGGCGGCTTCTCGAAGAACATGGATCTGCACGTGCCGCGCTGGAGGCGCTGCCGGAGATCGCGCGCGCCTCGGGCGTCGCCGATTATGCCGTCTGCCCCGAAGGCGTGGTTCTGGCCGAGCGCAAGGCAGGCAAGGCCGCCGGGGCGCGGCTTCTCTGCCGGGGCGAGCCCGCCTATCCCGCGGCGCTGGCCGAGCTGCCCGACGCACCGCCGGTGCTCTGGGCGATTGGCGATCCGGCGCGGACCGCGCGGCCCATGGTCGCTCTCGTCGGCGCCCGCAATGCTTCGTCGCTCGGCGCGCGGATGGCACGCAAGCTGGCCGAGGGGCTGGGCGAGGCCGGCTTTGCCGTCGTCTCTGGCCTTGCGCGCGGGATCGATGCCGCGGCGCATCTTGCGGCCCTTCCGACCGGGACCGTCGCGGTCATGGCGGGCGGCGCCGATCACATCTATCCCGCCGAGAATACCCCCCTTGCCGATGAGATCGCGAGGAAGGGCCTGCGCCTGTCCGAACAGCCGATGGGGCTGCAACCGATGGCGCGGCATTTTCCCCTGCGCAATCGCATCATCTCGGGCCTTGCCCGCGCCGTCGTCGTGGTCGAGGCGGCGGCCAGGTCCGGCAGCCTCATCACCGCGCGGACCGCGCTCGACCAGGGGCGCGAGGTGCTGGCGGTACCGGGCCATCCGTTCGACGCCCGCGCCTCTGGCTGCAACATGCTGATCCGCGACGGCGCGACCCTCGTACGCGGGATCGAGGATGTGCTTGAGGTTCTGGCCGGGGACCGGCAGGCGCCCCCGGCGCAGGACGACCTTTTCGCGCCGCCGCCCGTCGAGGCTCCCGCGCCGCCCCGCCAGCGCGACATGGGGGCGCTTCACCGCGCGATCCTCGACCGGCTCGGCCCCTCGCCCGTCGCCGAGGACCAGCTGATCCGCGACCTTGCCGCCCCGGCAGCGTCCATCGCGCCCGAGCTTGTCGCGCTCGAGCTCGAGGGGCGCATCCAGCGCCACCCCGGCGGGCTACTCTCGCTCGTGCACTAACGTCTTTTCAGGGCGCAACGGCGGGCCTTCGCACCCCGAACGCGGGTGCATTGACAATCTGTCCCTTCCCCCCACATGTTCGCCGCCCGAAGCCGAAAGCACATTTTTCACGAGGAAGTCATGGCCGTCGTCGTTGTCGAATCTCCCGCCAAGGCCAAGACAATCAACAAATATCTCGGCTCGGATTACACGGTTCTCGCCTCTTACGGCCATGTCCGCGACCTGCCGCCGAAGGACGGTTCGGTCGACCCCGACCACGGCTTTGACATGAAATGGGAGGTGGCGAGCGACAGCAAGAAGCATGTCCGCGCTATCGCCGAGGCGCTGAAAACCGACGATACGCTGATCCTCGCCACCGACCCCGACCGCGAGGGAGAGGCTATTTCCTGGCACCTCGAACAGGCGCTGGAGAGCAAGCTGAAGGGCAAGACCGTCCGCCGCGTCACCTTCAACGCGATCACCAAGAACGCGGTGACCGAGGCGATGGCCAAGCCCCGCGACGTCGATCAGGCACTGGTCGAGGCCTACCTCGCGCGCCGCGCTCTCGACTATCTCGTCGGCTTCAACCTCTCGCCGGTGCTCTGGCGGAAACTGCCGGGTGCGAAATCGGCGGGACGCGTGCAGTCGGTGTGCCTGCGTCTCATCGTCGAGCGCGAGATGGAGATCGAGGCGTTCAAGGCGCGCGAGTACTGGACTGTCACCGCGACGCTCGTCACCCCGCGCGGGCAGGAGTATCAGGCCCGGTTGACCGTTCTTGGCGGCAAGAAGCTCGACAAGTTCGACATCGGCAATGCCACCGCCGCGGAACTGGCCGTTCAGGCGATCACCTCGCGCGACCTGACGGTGAAATCGGTCGAGGCGAAACCGGCCGCGCGCAACCCCTATCCGCCCTTCATGACCTCGACCCTCCAGCAGGAGGCGTCCCGCAAGTTCGGCATGGGTGCGAAGGCCACGATGAGCGCGGCGCAGCGGCTCTACGAGGCCGGC
>JAGRDU010000036.1:0-3040 GCA_020446905.1 Paracoccaceae bacterium | reverse complement strand
GCATCGACATGGCGCCCGAGGCGGTGATGGCCGCGCGGGACGAGATCAATCGACGGTTCGGGACGGACTACGTCCCCGATAGCCCGCGCATGTACAAGAACAAGGCAAAGAACGCCCAGGAAGCGCATGAGTGTATCCGGCCGACCGACATGAGCCTCTCGCCCGACAAGCTGAAGGTCGCGGACGACCAGAGGAAGCTCTACGATCTCATCTGGAAGCGGACCATCGCCAGCCAGATGGCCGCCGCCCGGCTGGAGCGGACGACGGTCGATGTGGCGAGCGCGGATGCGCAGGTGGAACTGCGCGCGACAGGCCAGGTCGTGATGTTCGACGGCTTCCTCAAGGTCTATGACGAGGGGCGCGACGACGACGGGGACGAGGACGGCGCACGCCTGCCGCAGATCATGCAGGGCGAGAAGGCCAACAAGCGCAGCATCGCGCCCGAGCAGCATTTCACCCAGCCGCCGCCCCGCTATACCGAGGCGACGCTGGTCAAGCGGATGGAGGAACTCGGCATCGGGCGCCCCTCCACCTATGCCTCGATTGTCACGACGATTCAGGACCGCGAATATGTCCGCAAGGACAAGAACCGGCTGATCCCCGAGGACAAGGGCCGGCTGGTGACGGCATTCCTGTCGAACTATTTCCGCCGCTATGTCGAATACGATTTCACCGCGGACATGGAGGAGGAACTCGACGACATCTCGGCCGGGGACCGCGACTACAAGGAGGTGCTGGCGCGCTTCTGGCGCGATTTCACCGCCGCCATCGCCGAGACCGCCGACCTCAGGATCGGCGAGGTCCTGGAGAAGATCGACGAGGTCCTGGCACCCCACCTTTATCCGCCGCGCGAGGACGGGTCGGACCCGCGGACCTGCCCGACCTGCGGCGAGGGGCGGCTGAACCTCAAGACCGCACGCTCGGGCGGGGCCTTCATCGGTTGCTCCAACTACCCGAGCTGCCGCTATACGCGCGCGCTGTCGGCCCCGAACGGCGAGGATTCGGGTGGGGCCGAGCGCGTTCTTGGCGAGGATGGCGGCGACGAGATCTGGCTGAAGGCCGGGCGTTTCGGGCCCTATGTCCAGCGCGGCGAGGCGACCGAGGAAACGCCGAAACCGGCGCGGGCGAGCCTGCCGAAGGGTTGGTCCGCCGAGGCGATAGACCTTGAAAAGGCACTGACGCTTCTCAACTTGCCGCGCGAGATCGGGCCGCATCCCGAGGACGGTGAACTGGTCGAGGCCGGGATCGGGCGCTACGGGCCCTACGTGAAGCATGGCCGCGTCTACGCGAACCTGCCCGAAGTGGAGGAGGTCTTCACCATCGGCATGAACCGCGCGGTCGAGGTGCTGGCCCAGAAGGCCCAGCGCGGCAGCCGCACCGGGGCGCCGGCGGCCCTTCGGGCGCTGGGGGATCACCCGGACGGCGGGAAGATTGAGGTCATGGCGGGCCGCTACGGGCCTTATGTGAAATGGGAGAAGGTGAATGCCACCCTGCCCAAGGACGTCGCGCCCGAGGCCGTGACTCTGGAGCAGGCGCTGGAGCTGATCGCGGCGAAGGCGTCGAAGAAGGGCGGCAAGAAGGCGGCGGCCAAGAAGCCGGCCGCGAAGACGCCTGCGGCGAAGAAACCGGCCGCAAAGAAGGCTGGCGCGAAGAAAACCGCCACGAAGACGGCCAAGAAGGTCTGAGCGGGCCTCTAGCCCGCTCCGCCCCCTTCCGGGTCGGGCGCGACGAGCAGCGTGCGGACCAGCTCGAAACTGTTCCGCACGCCGGCCTTGCGGATCATGTTGGCGCGGTGCACCTCGACCGTCCGGGGAGAGCAGTCGAGCGCCAGCGCGATCTCCTTGCTGGTGAACCCGTTGACGAGATAGCGCGCGATGCGTTTTTCCGCCGCCGTCAGCGGGCCGACGGGCGCCGCCCCCCGGTCCGCCAGCCGATAGGTCCAGATCGCGAGTTTCTGCGGATCGGACCGGTCGAGCGCGGTGCCCGAGGCCTCCATCCACACCACCTGACCGTCCTTGCGGCGCATGAAGCGTTCGTCGTGATAGACCGCCGCCCCCCGCAGCGCGGCGCGCGCGCGTTCGCCGATCACCTCGTAATCGCTCTGCCCCGGATAGAGGAGGCGCATCGACTGGCCCTGAAGCTCCTCCGGGGTCCAGCCGAAGACTTCCTCCACCCGCTGGTTGGCGGACAGGATCACCCGGTCCCCGAGAACGAGGATCGCGTGAGGCGCGTGCTGGAAGGCCAGACGTTCATAGTCGCGTGATGCGCCACTGCTCATGCCGACTCCGAGGATACGTAGGTTTCTACGTATTCTTACGGATGGTGGCGGCGGGCGCAATCCGTCACTTTCCCGCCCCAAGGCGCCCCCCAAGGGCCGCACCCCATAGGCAAGGAGGTTTGACGTGAAGAAGGTCTATCCCGATGCCGCGAGCGCCCTCGACGGGCTCTTGCACGACGGCATCCTCATCGCGGCGGGCGGCTTCGGCCTCTGCGGCATCCCCGAGCTTCTGATCGACGCCATCGTGGCGAGCGGCGTGAAGGATCTGACCATCGCGTCGAACAACTGCGGCGTCGACGGGTTCGGCCTTGGCAAGCTTCTCGATACCAAGCAGATCAAGAAGATGATGTCGTCCTATGTGGGCGAAAATGCCGAATTCATGCGGCAGTATCTGTCGGGCGAGCTTGAACTGGAATTCAACCCGCAAGGCACGCTGGCCGAACGGATGCGCGCCGGCGGCTGCGGCATTCCGGGCTTTTACACCAAGACCGGCGTCGGCACCGTGATTGCCGAGGGCAAGGAAGTGAAAAACTGGGGCGGCCAGGACTATATCCTTGAGGAAGGCATTTTTGCCGACCTCTCCATCATCAAGGCCTGGAAGGCCGACACGACCGGCAACCTCGTCTTCCGAAAGACCGCGCGCAACTTCAACGTGCCCGCCGGCATGTGCGGCAAGGTCTGCGTCGCCGAGGTGGAAGAGATCGTCGAACCCGGCACGCTCGACCCCGATGCGATCCACCTGCCGGGCATCTATGTGCACCG
>JAGRDU010000035.1:271-3833 GCA_020446905.1 Paracoccaceae bacterium | reverse complement strand
ACGAGGGCCGCGACTTGATCTTCGCATACCAGTCCTTGACGTTCTGGCTGCGGTTCCAGTCCACGTCCGAGATATAGTCGAGCGACGACAGATGCGCCGCCGCCGCGAAATCGGCCAGCGTCATCTCGTTCCCGGCCAGCCAGCGCCGCTGGTCGAGAAGCCAGCTGATGTAATCGAGGTGATACTTGATCCGGTTCGCCCCGGACTTCACGTTCTTCGAATCCGGATAGCCGAGCTTCATCACCTTCTTGTTCACCCGCTCGTAGAGCAGCTTCGAGGTGACCTCGTCATGGAACTTGTCGTCGAACCACGCACAGAGCCGCCGCACCTCATAGCGCCCCTCGGCATCGCGCGGCATGAGTTTCGACTCGGCGACCGTCTCGTCGAGAAACTCGCAGATCGCCTGACTCTCGGTCAGGGTTCGGCCATTGTATTTCAGGATCGGCACCTTGCCGGCAGGGTTGCGGCGCAGGAACTCGGGGTCCTGTTCCCAGTAGCGTTCCTCGACCAGTTCCACCTCGATCTTCTTCTCGGCCAGCGTCAGGCGAACCTTGCGGCAGAAGGGCGACAGAGGGACGTGGTAGAGGCGGGTCATCGGCAAAGGCTCGTCTCGGGAATGCGCATCCGTGATACCCACCGTATCCCTCCGGTTCAATCCTCGAAACAGGAGGACCGCCCGTCGGCGCGGATCGTCGCCGCCCCGTCCGCGATCACCGCGGCCCGCTTGCGCAGGAACCCCGACGGCAGCATCGGATTGCGCCCCTTCGGATCGGGCAACGCCGCCGCGATCAGCGCCGCCTCGGTCGGCGTCAGGTCTCCGGCCGGCTTGTCGTAATACTCCCGCGCCGCCGCACCGACGCCGAAAACGCCGCGCCCGGTCTCCGAGACGTTGAGATAAACCTCAAGGATCCGCCGCTTGGTCCAGATCAACTCCACCACCGGCGTCATCACCGCTTCGAGCGCCTTGCGCGGCCAGCTTCGCCCCTGCCAGAGAAAGACGTTCTTCACCACCTGCTGCGTCAGGGTCGAGGCGCCGCGGCCCGCACCTTCGTCCAGCGCGGCGCGGATCGCATGGATGTCGAACCCCCAGTGCAGGCAGAAGTTCGCGTCCTCCGCCGCCACGACCGACCGCCCCATCTCGGGGGCCATGTCCTCAAGCGGCACCCAGCCCCGGGTGATGCCGCCCTGCCGGAAACTCTCCGCGATCATGTAGGGCGTGTAGATCGGGTTCACGAAGGCAAAGAAGATCACGAAGAACAGCCAGACACCGGCAAGCACACCCAGCGCCCGCCCGCTCCAGCGCAGGATATCGCGCAAGGTGAACCCCTCGCGTTTCGCGGCTGCCTTCCTGCGCGACTTGGTTGCGGGTTTCCTGCTCTTCGCCATGGCCCGATGAATCACGGCCCGCGACCTGGGGTCAAGGGCTCGCGGGCGGTCCCGGCCTCAGGCGACCAGTGCGCGCGCCTCGAAGCCCGTCGCGACGCGCCGCACCGCCGTGCAATCGCGCATCGCGGGATCGAGGATTTCGGGAAAAAGGTCGGTGATCTCGGCCAGAAGCGCCCGGTCGTGGTCAAGTTGCGCGCTGCCGGGGTGGAAACTCTCGCTCGGCACGCCCTCGGAAAAGACGATCTCGTGCCGGTCGAACAGCAGATGGACATATTCCACCTCGCCGCCCGCACCGAGGCTGACACCCGGCTGGTCCACCATGTGCCTGGCAGCGACCAGCACCTCCCGCTCGCCAAGCATCAGTTCCGCCTGCCAGCCCGTGACCAGCATCCGGTGCTGCTGCGAGACCGTCAGCGGACGCCGGTTGCCGAGCACGCCCGGCGCGAAGCGTACCGGCGCGCGGTTGCCTACCGCCTCCACCGTGGTGGAGCCGATCCAGCGAACCGGCTGCGGTCCGCGATCCAGCGTCTCGACAAGATCGCCGGGCGTCAGCGTCTCGATCGGAACCTCGCCCCCCGGCACCCGAAGCCGCGTCCCTGGCGTGAAGCAGGCCGGGCCAAGCTGCGAGACCAGCAGCGGCCCCTGCGAATTGACCCAGGTCGAGGAGACGAAGGTGCCGCTCTGAAGCACCTGCCCGTCGTTCGGCGTGAAGACCCGCCGCCCGCCGGAAAGGTAAAATGTCGTGCCGGTGTAGGTCAAAGTCCCGCCGCCCGCGAGCTGGATCGTCACCGTGTCTCCCGGCCAGGACGAGATGATATCGACGCCGTCCACGCTGTCGTTGTTGAAGCGGTCGAAGTCGTTGTCGTTGTTGGCGTCAGTGAGCGTGTAGGTCGAAAACGAGATCGGCTGACCCGCCACCGGCGGGTTCGCGGGGTCCAGATTGTAAAACTGGTCCGTGTAGCTCGCCACAGCCGGTTCCCATTTGGTCTTGCGTTGCCTGTGCGCAAATCAGCGCGTCAGCCTTAACCATTCCGGCACCATCTCTGCCAGAATTGGGCGCAAGAATGATCATTTCGGGGTATCGTGTATCCCGCGGCCACAATTGGCAAGAACCGCGGGCCGTGTCGGCCCGCGGCGATGTGGCGCTATTCGGCGGGAACCGCCTCGGCCTCGTCCGTCAGCGGATGCGACAGGTGAACCAGCATCTCCTTTGGGCAGACCTGGACGAACTTCAGCCGTTCCGCCTCCCAGTGCTGCAGGATGCTCTTGGCCTTCAGGCTGCCGGTCTCGGCCGCATGCCGCACGATCAGACCCTTCAGCTGCGCTTCCCAATGCGGGTGCGAAACTGCCGAGGTCACGAGCGACTCGCGGTTCATCAGCTCCTCGGCATCGCCCGCCGGATCGTAGACATAGGCCATTCCGCCCGTCATGCCCGCGCCGAAGTTCGCGCCGATCCGGCCAAGGATCACCGCGACGCCGCCGGTCATGTACTCGCAGCCGTTTGATCCGCAGCCCTCGACAACCACCTTGGCGCCCGAGTTCCTGACCGCGAACCGCTCGCCCGCGCGCCCGGCGGCAAAGAGATGTCCGTCGGTCGCGCCGTAAAGCACCGTGTTGCCGATGATCGTGTTCTCGGAGGCCTCAAGAGGCGAGACCATGGGCGGCCGCACCACGATCAACCCGCCCGAAAGACCCTTGCCGACATAGTCGTTGGCATCCCCCGAAACCTCGATCTTCAGCCCCGGTGCCGCGAAGGCGCCCAGCGACTGCCCGCAGGACCCGGTCAGCTTCACCGTCAGATGGTCGGGCTGCAGGTTGTTCCGCATCCCGAACTTCTTCACGATCAGGCTCGATGCCCGCGTCCCGATGGTCCGGTGCGTGTTCCTGACCGCATAGGACAGCTGCATCTTCTCGCCATCCTCGAAGAAGCGATGCCCGTCCTTGATGATCTCGGCGTCCAGCGTGTCCGGGACCATGTTGCGGGGCTTCGACCGGTCATAGACGATGCGCTCCGCCCCATCGACGGTGATGAGCAGCGGGTTGAGGTCAAGGTCGTCAAGATGCGCCGACCCGCGGCTGACCTGGGATAGCAGATCCGCCCGGCCGATCACCTCGTCAAGGCTCCGCGCCCCGATCTGGGCGAGGATCTCCCGCACTTCCTGGGCGTAGAAGGTGA
>JAGRDU010000035.1:0-123 GCA_020446905.1 Paracoccaceae bacterium | reverse complement strand
CGGCCCCCATCATCGCCGCGATGACGATGTCGCGGCCGGTGCGCAGGCCCCCGTCGGTCCGCAAGGTCACCCGGTCGCGCAGCTTGTTCATCGCAAGGACCTGATGCGCCTCGGTCAGGCCCA
>JAGRDU010000034.1 GCA_020446905.1 Paracoccaceae bacterium | reverse complement strand
TGCCGCAGAAGAAGAACCCGGATGCCGCCGAGCTGATCCGCGCGAAGATCGGGCGGATCATGGGGGCGAATGTCGCGCTGATGATGGTGATGAAGGGCCTGCCGCTCGCCTATTCCAAGGACATGCAGGAAGACAAGGAACAGGTCTTCGACGCCGCCGACAGCCTCATGCTCGCGCTCGCCGCCATGGAGGGCATGGTGCGCGACATGACCGCGAACCGCGCCAATCTCGAAAAGGCGGCCGCCTCGGGCTTTTCCACCGCGACCGACCTTGCCGACTGGCTCGTCCGTACGCTCGGTCTGCCGTTCCGCGAGGCGCATCACGTGACCGGCAGCCTTGTTGCGCTGGCCGAGAAGAAGGGGTGCGACCTGCCGGACCTTTCGCTCAGTGAGATGAAATCCGCCCATGAGGGCATCACGCAGGAGGTCTACTCGGTCCTCGGCGTTCACAATTCCGTCGCGAGCCGGCAGAGTTACGGCGGCACCGCGCCGGATCAGGTCCGCGCGCAGGTCGCCCGCTGGAGGGAACGTCTCGGATGAAGTCCGGGTTCTGGCTGGCCGCGGTTGTGGCGCTTGCGGGCTGTTCGCAGCCGCGCGCCCATGCCGGCGTCCACCTCACCCCGGACGGGGTGCGGGTCGTCCCCTCGGTGTCCACCTCCATCGCCGGTATCGGCCTTACATTGAGTGAATGATGCGTATTCTTCTGTCCCTTTGCCTTTTGACCTTCCTTGCCTCCTGCGGCGCCGATGGCGCGCCCAATCCGCCGGCCAAGCCGGGCGTCTCCGTGACCGGCCAGGTCAAGGTCGGCGTCGGCGGCAGCCTCTAGGGCCGCTCAGTCCGCCGTCTCTTCCCGCGCGGCTGCGGGAAAGCGGTGGATGTTGGCCTCGATCCAGCTCGCAAGGCTCTCCACCCGCTCGGCCATCTCCTGCCCGAGCGGGGTCAGCGAGTAATCGACATGAGGCGGCACGACGGGGTGCGAGACGCGCTCCACCAGCCCGTGCGCCACGAGGTCCTGAAGCGCCTTGGCCAGCATCCGCTCGCTGACGCCGCCGATGGCGCTCCGCAATTCCGAAAACCGCCGGGTGCCCCGGCGCAGAACGACAAGGCACAGCCCGCCCCAGCGGCTGGTGCTTTGCCGCAGGATCGTGCGCGAAGGGCAGAGTTCCGACAGCACATCGCCGCGCATCAGTGCCTCGTCGATGGGGCTTTGACCGGGATCTTTCTCGTCGAGCATCTCGCCCTCCAAAACTAACAAACCTGTATGTACTTACTTTTCGTAAGTTAGGCAACTAGCTTGCCCTCACCCAGTTTTGCAGAGGACAGAGACATGATCACCGTTACCGGCGCCACCGGCCAGCTTGGCCGCCTTGTCATCGACGCGCTTCTGAAGCGTGTTCCCTCGGGCGATATCACCGCCGCCGTGCGCAGCCCCGAAAAGGCCGCCGATATCGCTGCGAAGGGCGTTCGTATTGTTCGCCTCGACTACAACGCACTCGAGACGCTCGGCCCTGCGCTGGCCGGCACCGACCGCTTGCTCATCATCTCGGGCAACGAATTCGGCCAGCGGGTCGAGCAGTATGAGCGCCTGATCGCCGCCGCCAAAGCCGCCGGTGTCGGCTTTATCGCCTATACCTCGATCATCAATTCGGACGGCAATCCGATGTTCCTCGGGGCTGACCACAAGGTTGCCGAAAAGCTGATCGCCGCGACCGGCCTGCCCCATGCCTTCCTGCGCAACAGCTGGTACAACGAGAACTACCTGACCGCCTTCCAGAGCGGAGCGGCCCATGGCGCGATCATCGGCGCTGCGGGTGAGGGGCGCATCTCGGCCGCGTCGCGTGCCGACTATGCCGAGGCGGCGGCGGCTGTCCTGGCCGAGGGCCGGACAGGTGTCTTCGAGCTGGGCGGATCCACGGCCTTCACCATGGACGAACTCGCCGGGTTCATCGGCGATGTCGCGGGCAAGCCGGTCAGCTACGTGAACATGGCGCCCGAGGACTACGCCGCGCAGCTGAAGGGCTTCGGCGTGCCCGAGGGCATGGCCGGGGCGCTGGCAGACAGCGACAAATATGCTGCCGAGGGCTGGCTCTTCACCGAGAGCCGCGATCTTGAGACGCTGATCGGCCGCAAGTCGACGCCGATCGCCGAGACGATCAAGGAGGTTCTCGGCGCCTAGTCCAGCGTCTTGCGGAACCGCAGGAGCGCGAGCGCGGCATAGACCGCGACGAAGACGAAGAGCGCGGCCAAGGGCTGGGCAATCCCGGCATAGTCCGCGCCCTTCAGCATGACCGCCCGGATGAGGCGCAGGAAATGGGTGAGCGGGAAGATCTCGCCCAGGGCCTGCGCCCAGCCGGGCATCCCCCGGTAGGGGAACATGAAGCCCGACAGCAGCAGCGACGGCAGGAAGAAGAAGAACGTCAGCTGCATCGCCTGCATCTGCGTCCGCGCGGCGGTGGAGATCAGGTAGCCGAGGATCACCAGTGCGGCGACGAAGACGAAGACCCCGAAGAGGAGGAGCGGCAGCGCGCCGACGAAGGGCACGCCGAAAATCAGCTTCGCCGCGACGAGGACGACGACGACCTGCACGGCGCCGACACCGAGATAGGGCAGCACCTTGCCGAGCATGATCTCCAAGGGGGTCGCCGGCATGGAGAGGAGGTTCTCCATCGTCCCCCGCTCGATCTCGCGCGTCAGCGCCATGGAGGTCATCATCACCATGGTCATCTGCAGGATGACGCCCAGAAGGCCGGGGACGATGTTGTACTGGGTGATGCCTTCGGGGTTGTAGCGCTTGTGGACGACGACCTGAAGCTGCGCGGCAGAGGCAGCGGCGACCTCCGCCTCGGTGCCCTTCTCGCGCAGAAGCGCGTCGGCGGCGACTGTGCCGAGTGTTGAGATTGCGCCCGAGGCGACAGAGGGGTCGGTCGCGTCCGCCTCGATCAGCATCTGCGGGTGATCGCCTCGCTCGACCCTGCGGCCGAAATCAGATGGGATCGTCACGACGAAAGAGACATCGCCCCGCGTGATCAGCCTTTCCGCCTCGGCGGCCGAGGCGGCGGGGTGGGTGAAGCGGTAGTAGCCCGTCAGTTCCAGCGCAGTGACGATGGCACGGGTGTAGCGGTCCTGTGTCGGGGCGACGAGAGCAGCGGGCAGGCCCTTGGGGTCGGAGTTGATCGCGAAACCGAAGAGCATCAGCTGCATAAGCGGCACGCCGAGCATCATCGCAAAGGTGATCCGGTCGCGGCGCATCTGGATCACTTCCTTGCGCAGAAGCGCGATCAGGCGGGAGAGGGAGAAGAAGCGGCTCATCCCATGTTGTCCTTGGCGTCGCCCATCAGCTGGATGAACACATCCTCAAGGCTGGTTTCCGCGTCCGAGAGGGTCGTGCCGGTTTCTGTGGCCACCTTCGCCGCCGAGGCCTTCAGCGCCGCCCCGTCCTTGCCGACGACATGCAGCGTGTTGCCGAAGGGGGCGACCTGCTCGACCCCGGGCGCGCCCTTCAGCAACTCGGCCGCCCGGGCGGTGCCCGTGCCTTCCAGCACCATGGTCGTCAGCCCTGCATTCCGCACCACCTCGGCCACGGTCCCGCGCGCCACGAGCTTGCCGTAGGAGATGTAGTTGATCCGGTGGCAGCGCTCGGCCTCGTCCATGTAGTGGGTGGAGACGAG
>JAGRDU010000033.1 GCA_020446905.1 Paracoccaceae bacterium | reverse complement strand
CTCGAAAAGCTGGGACGAATTCGCGGCGCCGGATGCGCCGCACATGGACGCGGTCATCACCGTATGCGGATCGGCCGCCGAAGAGACCTGTCCGGTCTGGCCCGGCGCCCCCTTGCGCGCCCACTGGGGCGTCGAGGATCCCGCGGCTACGCTTGAGGCGGACTGGGCCCGCGCCTTCGCGGAGGCGTTCGATGCGCTCGCCGCACGCGCCGACGCGTTCCTCGCCCTTCCCTTCGAAACGATGCCGG
Organism: Paracoccaceae bacterium; assembly: GCA_020446905.1. GTDB lineage: Bacteria > Pseudomonadota > Alphaproteobacteria > Rhodobacterales > Rhodobacteraceae > Albidovulum. The sequence goes on along the minus strand of JAGRDU010000033.1, from coordinate 3,038 downwards.
CGGCAGAGCTGAAGGCCGCCCTCGCCCGGATCGGGACCGCCTGAGTGTCGCGCCGTCTCCTCGCCGAGGCGCTCGGCACCGCCCTCCTTCTCGTCGCGGTCGTCGGGTCGGGGATCATGGCCGAGGCACTGGCGAGCGGAAACACCGCCGTTGCGCTTCTCGCCAACGCCCTGGCCACCGGATGCGGGCTCTATGTCCTCATCACCGTCCTCGGCCCCGTCTCCGGGGCGCATTTCAATCCAGCCGTGACCCTCGCCTTCGCGCTCCGGCGCGAGATCAACGCGGGCGCGGCGCTTGCCTATGCAACGGTCCAGATCGCGGGCGCCGTCGCGGGCGTCTGGATGGCGCATCTCATGTTCGATCTGCCGCTCCTGCAGATGTCGGACACCAGCCGCACCGGGGCGGGTCAATGGGTCTCCGAGGTCATCGCAACCTTCGGCCTTCTCTTCACGATCTTCGGCGGGCTCCGCAGCGCCCCGGCGCAGGTGCCCGCGCTCGTCGCCGCCTACATCACGGGGGCCTACTGGTTCACCGCCTCGACGAGCTTTGCCAATCCGGCCGTCACCCTCGCCCGCATGCTCACCGACACCTTCGCCGGAATCGCCCCGGCCCATGTGCCGGCCTTCCTCGCGGCGCAGCTCGGCGGCGTGGTCCTCGCCTCAATTCTTCTCCCAAGGCTCTTTTCAGCGCGGCCTTAGGACGGCACATTGGAGCGGCAAGAAACTGTCCCTTCCAAGAGGCCGCCGATGAAATGGCATCACGTTCAGGAAAACTGGTCCGCCTTCTTCGAGGCGATCCTCGACAAGTGGCCCGATGCCGACGAGGACGAACTTGAGGAGATCGACGGCGACCAGCGCGCCTTCATCGCCTATATCGCCGAACTGAACGGCATGGAGACCGCCGACGCGCGCGAGGAAATTCGCGACTGGCTGAGCGGCGAGCTGCCATCGGACGTGGTGATGGACCCGCGGCACGACGACCATTCGATCCGCCTTTCGGGCAAGTTCATGTCCGAGGGCGAGGACGAACTCGACGACGACGCGAAATACGGCGACGACTGAGCTTCGCAGGGCGATTTTTCAAGGAAAAATCGTCGGATCTTCCCTGAGAATCCGCACCCGCCCGGCTCAGCCGAGCGCGTAGCCCGCACCGCGCACGGTCCGCACCGGATCGTCCTCGCCATGCGCGCAGAGCGCCTTGCGCAAGCGACCGACATGCACGTCGACGGTCCGCGTATCGACATAGATGTCGCGGCCCCAGACCCGGTCGAGAAGCTGCTCGCGGCTCCAGACGCGGCCGGGCTTTTCCATGAAGGTCGTCAGGAGACGGAACTCGGTCGGCCCGAGCTTGAGGAGGTTCTCGCCCCGGTGCACCCGGTGGGTCTCGGGATCGAGCCGGATATCCTCGAATTCCAGCGTCTCGCCGACCGAGGACGGCCGCGAGCGGCGCAGCTGCGTGCGCACCCGCGCCAGAAGCTCTACCACCGAATAGGGCTTGACCATGTAGTCGTCCGCCCCGGTCTCGAGCCCGCGCACCAGATCGACCTCCTCGGAGCGCGCCGACAGCATCAGGATCGGAATCGCCCGCGTCTCGCTGCGCGATTTCAGGCGGCGGCAGACCTCGATGCCCGAAACGTTCGGCAGCATCCAGTCCAGAACGATGAGATCGGGCGCCGCCTCCGAGACCAGCAGCAGCGCCTCCTCTCCGTTCTTCGCCTGGGCGACGCTGTAGCCCTCGGCCTCGAGGTTGTAGGCGAGGACCTCGCGCTGCGCTGGCTCGTCCTCGACCACAAGGACAGTGGGCGTCTGCATCGCGTCAGTCCTCGGTTTCCAGCCCGGCCGTCATCACGCTCTCGGCCTTCGGCCGCGCCTCCTCGGGCATCTGGCCGGTGACAAGATAGATCACCTGTTCGGCGATGCTCGTCGCGTGGTCGCCCATCCGCTCGATGTTCTTCGCGATGAAGTGCAGATGCATGCAAGCCGAGATGTTGCGCGGATCCTCCATCATATGCGTGAGGAATTCGCGGAAGAGCGCATTGTACATCTGGTCGACATCGCGGTCGCGGTTGCGCACGTCCTCGGCCAGCGCCGCATCGCGGGTGTTGTAGGCATCGAGCGCGTCCGAGAGCATCTGCACGACCGCCATGGACATGCGGCGCAGCGCCCCGCCCGCACCCGGGATCGTCGCCATCTGCCCCAGCACATGGGCGCGCTTGGCCAGGTTCTTGGCATAGTCGCCGACCCGCTCAAGGCTGGCGGCGATCTTCATCACGGTCAGCACGGTGCGCAGATCGGTGGCGGCCGGTGCGCGCAGCGCGATGAGGCGCACCGCCTCCTCGTTGATCTTCTCCTCGAGCGCGTCGATCGCGCGGTCGCCCAAGCGCACCTTCTCGGCCAGTTCCTCGTCGCGCGTCTCGAGCGCCTTTGCCGCTTCCGAGATCGCCGCCTCGACCATCCCGCCCATCCGCATCACGAGGGCCTGCGCGGATTCGAGGTCCCGGTCGAAGGCGCTCAGGATATGCTGTTCGTTCATGCCTGCCTCCCTTAGCCGATCTTTCCGGAGATGTAGCTTTCCGTCCGGGGATCGCGCGGGTTTGTGAATATCTGCCCGGTTTCGCCGAGCTCGACGAGGTTGCCGAGATGGAAGAAGGCGGTGCGCTGGCTGACGCGCGCGGCCTGTTGCATCGAGTGGGTCACGATGACCACCGAGAACTGAGAGCGCAGCTCGTCAATCAGCTCCTCGACCTGGCTCGTCGCGATCGGGTCCAGCGCCGAGCAGGGCTCGTCCATCAGAAGCACCTCGGGCGACGTCGCGATGGCGCGCGCGATGCAGAGGCGCTGCTGCTGGCCGCCAGACATGCCGGTGCCCGGCTCGTTCAGACGGTCCTTCGCTTCGTTCCAGAGTGCCGCCTTGCGCAGCGAGCTTTCGACGATCTCGTCAAGCTCGGCCTTGTTGCGGGCAAGCCCGTGGATCTTCGGCCCGTAGGCAACGTTGTCATAGATCGACTTCGGGAAGGGGTTCGGCTTCTGGAACACCAT
>JAGRDU010000202.1:5574-7004 GCA_020446905.1 Paracoccaceae bacterium | reverse complement strand
CGAGTTCATGTCCTTCTTCACCGCGATGGCGCTTGCCTTCCAGCCGCTCAGGCGTCTTGGCGACATGGCGGGCGCCTGGCAGACTGCGGCGGCGAGCCTTGAGCGGCTTTACCGGCTGTTCGATACCCAGCCGTCGGTGAAACGGGTCGTGGCCGCGGCCCCCGCCCCGAAAGAGACCGGGATCGCGTTCGAGGACGTGCATCTTGCCTACGGCGATCACGCCGTCCTCAGAGGGCTCTGCTTCACCGCCGAGCCGGGCAAGACCACCGCCCTGGTCGGCCCCTCGGGCGCGGGCAAGTCGACGGTCTTCAACCTCCTGACACGCATGGTCGACCCCACATCGGGCCGGATCACCGTGGGCGGCGCGGATATCGCCGCGCTTGACCTTGCCGCGCTGCGCGACCTCTTTTCGGTTGTCACGCAGGAGGCGACCCTCTTCGACGAGACGATCCGCGAGAACGTGCTGCTGGGGCGCACCGACGTGCCCGAGGCGGCGTTGGCGGCAGCGCTCGATGCCGCGCATGTCAGCGCCTTTGCAGCGCACCTGCCCGAGGGGCTGGAAACCCATGCCGGGCCGCGCGGCTCAGGCCTGTCGGGCGGGCAGCGCCAGCGCGTCGCCATTGCCCGCGCGCTTCTGCGAGACGCGCCGATCCTTCTGATGGACGAGGCGACCTCGGCCTTGGATGCCGCCAGCGAAAAGGTCGTGCAGGAGGCGCTTGAGCGGCTTTCGGCCGGGCGCACGACCCTCGTCATCGCGCACCGGCTGGCCACCGTGCGCAACGCGCACAAGATCGTGGTCATGGATCGCGGGCGTGTCGTCGAGGAAGGCACGCACGAGGCGCTTCTGGCCGAGAACGGACTTTACGCCGGGCTCTGCCGGCTGCAGTTTTCCGACTGACCGCAGGAGGAGACGCCCATGACCAGCTCCGGCGAGGCCGACCCCGGCCGCACGGTGTTCGAGATCACCGGCGCGGACCGCGTGCAATTCCTGCAAGGGCTGGTGTCGAACGACCTTGCGCGCCTGAAGGACGGCATCGTCTATGCCGCGCTTCTGACCGCGCAGGGCAAGTATCTGGCCGATTTCTTCCTCGTGCCCTCCGGTGAGTCGATCCTTCTCGACGTGAAGGACAGCCTTGCGGAGGGTCTCATGCGGCGGCTCTCGATGTACCGGCTGCGGGCGGTCGTCCAGATCGCGCCATCGCCGCTGACCGTTACTCGCGGCCTCGGAGAGCCGCCGCAAGGCGCCTTTGCCGATCCGCGCCATCCCGCGCTCGGCTGGCGCCTCTATGCGGCCACGCCGGGCGGGGCGGCGACAATCGACTGGGACAGCATCCGCGTGGCGCACTGCATCCCCGAGACCGGGATCGAGTTGATCCCGGACGAGACCTACATCCTCGAAGCCGGGTTCGAGCGGCTGCACGGCGTCGATT
>JAGRDU010000202.1:593-5569 GCA_020446905.1 Paracoccaceae bacterium | reverse complement strand
TGCTATGTCGGGCAGGAAGTGACGGCGCGGATGAAGCACAAGACCGAGCTGCGCAAGGGCCTTGCGACCGTCCGGGTCGAGGGACAGGCGCCGATGGGAACGCAGATCCTCGCGGACGGCAAGCCGGCGGGGGTGCTTTACACCCAGTCAGGCGGCAGGGGGATTGCCCATCTGCGTTTCGACCGCGCGGAAAAGGAAATGCGGGCCGGCGAGGCCCGCATCAGCCTGATCTGAGGAAGCCCGTCAGGCGCGCTCGGAGTATTCCATCGTGTCGGTGTTGATGATGATCGCCTCACCCTCACCGATGAAGGGCGGCACCATGATCCGAACACCGTTGTCGAGGATCGCGGGCTTGTAGCTGTTCGCCGCCGTCTGGCCCTTCACCACCGGCTCCGTCTCGGTCACGGTGCAGGTCACTTTCTGCGGGATCGAGACCGAAAGTGCCTCGTCGCCGTAGTATTCGATCGTCGCCGTCATGCCGTCCTGAAGGAACGGGCGGCGGTCACCCAAGAGTTCGGCATCCAGTTCGATCTGCTCGAAGGTCTCGGCGTCCATGAAGACAAGACGACCGTCGTTCTCGTAGAGGAACTGCTGGTCCTTCTGCTCAAGCCGCACCTGCTCGACCTTGTCTTCCGAGCGGAAGCGCTCGTTCAGCTTGCGCCCGTCGCGCAGGTTCTTCAATTCGACCTGGGCAAAGGCGCCGCCCTTGCCGGGCTTGACGTGGTTCACCTTGACGGCAGCCCAGAGCCCGCCGTCATGCTCCAGGATGTTGCCGGGGCGGATTTCGTTGCCGTTGATCTTGGCCATGGGTCTGAAACCTTGACAAAAGGTTGAAACGATTTGGCCGGCACCTATATATGCCGGGCTGTTTGCGCGCAAGCCAACTAGATGCGGTGGTCTCCTAGCGTCAACTATTCCGCCACTGCATGACTGCCATGCGCCATGGGGCATACCGAATCGTGGGTGAAACGCCCTAAACAGCGGGACGCCGGTAAACGCAAGAGCAATAAGAACGGACTGTACAATGCGCGATTTCGTTGACGGCACCGCATTCAACTACGAGCAAGGCCAAAGGTCGCGCAAGCTTTTCGCGGCGGTGGTTCTGGCGGCGCTCGACGATGCGATTGCCGATGATAAGAAGTATGGCAACGGGCCCGAGCAGATTGCCCGTTGGGCCCGCTCCCGCGATGGGCGCGAGGTTTTGTCCTGTGCCGGGATCGACCCGAACGAACGGGTGGTGAAGGGGCTGATGGAATTTGTGTCGAAGGGGATTCGCACCTCGGTCGCGCTGTCGCGCGAAGAGAGTGAACGCCGCGCCGCCGCGATGGATGAGGCTGAAGCCGCCTGACGAGGGCGCAGAGGCCTAAACGAAAGACGCGCCCCGGCGGGGCGCGTTTTCGTTTGGGCCTTGCGGGGTGTCCCGGCGGCGACCAGCGGCGCTCGCTACTCGAAGCTGCGGCCTTCAAGCGCGCGGTTGACCTCGCGCCGCACCAGCATCCTGACGTTCCGCGTGATCCGCTCGCCAAGGTTGCCCTGCAGTTCCTGGCGGATGATCTCGGCCACGAGATCGCGCAGCATGTCCATGTCGATCACGGTCTCGTCGCCCGCCGCAAAGAGCGAGGCGTCGGTATCCTCCTCCGCCCCCGCATCGGCACCGGGGATCGCGGGCGAGATGTCGGCAAGCTGTTCGTCCGCGATGTCTTCGGCGACGTCTGTCCGGTCGGAGGGCATCAGGGTGAGGCGGCGGATGCGGCTCGGCCGCTTCGGCGTCTCCTCGGCGGTCTCTTCCGCGACTTCCGCCACTTCGGGCAGATCGGCCTCTGCCTCGATTGCGGGCGCGTCAGGAGCCGGCTCGGCCGCGGGTTCCGGCCGCTTCGCCCAGGATGGCGAGTCGGCGTGCGCAGCCATCGCGGCTGCGGTGCGCAGGAAGGGCGCCTCGACGGGGATGCGCGCCAGAGGAATGCCGTCGTCCGAGGGGGCAAAGTCGAAGGTCTCTGCCGCGACCACCTCCCCGACCTGGTCCTCGCCCTCGGCGGCGGTCAATTCCGGTTCCGGCGCGGGACCCTCCGCCTCGGACATGGCGGCCACCTGCGTGTCGGCGATCGCCTCGGCGGTGATCGGCTGGGAGAGGGCCGCCTCGTCGTCCTCGGCGGCCTCGTCCACGCCGAAGCCGTTCTCGAACGCCTCTTCGAGGGCCGCGTCGGCCAATGCGCCGCGCCTCACCTCGCTGCCATCAGGCTCGAAATCCCAGCCGCGCCGCGACACCGCGGCTTCAAGCTCGGCGATCGTGTCCTCAAGGGTCGGCACATCGGCCAGCGCCGCATCGGGCGCATCCGTCACCGGCGGCACCAGCGCGCCCTCGTCAAAACGGCCCTCTCCCGTCACGGAGAGGCGCAGGGACTCGTCCTCGGCGGGCGCGCCGCCGGCAGCGGGCGCGGGTATCCCGGCGATTTCGGCTTCGACAGATTCGGGCGCGGCGGGCTCAGGCTCGGCGACACGCAGCGCCTCGGTCAGCACCAGCTTTCCGTCCTCGGCGCTCGCCATCGCGCCGCGCCCGCGCGTCACACGCTCCTCCCGGTGCCGGTTGTCCTCGGACACGAGGCGCCGAATCGAGGACAGGACGTCCTGAATCTCCATATTCGTCAGGCGGTCAGACATCGGCGATCCTCACACGGCACGGCGCCAGTTTAGGCCGCGCCGGTCCGTCCCACAACCGACCGGCGCATTCAATTCTTGCCGATGGCCTGAAGGACACGATCGAGGCTCTTGCCCTGCAGCGAGGTCGAGGGCGCCTTCTTGACCGCGTTGTAATAGGCCTCGGCGTCGTAGGTCGGTATGCCGAGATTCAGATGCTCGGCCGTCAGAAGCCCCATAGCGGACAGAAGTGAATAGTTCGCTACCTGCAGATCGGCCACCGCGGTGATCCGGGCCGCGCGCGCATCGAGCAGTTCCTGCTCGGCGTCGAGCACGTCGAGCGTGGTGCGGGCGCCCAGCTTGGCTTCCTCGCGCACGCCGTCATAGGCGATCTGCGCTGCCTCGATCTGGCGGTCGGTCGCGGAAATCTGGGCCCGCGCGATCTCGATCGCGGCAAAGGCATTGCCGACCCCCTGCGAGACGCCGACGCTGGCCTGCAGCAGTGCAGCCCGCGCCTGATCGCGCTGCGCCAGCGCCTTGCGGTGCGCCGCCGACAGCTTGCCGCCCGCATAGATCGTCTGGGAGAGCTCGATCTCGGCGGCGGCATCGTCTCCGGTGCCATCGTAATGGGTGATGCCGACAGAGCCGGTCAGTTCGGGCATCCGCGCGGCCGCGGCAGCCGAAATACCAAGATCGGCGACCTTCGCCATGTGCTGCGCCTGCAGGATTCCGGGATGGTTGCGCAGCGCGGTGGCACTCGCCTCGTCCGGCGACTTCGGAAGTGCCGGCGGACGCGGCGCGTTGGCAAGCGGTCCGGGATAGTGCCCGGTCGCCGCCCTGTAGCTTTCGCGGGCGACGACCAGCGTCCCTTCAGCCGCGGCAAGACCCGCGCGCGAGGCCGCGAGCCGCGCCTGGGCCTGCGCGACATCGGTCCGCGTCACCTCGCCGACGTCGAACTGATCCTGCGTTGCCCGCAGAAACTCGCTGACGACACGGACCGAGTTCTGGTTGTTGGCGACGTTCTCGCTGGCACTGCGCACGTCAAAGAAGGCCTGGACGGCCGCAAGCAGCACATCCTGCTCGACCCCGATCAGGGCTTCGCGCGTCGCGAGCACGGTTTCCTTGGCGATCTCCACGCCAAGCCGGTTGCGGCCGAAATCGAGGAGCGTCATCTGCCCCTGAAGCCCGATCGAGGCATCGCGCGCGGCGCCCCGCTGGCGGGTATCGTATTGCTGGACATTCGCGACCCACTGCAGCACCGGGCGCAGCGCAGAGACGGCATCTGCCACGTCTTCGTCGGCGGCGCGCAGCACTGCCCGGTTCTGCTCCAGCAGGTTGGAATTCTTGTAGGCCGAGATCAACGCGTCGGCGAGCGTCTCGGACCGCGCCGCGCCGGCCATCAGGGCTGCCGAACAAAGCGTCGCGGCCAGGAGGCGGGGCAAATACCGTGTCATGTTGCGATCCTTCAAAATACCACAGGCAGGGGGGCCGCCACGGCCCCCGCCGGTCAGAGCGTGAAGCCCCGCGCCGCGCCGAAGCCCGGCAGGACCGGCGCCGACGCGTTGAATGCAAAGCGCCAGGTCACCGCGCCGTCGATCTTGTGGCCGATCCGGCAGATGCCGAGCGCGCCGTCCATGAAGATGCAGCCGATCCGTCCACCTTCCTTGATCTGGGCGAGAATCGCGGCCGGAACCTCCTCGGCGGCCCCCTCGACAACGATCGCGTCATAGGGCCCGTGCTTTGCCGCGCCGGCGGCCAGCGGCCCCTCGACCACGGCGGCATTGTCGGCGCCCTCCTCGGACAGACGCGACTGCGCCTCGCCGGCCAGGGGGCCAGCCTCCTCCAGCGCCACGACCGCCTCGGCCATGCGTGCGATCACCGCGGCCGAATAGCCGAGCCCGCAGCCGATATCGAGCACGAGATCAGTCGGCTGGATGTCGAGCGCGTCGAGCATTTTCGCAAGCGTGCGCGGCTCAAGCACCACGCGCCCGGGCGCGATCTCGATATTGCCGCCGACATAGGCCGCCTCGCGCTGCGCGCCTGGCACGAAGACCTCGCGCGGGATGGCGAGCATCGCCTCGATGATCGGGAACTTGGTGACATCGTTCGGACGGACCTGGGTGTCCACCATCATCGTGCGACGCTGGGCGAAATCGATCATCGACTGAACTCTTTGGTTTTGTTTGCCGGTCGAAAATCGTCTTGCCACAGAACGCCCCCTTCGGCAACGGGACAACACGCGACCTATCGCCCCGCCTGAATGTGTTGCGTGCGCGCGCCGCGGGTTGCACGGCGATTGGGCATGGTATATCTCGCATCCACCTCCGGCGGGTTGGCGGAGA
>JAGRDU010000202.1:0-563 GCA_020446905.1 Paracoccaceae bacterium | reverse complement strand
TTCGATTCCGGTACCCGCCTCCAGGTTCCCCTCAATGATGTCAGACGCGGCGCCCGGTGCCGCTGGCAGAGCCGGTTCAGTCCGGCAGCAGGATCGCGTCGCGCGCCGCGAAGCTGATCTCGGCCGCGCTGCCGATGGGCGGCGGGGGCTGGTCGGGGCGATTGAACGTGTCGAGCGAGACGAGCGTTCCGGCGGCGCGCAGGTTGAGGCGGATGACCGAGCCGAGGAAATGCACCTCGTCGATGATCGCCGGCAACACGACGTCATGGCCCTCGGCGCGGCCAAGGCGGATCGCCTCGGGCCGGAGGGCGAGCGTGACCGTCTGACCGCGCGCGGCAGGGATCTTGCGGCCGGGAAGGGTCAACCGCTGCCCGCCAAGGCTCAGCCCCCCCGCCTCGGGCGCCTCGACCGTCGCGGGGAACATGTTGAGCGTGCCGACGAACCCCGCGACGAACCGTGTGCTTGGATGGTTGTAGATCTCGAAGGGGGCGCCCGCCTGTTCGGCTATGCCGCCGTTCATCACGACGATGCGGTCCGAGATCGCCATCGCCTCTTCCTGGTCG
>JAGRDU010000201.1 GCA_020446905.1 Paracoccaceae bacterium | reverse complement strand
CATAGATCTTCGCGCCGCGTGCCTTGGCGTGCTCGTATTCCTCCAGCACGACGACGCCCGCACCCTCGCCCATCACGAACCCGTCGCGGTCGGCATCATAGGGGCGGGACGCCTTCGTCGGATCGTCAGGCCGTTTCGTCGACAGCGCCTTGCAGGCGTTGAACCCGGCGATTCCGATCTCGGAAATCGGGCTTTCCGCGCCGCCGGCGATCATCACGTCGGCATCGCCCCACTGGATCAGCCGCGCCGCATCGCCGATGGCATGGGCACCGGTCGAACAGGCGGTGACGACGGCATGGTTCGGCCCCTTGTAGCCGAAGCGGATCGAGACCTGCCCGGAAATCAGGTTGATGAGCGCGCCGGGAATGAAGAAGGGCGACACCCGCTTCGGCCCGCGTTCCTTGATAAGGACGGCCGTCTCGGCGATCGAGGTCAGCCCCCCGATGCCAGAGCCGATCATCACCCCGGTCCGCAGCCTTTCCTCTTCCGAAGGCGCCTCCCAACCGGCATCCCTGACCGCCTGCTCGGCGGCCGCCATACCGTAAAGGATGAAATCGTCGACCTTTCGCCGGTCCTTCGGCTCCATCCAGTCATCGGGGTTGAAGGTGCCGTCCGAGCCATCGCCAAAGGGGATCTCGCAGGCATAGGTCGTGACCACGTTCGCCGTGTCGAACCGCGTGATCGGCCCCGCGCCCGACTGCCCGGCGATCAGCCGCTTCCAGGTCGCGTCGACACCCGACGCCAGCGGCGTGACAAGTCCAAGACCCGTGACAACTACCCGACGCATCGGCGCCCCCCTGATTGTTTCCCGAAGCCTGATACACGCCCGCCCGAACCCGCGCAACCGGACCACCCCGCGCTTGGCGGGAATCCGGCGCGAGGCTCAGCCTAGCGGATAGGCGGCAAGCTCTTCGTAGACGGCGCCCTCGCGCCGCAGATGCGAGCGGAAGAGGACGACCTCGCGCGCGGTAAAGGGCCAGACCGGCGACTGGCTGGTGCGTCCGAGGACACGGGCCAGCCGAGCTTCCTCGTCCGGGGTCGGGCGCCCGGCAAGTCGGACCAGCGTCACATGCGGGCGAAACCGGCGCCGCGGCAGGTCGATACCGGCGCGCCGGACCGCGGACATCACCGCGCGATGCAGCACCTCCAGCGCCGGCGTCTCGGGGACCGGCAGGACGACGGCCTGCGGGCGCGCCGGGTCGAGGACGGTCATCCCCCCGAAGGCGATCTCGACCGGCGCGGCGCGCAGCCCCTCCAGCGCCTCGTGCGCGGCCTCGGCCTCGTCAGGCCGCCGTTCGTCAACGAACGCCAGGGTCAGATGGAGGTTCTCCTTGGGCACCGGACGGCCAATGGGCACCTCGTCCTGAAGCCGCGCGATTGCGGCCGCGGTCTCCTCCGGCATCCTGATCGCCACGAACAGCCGCATTGCCCCCCGCCTCAGTGCGCGATGTTCCGCGCGAGCAGCATCACCCGGTCGCCAAGATCCTCAGTCTCGCGCAGGGGACGGTAGCCGAGATGTTCTGCCACGGCAAAGGACGCTGCGTGACCGACTTCGATCATCGCGCGGCTTCGCCCGCCAAAGGCTTGCGCATCGAACCAGCGGTGCGCCGCCGTCACTGCCTCGCGTCCGTAGCCCTGGCCGTGGACCTGGGTCGTCAGGACCCAGCCCGCCTCGGGCGCATCGTCGAAATCGGGGCCGAGCCCGCGCATCGCGTTGAAAAAGCCGGTCTGCCCCAGAAACGCTCCATCGGACTTGCGGAAGATGCCCCACTGGCCGAAGCCCTCGATGGCCCAACCGCCCGCGATGCGCAGGAAGACCGCCCAGCTTTCGTTCACCGGGCGCGGTTTGCCGCCGATGAAGCGGACGACCTCCGGTTCCTGCCAGATCGCGGCCAGCTTCGGAAAATCCTCCCGCACCATGCCGCGCAGGATCAGCCGTTCGGTTTCGACCTCTGGTATCATGCTGCCCCGCCAACGAAAAACGGCGCCCCGGAGGGCGCCGTTTGGAACTGGTCCCGTCTGCGATCAGACCGCTTCGGTGATGAACTTCACCGCATCGCCAAAGGTCTGGATCGTTTCGGCGGCGTCATCCGGGATCTCGATCCCGAACTCCTCCTCGAACGCCATCACCAGCTCGACCGTGTCGAGGCTGTCCGCCCCGAGGTCGTCGATGAACGAGGCGCCTTCGGTCACCTTGTCCGCCTCGACGCCCAGATGCTCGACGACAATTTTCTTCACGCGATCAGCGATGTCGCTCATGTTCTATCCTCAATCTTCGCGGAGGGTTCCGCTTCCTCGTCTCGTGCCCGCCTGGGGCCGCTCAGGCCCTGCCGCTCGGGCGCGGGCAACCGGCGACGAAAGCACTGCCACCGGCCCTTCGTCGCCGCCTATAGCACAGTCTATTCCCGAGGCAAACGCTTTCGCGCGCGCCGCCGGTCAGACCATGTCCATGCCGCCGTTCACGTGCAGCGTCGCGCCGGTGACATAGGCTGCCGCCGGGCTTGCAAGGTAGAGCGTGGCGGCCGCGATATCCTCGGGAGTTCCCATGCGGCCGGCGGGGATTCCCGCGACGAGCCGCGTCTTCTGCTCCTCGTTCAGCTTGTCGGTCATCGGGGTCGCGATGAAGCCCGGCGCGATGCAGTTCACCGTGATGCCGCGGCTCGCCACCTCCTGCGCCAGCGCCTTCGACATGCCGGTGAGGCCAGCCTTCGCAGCGCAGTAGTTGGCCTGACCGGGATTGCCGGCGGTACCGACGACCGAGGTGATGTTGACGATGCGTCCCCAGCGCGCCTTCATCATGCCGCGCACCGCGCCCCGGGCCAGCCGGAAGGCCGAGGTCAGGTTCACGTCAAGGACGGACTGCCAGTCCTCGTCAGACATGCGCATGAAGAGATTGTCGCGGGTGATCCCGGCGTTGTTGACGAGGATATCGAGCGATCCCATCGCCTCGGTGGCCGCCTTCGGCAAGGCCTCGACAGCGGCACTGTCCGACAGATCGCAGGGCAGCACATAGGCCCGCGCGCCGAGCTCCGCCGCCAGCTCCTCAAGCGGCGCCGCCCGCGTCCCCGACAGGCCTACGACCGCCCCGGCGTCATGCAGCGCCCGCGCGATGGCGCCACCGATGCCGCCCGACGCGCCCGTCACCAGGGCCGCCTTCCCGGTCAGATCGAACATCCCCACCCCTCCTCTTGCTGTCTTCAAATACTCCGGGAGGGGTCGGGGAGGGCAGCGCCCTTCCCGGCCTCTCCGCCTGCCCCGCGCTCAGCCCTTCGCGGCGAGAACCTCTTCGGGGGTGCCAACGGCGCGCGTCTCGGCCTCCTTGGCGATCCGCCGGATCATCCCCGACAACGCCTTGCCGGCGCCGATCTCCCAGAACGCGGTCACGCCCTGCCCGGCCATCCAGGCCACGGACTCGCGCCAGCGGACCGAACCGGTCACCTGTTCGACCAGAAGCGTCCGGATCAGCGCGGGATCTCTGACCGCACTGGCGCGCACATTAGCGACAAGCGGGACAACCGGCGCCCTGATCTCCACATCGTCGAGCGCCTCGGCCATCGCGCGCGCGGCCGGCTCCATCAGGGCACAGTGGAACGGAGCGGACACCGGCAGAAGGATCGCCCGCTTCGCGCCCTTGGCCTTGGCGATCTCGACGGCGCGTTCCACCGCGGCCCTGTGCCCCGAGACCACGACCTGCGCGGGATCGTTGTCGTTTGCCGCCTGGCAGACCTCACCTTCCGCCGCCTCGGCCGCGACCGCCGCCGCCGCCTCGAAATCGAGGCCGAGCAGCGCGGCCATCGCGCCGACCCCGACCGGCACCGCCGCCTGCATCGCCTCTCCGCGCAGCCGCAGAAGCCGGGCGGTGTCGCCCAGGCTCAAGGCACCGGCCGCACAAAGGGCGGAATATTCCCCCAGCGAATGACCCGCGACATAGGCCGCCGAGGTGACGGGGATGCCCTCGGCCTCAAGCGCGCGCAAGGCGGCGATCGACGTCGCCATCAGCGCCGGCTGGGCGTTCCGGGTCAGCGTCAGGGTCTCCTGATCGCCCTCCCAGATCAGCACCGAGAGCTTTTCGCCCAGTGCCGCGTCGACCTCGTCGAAGACCGCCTTCGCGGGCGGATAGGCCTCGGCCAGCGCGCGGCCCATACCGACGGTCTGTGCGCCCTGCCCCGGAAATACGAATGCGCGCTTCATCTGGCCCCTCACCACTTTTGACCACCTCTAGATTCTTTGGCCCCGCGAGACAAGAAGAGGGCGCGGCCGAAGGATCGCTTGCATCGCGGCCGCATTCCTCTATAAGGCCGCATCCTTCCGCATTCACGGGAACCGGCGAAGCCTCTCGTGGCGGGGCGCGGAAGGTGTCACCCCGCCTATGAAGCCGCCTGAGACGAAAAAGGAGCATACATGCCGCTGTACGAGCATGTCCTCATCGCGCGTCAGGACCTTTCCAACGCGCAGGCCGAAGGCCTCATCGAACATTTCGGCACCGTCCTCGCGGACAACGGCGGCAAGGTCGTCGAGAGCGAGTACTGGGGCGTCAAGACGATGGCCTACAAGATCAACAAGAACCGCAAGGGCCACTACGCCTACCTCCGTTCGGATGCGCCTTCGGCCGCCGTGCTGGAGATGGAGCGGCTCGCCCGCCTGCACGACGACGTGATGCGCGTCATGTCGATCAAGGTCGACGCGCATGAGGAAGGCCCCTCGGTGCAGATGCAGAAGCGTGACGAACGCGGGGACCGCGGCGAGCGTGGGGACCGCGGTGACCGGGGCGATCGCGGTGACCGGGGCGATCGCGGCGATCGCCGCGATCGTCGTTGACCCGAGCCTCGAGGAAAGGAACCTAAGACATGGCGAACAAACCGTTTTTCCGCCGCCGCAAGGTCTGCCCCTTCTCGGGCGA
>JAGRDU010000032.1 GCA_020446905.1 Paracoccaceae bacterium | reverse complement strand
TGGCGCGCTTGGCATCCAGCTCGGCCGCGAGGTCGGCCCCGCCGATGACATTCGGATGGATCCCGCGCGCGAGGAGGGTATCCGCGAGACGGCGCTCGCTTTCCTGTCCGGCGCAGAGCACGATGGTTTCGGCCGGGATCAGCCGAGGGTTGGCGCGTTCGGGCCCGGTCGAGACGCGCAGGCCGCCGGCCTCGATCGCTTCGTAGTTCACGCCTCCGATCATCTCGACACCCTTCGCCTGCAGCGTCGCCCGGTGGATCCAGCCCGTGGTCTTGGCAAGCTTGCGGCCCGGCTTTTCGGGCTTGCGCTGAAGAAGTGTCACCTGCCGCGCGGCGGCCTCGGGACGGGGCTCGGCAAGGCCGCCGCGCTTCGCCGCAGGATCGGCCACACCCCACTCGGCGAGCCATTCGCCAAGGTGAAGCGTCGGGCTGTCTCCGGCCTGCGCGACGAACTCGGCCACATCAAAGCCGATCCCCCCCGCGCCGACAATCGCAACCGAGGCGCCGACCGGCGCACCGCGAAGCACCTCGATGTAGGACAGCGTGTTTCCGCCCCCCTGCCCGGGAATGCCGGGGTCGCGCGGCCGCACGCCGGTCGCAATGACAACCTCGTCAAAGCCGGCAAGCCGCTCGGCATCCGCCTCGGTTCCAAGGCAAAGCGACACGCCGCTCTTCCCGAGCATGGTGGCGAACCAGGCGACCAGACCGTGGAACTCCTCCTTGCCCGGCACCTGCTTGGCGAGGTTCAGCTGCCCGCCGATCTCGTCTGCCTTCTCGAACAGCGTGACGTCATGGCCGCGTTCATCCAGCGCCAGCGCCGCCGACAGCCCCGCCGGTCCGGCGCCGACCACGGCGATCCGCTTCGGCGTCGCAGCGGGCGTCAGGACAAGCTCCGTCTCGTGCGCGGCGCGCGGGTTGACGAGGCAGGTCGAGATCTTGCCCGCGAAGGTGTGGTCAAGACAGGCCTGGTTGCAGGCGATGCATGGCGCGATCTCGGCCCCGCGCCCTTCGGCCGCTTTCCGCACGAAATCCGGGTCGGCAAGAAAGGGCCGCGCCATCGACACCATGTCGGCGCAGCCTTCGGCCAGCACCGCCTCGGCCACTTCGGGCGTGTTGATCCGGTTCGAGGTGATGATCGGGATCGCCACCTCGCCCATCAGCTTCTTTGTCACCCAGGCAAAGGCCCGACGCGGCACCGAAGTCGCGATCGTCGGGATGCGCGCCTCATGCCAGCCGATGCCGGTGTTCAGGATCGACGCGCCCGCCGCCTCGATCTGCTTGGCCAGCGTCACGACCTCGTCCCAGCTTTGCCCCTGCGGGACAAGATCGAGCAGCGAGATGCGGTAGATCAGGATGAAGTCGTGGCCAACAGCAGCCCGCACCCGGCGAACGACCTCGATCGGAAGGCGCATCCGGTTCTCGAGGCTGCCGCCCCAGCCGTCGGTACGCTTGTTGGTATGGGCGACAAGGAACTGGTTGAGGAAATAACCCTCCGACCCCATCACCTCGACGCCGTCATACCCCGCCTCGCGCGCCCGCACGGCGGCCGTGGCGATATCGGCGATCTGCTTTTCGATCCCTGCCTCGTCCAGTTCCTTTGGCGGGAAGGGCGAGATCGGCGACTTGATGGCAGAAGGCGCGACGCAGTCAGGACCGTAGGCATATCGCCCGGCATGAAGGATCTGCATGGCGATCCGGCCGCCGGCGTCATGCACGCGCGCCGTGACGATCCGCTGGTTGGCAATGTCCTCTGCGGTGAATAGCCCCGCAGCACCCGGAAAGACCCCTCCCTCTCGGTTCGGCGCCATGCCGCCCGTCACCATGAGGGCGACCCCGCCCCTTGCCCGCGCGGCATAGAACTCGGCGACCCGGTTCCAGTCGCGCGTCTCCTCGAGGTTCGTATGCATCGACCCCATGAGCACCCGGTTGGGCAGCGTCACATGGCCAAGGTCGAGCGGCGCAAGCAGATGCGGGTAGTGGGTCATGGGGCCTCCTCCTCGTGCCGCGATCTTGCGCGGGCCGGGCGCCAAGGTCACGGCAAACGCTGCGTCAGGGGCGCTACGGGGACCTGCTTTCGGCGCAGTGGCGCCGGAACGCCTTCTTCAGAAGGTCAAGCTCGGCCCGCAAGAGGTCGATCTCGGCGCGAAGGTCGTCCTCCAGCGGCTCGCCGGCGATGAGTGTGAAGTGACCGAGCCGCGCCCCGGTGTCGATGCGCCGCACGACGAAGGTCTGCACCCCGTCGGAAATCCTTTCGGCCGGGATCGCGACCGACAGGGGCCATCGCCCCGCCGTGTGCAAGGAGCCGACGACCAGCCCATCGAGCGGTGTGCCGAGGTGCACCACCTCAAGCGGCGGCGCCTCGGTCGCGCCGGGCAGGACCAGTTCTGCCGACCAGACGCCCGCGCGGATCGTGCTGTGAAGAAGGCCGGCGACCGGTGCGTCCCCGCTCACAGCTCGGCCCTCGGGCGGCGGCTCATCGTGACGTCGCGCAGAACGATCCGGTTCATCTCCGGCCCCTCGAAGATCAGTTCGAGCCAGGCCCGCTCGATCCGCCGCTCGTTGATCCGCGCGTGGAAGAGATCGAATTCGGCGACGGCAAGATCGCCGGTGAAATCCAGCTCGCGCACCAATTGCTCGGTGTTCGGCCCGTGCTTCACGTTGAGCCGCGCGAAGACCTCGAGCGGCGCCTCGAACTCTGCCCCGACCTCAAGCCGGAGCACATGCGACAGTTTCAGACCGGCAACCGCCGCCTCCGGCAGATCGAGGACGAGCGAGAGGAACGAACCGGCAAAGCGGAAGACGTCGAACGAGAGCGCAAAGGGGGAAAGGTCGGTGGACCGCGTGTTCCGAATCTGGCGGACCGTCAGCTCGTTCATCCGGCAATCGTGAAATATCGCGGCCCCGGTGCCGAACGTGGTCCGGTTCTCAACAGCGGCGCAGCCCGCAGGATCGACCCGCCCGTTCCAGATCGCCGGCCGCCAAGCCCAGTCGGCAAGCTGCGGCCGCGGAATCGCTACGCCCCCGGGGTCGGGCAGCGCGAGCCTCGCATCGGCGCGTTGCAGCGCGCGATCAATCTCGCGCCGCATCTGCCGCGCCTGTCCGCGCAAAGCCCTGAGACCCGCCGGCGTCATGTCCGAAACATGCCCCGCCAGCCCGCGCCAACGGGCCAGTGTCCGGCGAAACAAGATTCGGCCGATCAGAGTGTCGCCTTCGATCCCCATGGCGCCCTGTATGGCGCAGCCATCGCGGCCAAGAAACAGTTTTGTAGCATCGTTTCCAGTCTGCGGCGATGGCCGGGTCTGCCGGGCAACAGGCGCGCCCGGTTCTTCAAGAGGCGGGCGCCCGCCCTGCGTTCGCGCCCTGAACCGCCGCGACGAAGGCCGCGAGGATCTGACGCTTTTCGGCGTCCCCCACCGGCGCCGATTCGAGGGACATGACCGACAGCGAGACCATGTGTCCCCGGACCGCGAAGACCGCGCGCCAGTAGTCCGGTTCGACCGACTGCCCGGCCATGCCGGCGGTGTCCTGTACATGAAGATAGAGCACGCTGCCACGGGACGAGATGCGGTCAACCACGACACTCGATGCCTTGCCGGAACGGCTGAGCGCGGCGCGGCCCGGCTCGGAACGGAAGAAGGTGGCAAGCTGGGGAAAGGACGCCTCGAACCCGTCCGGCGCGCCGGGCGCGACAGAGGCCGTCAGGATCGCCGGGCGCGACGGCTGCCCAGACCCGGCGGCGCCCGAGAGCGCCGCACAGGTCCCGAAGAGTGCGAAGACCGTGCTTTCCCTTTCGCGAATCCTGCCGCGATCAATGCAATAGCCCTGCGGCCCGGCAAGAACGACCGCGCCGCCCGCAACGCTGGCAGCGCGCGTCGCCGGCGCGCCGGTCGGGTCGATTCCGCCCGGGACACATGCCGAAACGCCCGCCATGACGGCCAGAACGATCATTCCGCGCAGCAACCGCACCGGCATCTGTCCTCGCCCCCGCCATGCTTCAAGCCCGTGCTGCCATAGGCCAGCCGAGAGCCGCCGGCAAGCCATGCGACAGCCGCCGATGCCATTGCGGCGGGTGCGCGCCACGGCTAGCGTGCAGCCATGACGCCCGCCTATCGCCCGCATGACGCCTTCATCGCCCCGGCGCGCGAAAAGCGGGAGCTTTGGCGCCTGATCCCCGGGGTTGCGGTCATCGTCGCGACCTATCTCGGCGGACTCTTCCTTCTGCACGCCTATCTCAGCGACACCTACGGGCGCTGGACCGCCGCCGTCATCCTGCAGCGCCTCGCCTTCGGCAACACGCCGGGCATGCTCCTCCTCACGCTCTGGACCTTTCTCGGACTTGCCCTTGGCGCGATGGCAGCCGTACGGATCGTGCACCGGCGCAGCGCGGCGACGCTTTTCGGCGGGCCGGTGTCGCGCGCGCTGAACGATTTCCTCCTGGTCACGGGTGCCGTCGCGGCGCTGAATCTTCTCCTCCTTCCACTTCACCTCGGCGCCGAAGAGATCAGCCCCGGCCTGCCGTTCGGCACCTTCCTGCTTTACCTGCCGTTTGCGCTGGTCGCTGTGCTGGTGCAGACCGGCGCCGAGGAACTCGTCTTCCGTGGATACCTGCAACAGCAGCTTGCCGTCCGCTTCGCCTATCCCGCCGTCTGGATGACCGTTCCCTCGGCCCTCTTTGCATCCGGCCATTACCTGCCGGCCGATTTCGGATCCAACGCCTGGTCGATTGCGATCTGGGCCTTCGTCTTCGGTTCTCTCGCCGCAGACCTGACCGCCCGGACCGGCACGCTCGGCGCCGCCATGGGCTTTCATTTCGCCAATAACCTGTCGGCGCTGCTTCTTGTCGGGCTCGCGGGTAATCTCGACGGCCTCGCGCTCTGGCGCCTGACCCTCGACCTCTCGGCGCCCGGCGTCCTCGGACCCGCGCTCGCCGTCGATTTCGCCGTGATGATCGTGTCCTGGCTTCTCGCCCGTCTCGTCCTGCGCGTCTGATTGCATTTCCGCCGCGACAGGCCTATCTGAGGGCCTGACCGGCGGGGGCAGGACCGTCCCCGCGCCCACGGCAGGGGGATGACGCGCCGATGAACTGGATAACCAACTACGTCCGGCCGACGATCAATTCGCTCTTCTCGCGCCGCGAGGTTCCCGACAACCTCTGGACCAAGTGCCCCGAATGCGGAACCATGCTGTTCCACCGCGAGCTGGCAGAAAACCTGAATGTCTGTACCAATTGCGGCCATCACCTGGCGATCACCCCGCGAGAGCGCTTCGGCCACCTTTTCGATGGCGGCGTCTTCACCGAGGTGAAGGTGCCAGACCCGATCGCCGACCCGCTGCAGTTCCGTGACCAGAAGAAATACCCCGACCGGATGAAGGCGGCCCAGAAGGCAACCGGCGAGAAAGAGGCGATGCTGGTCGCCGAAGGCGAGATCGGCCGCACCCCGATCGTCGTCGCCGCGCAGGACTTCGCCTTCATGGGCGGCTCGATGTCGATGTACGTCGGCAACGCGGTTGTCGCCGGAGCGGAACGTGCGGTGAAGCTGAAACGGCCCTTTGTGCTCTTCTCCGCCGCCGGCGGCGCACGGATGCAGGAAGGCATCCTTGGCCTGATGCAGATGCCGCGCACCACGATCGCGATCCAGATGCTGAAGGAAGCGGGCCTGCCCTATGTCGTCGTCTTGACCCATCCGACGACCGGCGGCGTCACAGCCTCCTACGCCATGCTTGGCGATGTGCAGATTGCCGAGCCGAACGCACTGATCGGCTTCGCGGGCGCGCGCGTGATCGAACAGACGATCCGCGAGAAGCTGCCCGAGGGGTTCCAGCGGTCGGAATATCTTCTCGATCATGGCATGCTCGACCGGGTGACGCACCGCAAGGACATCAAGGACGAACTGACGGTGATCCTGCGGATGCTGATGCGCCAGTCTCCTCCGGTCCGGGGCGATCTGCCGAAGCCCGAGGCAAAGCCGGCCGAACCGGCGAAGACCAAGGCGGGCTAAGACGCTATCTGTCCCGAAACACTCGGGGGGCCGGGGGCGGAAGGCCCCCGGCAGGAGGCTCGGCAACCATCTGCGGGGGACGCGATGCAAGGCAGTTCGGACCTGATCCTGGCGCGCATGATGGCGCTGCATCCCAAGATCATCGACCTGACGCTGGACCGGGTCTGGCGTCTTCTGGAGGCGCTCGATCACCCCGAGCGCGGCCTGCCGCCGGTGATCCATATCGCCGGGACGAACGGCAAGGGATCGACCCAGGCGATGATCCGCGCCGGACTCGAGGCGATGGGCGGCAGGGTCCTCGCCTATACCTCACCCCACCTCGCCCGGTTTCACGAGCGGATCAGGCTGTCAGGAAAACTCATTTCAGAGGACTATCTTACCGAAATTCTTGAAGAGTGCGAAACCGCGAACGGCGGCATACCGATCACCTATTTCGAGATCACGACCTGTGCTGCGCTTCTTGCCTTTGCGCGCACGCCTGCGGACTGGACGCTGCTCGAGGTCGGCCTCGGCGGGCGGCTCGACGCCACCAATGTCGTCGAACGTCCCCGCCTGACGATCATCACGCCCGTCTCGATCGATCATCAGCAGTACCTGGGCGAGACGCTGGCCGAGATCGCCGGCGAAAAGGCCGGCATCCTCAAGCGCGGCGTGCCTTGTGTCGTCGGCCCGCAGGCGCCCGAGGGAATTGAAGTCATCGAGGCGCGGGCCGAACGGCTCGGCTGCCCGCTTCTGGTGCATGGCCAGCACTGGCATGCCTTCGAGGAACGCGGGCGCCTGATCTATCAGGATGAGGACGGGCTTCTCGACCTGCCGCTTCCGAACCTGCCCGGGCCGCACCAGATCGACAATGCCGGCGCCGCGCTCGCCGCGCTGCGCCACCTTGGCGCCACGGTGAACGCCTACGAGGCGGCCGTGACCAATGCAGACTGGCCCGCGCGGATGCAGCGGCTGAAGCATGGCCCGCTTGTCGAGGCCGCCGGCGGATGCGAGCTCTGGCTCGACGGCGGGCACAATCCGGCGGGTGGAGAGGCAGTTGCCGCAACACTCGCACGGATGCCGAAGCGGCCGACGCACCTTGTCCTCGGCATGCTGAATACAAAGGACATCGCCGGCTACCTCCGCCCGGTCGCGGCCGAGGCCGCGACCCTCACCGCTGTCTCGATCCCCGGCGAGGCCAACACCCTTACTGCCGAGCAGACGCAGGCCGCCGCCGCCCGGGCCGGGATCGAGGCAGGGACCGCCGAAAGTGTCCTTGCCGCCGTCCGCCAGATCGCCGCGAGGGATCCCGGCGCGCGCATCCTCATCTGCGGCTCGCTCTACCTTGCCGGCGGGGTCCTCCGCGAGAACGGCTGAACTGCATATCTTGCCGCGCGGCGTCCGCCCTCTTGGCCCGCACAGGCGCCGTGCGCAAGGCGCCCTTCCCCCCGCGTGGATGGCAGCCTAGACCGGCGTGAAACAGGAGGTGCACAGGATGACCATCGAACTCGCCCTCGACACATTCGGCGATGTGACCCTTGCCCCGGATGGCAAGATGAAACCGCAAGACGAGGTCATACGCGACGTGGTCGATCAGGCCGTGCTCGCCGATCAGACCGGCGTCGATTTCATCGGCCTCGGCGAACACCACCGCGACGATTTCGCGATCTCCGCGCCCGAGGTGATCCTTGGCGCCATCGCCGCGAAGACCTCACGGATCAAGCTTGGCACCGCGGTGACGGTCCTGTCCTCCGACGATCCGATCCGCGTCTTCCAGCGGTTCTCGACGCTTCATGCGCTCTCGGGGGGCCGGGCCGAGGCGATCCTCGGCCGGGGGTCTTTCACCGAAAGCTTTCCGCTCTTCGGGTTCGACCTGAACGACTACGAGACCCTCTTCAACGAAAAGCTCGACCTTTTCGCGCGGCTCCTGCGCGAGCCGAAGCTGTCGTGGTCGGGCACGACGCGGCCGCCGCTTCGCAGCCAGCCGGTCTACCCGACCCTGTCCCGGCCAATGCGTGCCTGGATCGGCGTTGGCGGCACGCCGGAATCGGTGGTGCGGGCCGTCCATTACGACCTGCCGATGATGCTCGCCATCATCGGCGGCCCGGCCGCACGCTTCCGGCCCTTTACCGATCTCTACCGCCGCGCTGCTGCCGAAGCGGGACAGGCGCCGCAGCCGATCGGTGTCCATTCCCCCGGCCATGTCGCGCCGACCGACGTCGAGGCCAGGGACGACCTCTGGCCGCATTACAAGCGTCTCCTCGACCGCATCGGCCGCGAGCGCGGCTGGTCGCCGGTGACCCGAGATCACTTCGAGGCCGAAGCGGCGCAGGGCGCGCTCTACGTCGGCGCGCCCGAGACGGTCGCACGCAAGATTGCCGGCACGGTGAAGGCGCTGGGGATTCAGCGGTTCGAGATGAAATACTCCTCGGGTCCGATGCCGCATGACCGGCTCATGCGATCGGTCGAGCTTTACGGCACCAAAGTGATCCCGATGGTGCGCGACCTGCTGGCCTGACCGCGCGGGCGTCAGACGCTCAGCGTTGCGGAGACCGCGCGTTTCCAGCGGGCGTACTTCACCGCGCGGCGGTCCGCTTCCATCTCCGGGTTGAAGCGGCGGTCGAGCGCCCAGCTTGCCGCGAACCCGTCCATGTCGGGATAGATCCCGGCGGCAGACCCGGCGAGCCAGGCGGCGCCCAGCGCTGTCGTCTCGGTCACTTCGGGGCGATCGACCGGGGCGTCGATGATATCTGCCAGAAACTGCATCGCCCAGTCCGAGGCCGTCATGCCGCCATCGACCCTCAGCACGCCCTTGTCGGCGGCGCCCCAGTCGGCGCGCATCGCCTCGAGAAGGTCGCGCGTCTGGAAGCCGACGCTTTCCAGCGCGGCGCGGGACAGCTCTGCCGGTCCGGTGTTCCGCGTCACTCCGTAGATCGCCCCCCGGCAATCCGCATTCCAGTAGGGCGCGCCGAGGCCGGTGAAGGCGGGCACAAGGACCACGTCCTGCGCCGGGTCCGCCGCTTCTGCCAGCGCGCGCGTCTCACCCGCCGCGCGGATGATCTTCAGCCCGTCGCGCAACCACTGGACAACGGCCCCAGCGACAAAGATCGACCCCTCGAGCGCATAGGTCGGCGTGCCGCCGAGCTGATAAGCGATTGTCGTCAGAAGCCGGTTTTGCGAGGCGACCGGATCGGCACCGGTGTTCAGAAGCGCAAAGCACCCCGTCCCATAGGTCGATTTCATCATCCCCGGCGTGAAACAGGCCTGTCCGACCGTCGCCGCCTGCTGGTCGCCCGCGACCCCCCGGATCGGTATGGCGCGTCCGAAGATCCCCGGATCGCTTTCCCCGAAGTCGGCCGCGCTGTCCAGAACGCGCGGCAGCATTGCCGTCGGAATATTCAGGATTTCAAGAATATCGTTGTCCCACGTACCTTTGCGGATATCGTACAGCAAAGTGCGCGAGGCATTCGTCGCATCCGTGGCGTGGACACGGCCGCCGGTCAATCGCCAGATCAGATAGCAGTCTACCGTTCCGAAAAGCAGTTTCCCCGCCTCGGCCCTTGCCCGCGCGCCGTCGACCGTATCGAGTATCCAGGCCACCTTGGTGCCCGAGAAATAGGGATCAAGCAGAAGGCCGGTCCGCGCCGCGATCATCGGCTCATGTCCCTCGGCCTTCAGCCTTTGGCACATCTGCGAGGTGCGGCGGTCCTGCCAGACAATTGCGCGATGCACCGGCTTGCCCGTCTCGCGGTCCCAGACCACCGTCGTCTCGCGCTGGTTCGTGATGCCGATGGCGGCAATGACCTCGGCGCCGCCGCCCTTCGCGATCGCTTCGCGCGCCGTCGCAAGCGTCGTCTGCCACAGGTCCTCCGGCTCGTGCTCGACCCAACCCGAGGCAGGGAAATGCTGCGGGAACTCCTGCTGCGCGACCGCCACCACTTTCATCGCCGCGTCGAACAGGATCGCCCGGCTCGATGTGGTGCCTTGGTCGATTGCGAGGATGTGACTCATTGCTCCCCCCCGGTCGCGGCCATCCATGCGTCCAGTGCGGTGACCTCCTCGCCGCTCATGCGCAGGCCGAGTTTCGTGCGGCGCCAGACGACATCCTCGGCGGTCGCCGCATACTCCTTCTCCATCAACCAGCGCACTTCCCGCTCGGTCAAGCCTGCGCCGAAAGTCTGGCCAAGATCGGCGAGCGATGGCGCGTCGCCCAGCATCGTGGCCGCTTCGCTACCGTAGGTGCGGATCAGGCGGCGCGTCGTGAAGGCGTCGAGGAAGGGAAACCGCTCCGCGAGGTCCGCGATGAGATCGGGCACACCATCGACCTGAAAGTCACCGCCGGGCAGCGGAACACCCGCCGTCCACGGACCCGCAGCCAGATGCAGATGCGGGGCGATCTTGGCGAGCGCCGCCTCGGCCAGCTTGCGATAGGTTGTGATCTTTCCGCCGAAGACATGCAGAACAGGCGGCCCCTCGGCATCAAGCGTCAGGACATAATCCCGCGTCGCGGCGCTGGCCGACGAGGCGCCGTCGTCATAGAGCGGCCGGACGCCTGAATAGGTCCAGACGATATCGGCACGTGTGACCGGCCGCGTGAAATACTGCGAGGCGAAGGCACAGAGGTAGTCGGCCTCGGCCTCGGTGCATCGCGCCTCACCGGGGTCGCCCGGATGGTCGGCATCGGTGGTGCCGATCAGGGTAAAGTCTTCCTCATACGGAATCGCGAAGATGATGCGCCCGTCGGTCCCCTGGAAGAAATAGGCGCGGCCGTGATCGAAGAGCCGCCGCGTCACGATATGCGAGCCGCGGACAAGGCGGATATGTGCCCTCGTCTGGCCATGAGCAACATCACGGACGACACGCTCCACCCAGGGACCGCCGGCATTCACAAGCACCTTGGCGCGGAACACCTTGCGGCGCGGGCCGAGGTCCACCGTCACCTCCCAAACATCACCCGCGCGCCGCGCCTCGACCACCTTGGCGCGCGTCAGGATTCGGGCGCCCCGCGCCTCGGCGTCGCGGGCATTGAGGACGACAAGCCGCGAATCCTGCACCCAGCAGTCGGAATACTCATAGGCCTTGCGAAACTTGCGGTTCAGCGGCGCACCGGCCGGATCAGCCGTAAGGTTTACCGAACGCGTGCCCGGCAGGATCTTCCGCCCGCCAAGATGGTCGTACAGGAAAAGTCCGAACCGGATCAGCCAGTCCGGGCGCCGACCCTTCATCCAGGGCATCACCACCGAAAGAAGCCGCGAGGTTGGCGTGGCGCTTTCGAACCGCATGTCCTCTTGCAGCGGCAGGACGAAGCGCAGCGGCCAGCTGATATGCGGCATCGCGCGCAACAGGACTTCGCGTTCGATCAGCGCCTTCCGGACGAGCCCGACCTCGAAATATTCGAGATAGCGCAGCCCGCCGTGAAAAAGCTTGGTCGAGGCCGAGGAGGTCGCCTGCGCGAGATCCCCCATCTCGGCCAGAACAACCGAGGCGCCGCGCCCCGCCGCGTCCCGCGCGATACCGACACCGTTGATGCCGCCGCCGATCACGAAAAGGTCGTAGGAGGGTTCGGGAATGGATTCAGAGACCATTGGCGGCTCCCGCTGCTGCCTCTTTCTATCCCGTACGGGAGCGCGTTTTGTCAACATCCATGCGCGTAAATGTTCGCTTTGCCCCGGGGCGTACCCCGTCTATTGTTGGCGTCGAAGGGAGGCCCCATGGCATTGAACTTCCGGCAAAGCGAGATTCTCGACATCGCCCGGGCCGAGGGGCGCGTCTCGGTCGAGGCGCTCGCCGAACGCTTCGGCGTGACCCTGCAGACGATCCGCCGCGACCTTGGCGACCTCTCCGAGGCGGGACAGCTTGACCGTGTCCACGGCGGCGCGGTGCTGCGCGCCGGCGTCGCGAATATCGGCTATGCCGAACGCCGCCTGATGAATGCCGAAGCAAAAGCGGCGATCGCACGGGCCTGTGCCGAGGCCATTCCCGACAACTCTTCGCTCTTTCTCAACATCGGCACCACCACCGAGGCGGTGTCCCGGGCCCTCCTCTCCCACCGGAACCTGACCGTCGTCACCAACAACATGAACGTCGCGAATATCCTCGCCGCAAATGACAGCTGCGAGGTGATCGTCGCCGGCGGCGTGCTGCGCCGCGCCGATGGCGGGCTCGTCGGCGACCTGACGACCGACGCGATCCGGCACTTCAAGGTCGATCTCGCCGTGATCGGCACCTCCGCGCTTGATATCGAGGGGGACCTGCTCGATTTCGACCCGCAGGAAGTGAGGGTCGCGCAGGCGATCCTGCGGCAGTCGCGCGCCGGCTGGCTGGTGGCCGATGCCTCCAAGCTCGAGCGTCGGGCCCCGGTCAGGATCGCGTCCCTGGCCGATCTCGACCGACTTTACACAGACCGCCCGCTTCCGGGCACGCTGGCCGAGCGCTGTCGTCTCTGGACGACAGAGGTACAGGTCGCGACATGACCGCTTCGCGCAAGACAGTGTCCGTTCTTGCCAAATTGCCTCAACGCGGCAGCATCTCCTCTCCGTCCGGATCGGCGGCCTCGGCCACCAACCAGGACCGGAACGCCTGAAGCGGCGGATACCAAGCGCCGACAGACGGCCAGACCAACCAATAGCTGCCCTCGCCCGGCACGGCCCCGCCGCAGGCTTCGGCAAGTCTTCCCTGCGCAAGCTCGGGGCGGGCCATGAACTCGGGCAGCAAGGCCACGCCGAATCCGTGGATCACCGCCTCGATCATCGGCGCGAACTGATCGAAGAGCATCCCGAGCGGGACCGCCTCCGACACACCGTGATGCGCGAACCAGGACGCCCAGGCATTCGGCCTCGTTTCGAGCTGCAAGAGCGGCAGTCCGATGAGATCACGCGCGCCGCCGATCCGGCGCCCGGCGAGAAGGCGTGGGGAACAGCAGGCCACAAGCCGCTCGCCGAACAGCTCGACCGAACCGGCGCCGGCCCAGTCGTCCGCACCGAAGTGGATTGCCGCGTCAAACCCTTCCTCTTCGAAGTCGAAGGGCTTCAGCCGGGTCCCGAGATTGATCGTGATCCCGGGATGTTCGGCCAGAAACCGGGGCAGCCGGGGCGCCAGCCAGCGCGTGCCAAAGGTCGGCAGAATGGCAAGGGACAGCGCGCCCCCGCCAGTGCTCGACCGGACCCGCATCGACCCGCGCGAAATGAGATCGAGCGCCTTTCCGACGTCACGTGCGTAGGCGAGCGCATGGTCAGTCGGCACAAGACGGCGCCGCTCACGCAGAAAGAGCGTGACGCCAAGTTGCGCCTCAAGATGCTGGATCAACCGGCTCACCGCCCCCTGCGTAAGGTCAAGGTCGCGCGCCGCCGACAGGGTGGAACCGGTCCGGATCACCGCCTCGAACGCGGTGAGAAGAGAGATCGAGGGCAAGAGGCGACGCGGCGCGGCCATATATGTGTTCCATGCATATGGTGAAGCCAGAATATCGGTATCCTTGCACCAATCAATCGCGCATAATGCATAGGATCGCAACTTCCCGCTCTCCCTCCGCATTTGCCCTTCATCCGCGAGGACCCCATGGCCCTGAAGCCCAAAGACGCCCCCGACCTCTCCCGTTTCGACTGGGAAGACGCCTTCCGCATGGAAGACCAGTTGACCGAAGAGGAGCGGATGTTGCGCGACGGCGCCCGCGCCTATGCCCAGGAAAAGCTGCAGACCCGCGTCATCGAAGCCTACCGCGAGGAAAGGACCGACCCCGCGATCTTCCGCGAGATGGGCGAGATGGGCCTTCTCGGCGTGACGATCCCCGAGGAATACGGCGGCATCGGTGCCTCCTATGTCGCCTACGGGCTGATCGCGCGCGAGGTGGAGCGCGTCGACAGCGGCTATCGCTCGATGATGTCGGTGCAGTCCAGCCTCGTCATGTATCCGATCTACGCCTACGGGTCGGAAGAACAGCGGATGAAGTACCTGCCGAAACTGGCCTCGGGCGAGTTCATCGGCTGCTTCGGCCTGACAGAGCCCGACGCCGGCTCCGACCCCGCCGGCATGAAGACCCGCGCCACGAAAACCGCGAACGGCTATGTGCTTAACGGCGCCAAGATGTGGATCTCGAACGCGCCGATCGCCGATGTTTTCGTCGTCTGGGCGAAGTCCGAGGCGCATGGCGGCAAGATCCGCGGTTTCGTTCTTGAGAAGGGCACGAAGGGCCTCTCCGCGCCCAAGATCGGCGGCAAACTTTCCTTGCGCGCCTCGATCACGGGCGAAATCGTGATGGAGAATGTTGAGGTCGGCGAAGACGCGCTCTTGCCGAACGTGGAGGGCCTGAAAGGCCCGTTTGGCTGCCTCAACCGTGCTCGCTACGGCATCTCCTGGGGCGTTCTCGGCGCCGCCGAATTCTGCTGGCACGCCGCGCGGCAATACGGGCTTGACCGCAAGCAGTTTGGCCGGCCGCTCGCCCAGACCCAGCTTTACCAGAAAAAGCTCGCCGACATGATGACCGACATCTCGCTTGGCCTGCAGGCGAGCCTGCGCGTCGGCCGCCTCATGGACGAGGCCAAGGCCGCGCCCGAGATGATCAGCCTCATCAAGCGCAACAACTGCGGCAAGGCACTGGATATCGCCCGCATCGCCCGCGACATGCATGGCGGCAACGGCATCCAGGAGGATTTCCAGGTGATGCGCCACGCCGTAAACCTCGAGACGGTGAACACCTACGAGGGCACGCACGACGTTCACGCGCTGATCCTCGGGCGGGCCATCACCGGGCTGCAAGCCTTCTTCTGACCGGCATTTCACCGTGGTCAAAATACTCCCGCCGGTGGCACCTAGCCTTTCAGCCGGACGCCTCCGGCGGGAGTATTTTCCCACAGTGAATACATGAGGCCTCTCCATGGACCGCGCCGAGATCGTGCATGAGAATTTCCTGAGGCGGGTCGCTGCCGGCGACCTGCCTTCCGGCGCTGCGCCATCCGGACCGTTGAACGCCCACGGGGCCGTCGCCATCTTTCGCGCGAGTTGCCTCAGCCGAGCGCTCGACCGGCAGAGCCGCGCGATGCAGAAGGCCGGCCAGGGGTTCTACACCATCGGCTCATCGGGGCACGAGGGGCTAGCGGCCGTGGCGGCGGCGCTGCGCCCGACCGACATGGCGTTCCTGCATTATCGCGACGCGGCGTTCCAGATAGCGCGCGCGGGGCAGGTGCCCGGCCAGTCCATCGCCTGGGACATGCTGCTCAGCTTCGCCTCGTCCTCCGAGGATCCGATTTCCGGCGGGCGGCACAAGGTCTTAGGGTCGAAATCACTCTCTATTCCGCCGCAAACCTCGACGATTGCCTCCCATCTGCCGAAGGCCGTCGGCGCGGCCTATTCCATCGGCGCGGCCAAACGGCACCGGCCCGAGCATCAGGAACTCCCGGACGAGTCCATCGTCTACTGTTCCTTCGGGGACGCCTCCGCAAACCATTCGACCGCGCAGGGTGCCTTCAACACCGCAGCGTGGACGTCGTTCCAGTCGATCCCTCTGCCCCTTCTCTTCGTCTGCGAAGACAACGGGATCGGCATTTCCACCAAGACACCCGAGGGCTGGATCGCCGCCAGCTTCGCGCACCGGCCGGGGCTGAAGTACTTCGCCTGCAACGGCCTCGATATCTACGAGAGCTTCCGCGTGGCCTCGGAAGCCGCAGCCTATGTCCGCAGCCGGAAGAAGCCGGCCTTCCTGCACATCGGCACCGTGCGCCTTTACGGCCATGCCGGCGCCGACGTGCCGACGACCTACCTCTCGCGCGAAGAAGTCGAGGCGGAAGAGGCGAACGACCCGCTGCTCCATTCCGTCAGGCTGCTTGAGGCGGCGGGCGCGCTGGCACCTGCAGACGCCCTCGCGATTTACAAGGAAACCTGCGCCCGCGTCGCACGCGTCGCGTCCGAGGCAGTCTCCCGCCCGCGCCTGAAGACGGCAGGCGATGTGATGGCGAGCCTCATTCCGCCGAAACGGGTCTGCCGCCCGACCAACGGCCCGACCGAAGAGGCGCGCGCGGCGGCTTTTGGCGGCGATCTCAAGGCGATGGACGAGCCTCAGATCATGTCGCGCCTGATCAATTGGGCGCTGACCGACCTGATGCTGGAGCACCCCGAGATCGCGCTGATGGGCGAGGATGTCGGCCGCAAGGGTGGTGTCTATGGGGTGACGCAGAAACTGATCCACCGCTTCGGCCCGGACCGCGTCATCGACACGCTGCTCGATGAGCAGTCGATCCTTGGCCTCGGCATCGGCATGGCGCAGAACGGCTTCGTTCCGGTCCCCGAGATCCAGTTCCTCGCCTATCTCCACAACGCCGAGGATCAGCTGAGAGGAGAGGCCGCGACCCTTCCCTTCTTCTCGAACGGGCAGTACACCAACCCGATGGTGGTGCGGATCGCGGGGCTCGGATACCAGAAGGGGTTCGGCGGGCATTTCCACAATGACAACTCCGTCGCGGTCCTCCGCGACATCCCCGGCCTCATCCTCGCCTGCCCCTCGAACGGAGCGGATGCGGCGATGATGCTACGCGAATGCCTACGCCTCGCGCGCGAAGAACAACGGCTGGTCGTATTCCTCGAACCCATCGCGCTTTACCCGATGCGGGACCTTCACGGCGACAAGGATGGCAGCTGGATGAGGCTCTATCCAGCCCGAAATGAGGTGATTCCGTTCGGCGAGGTGGGCGTACACGGGACGGGCACCGACCTTGCCATCGTCAGCTTTGCCAATGGCTATTACCTCTCGCGGCAGGCGGAAAAACGTCTCGCCGAGGCCGGGGTCAATGCGCGCGTCATCGACATGCGCTGGCTCTCGCCCCTGCCCGCCGATGCGCTGATCGAGGCGGTCCGGGGCGCCAAGCGTACCCTGATCGTGGACGAGACGCGGCGAACGGGCGGCATCGCCGAAGCCCTGATGGCGCTTTTCTCCGAGCGCACGGACGTGCCCCATGCCCGGATCACCGCCCATGACAGCTTCATTGCCACCGGTCCGGCCTATGCCGCGACCATGCCCTCGGCGGATGCGATCTTTGATGCGGCGATGACCCTCATGAGGGCGACATGAAGACTGCCGTCGTCATTTGCCCCGGCCGGGGGACCTACACCAAGACTGAACTTGGTTACCTGAGGCGCCACTTTCACGACCGGGCGCTTCTCGGCGCATTCGACGCCCGGCGCGCCGCACTAGCACAGGAAACGCTGACGGCACTCGACGGCGCCGCCAGCTACTCGGTTGCCACGCACACGCGCGGTGACAACGCCTCCGCGCTGATCTACGCCGCGACCCTTGGCGATTTCCGTGCGATTGACGGTGTCGAGATCGTCGCCGTCACCGGCAATTCCATGGGTTGGTACTCGGCGCTGGCCTGCGGCGGCGCCCTGACCGCCGAGGCCGGGTTCGAGGTGGTCAACACCATGGGCACGCTGATGCAGGAGGCGCTGATCGGCGGGCAGATGGTGCATCCGTGCATGGGCGAGGACTGGGTTCCGGACGCGGTCCGCAAGACGCAGCTCTTGGAAAAGGTGGCCGAGATTAACGCCCGTGCTGAGCATGTTCTCGGCCTGTCCATCGACCTCGGGGGCATGCTCGTCCTGGCCGGAA
Source organism: Paracoccaceae bacterium (assembly GCA_020446905.1). Lineage (GTDB taxonomy): Bacteria > Pseudomonadota > Alphaproteobacteria > Rhodobacterales > Rhodobacteraceae > Albidovulum. The sequence goes on along the minus strand of JAGRDU010000032.1, from coordinate 1,277 downwards.
ACGAGACCGCCCTGAAGGCTTTCGAGACGGAGATTCCGCCGGAACAGGGTCGCTTTCCGATGCGCCTTTCCAACCATGCCGCTTTCCACACCGCCCTTCAGGCGCCGGTTGCCGAACGCGGCCGCGCGCGCCTCGCACCCGATCTCTTCAGCCAGCCGAACCTGCCGCTGATCGACGGGCGCGGCGCGATCTGGTGGCCGGGCGAGACGGATACCCACGCGCTCTGGGACTACACGCTCGGCCATCAGGTGACGGAGCCCTACGACTTCACAAAAGCCATCCGCATCGCCGCGCGGGAATTCGCGCCCGACCTCTTTGTCGTCACCGGCCCCGGCACGACGCTCGGCGGCGCGGTGGCGCAAAGCCTCATCCTTGCGAACTGGCGCGGGATGGGCTCGAAATCCGATTTCCAGACACGCCAACAGACGGAGCCGCTGCTGATCGCCATGGGAATGGACGACCAGCGCAGTGCCGTGACCAAGGGAGACTGACATGAGCCACGACAGCGTGCTGACGGCCGCGGGCCTGACGAAAGACGAAACCACAGGCGGCAGCCTTGCCGTTCACTCGCCCATCGACGGGGCAGAGGTGGCGCGCGTGCGCGAGACCGCCCCCGCCGAAATGCCGGAGATCATCGCAAAGGCCCAGGAAGCGTTCAAAGCCTGGCGAAAGGTCCCGGCCCCCCGCCGCGGCGAGCTTGTGCGGCTGCTGGGTGAAGAACTGCGCGCCGCAAAGGCCGAGCTTGGCGCCGTCGTGACGCTCGAGGCGGGCAAGATCACGTCCGAGGGCCTTGGCGAGGTGCAGGAGATGATCGACATCTGCGATTTCGCGGTCGGCCTTTCCCGCCAGATCTACGGCCTCACCATCGCCTCCGAACGTCCCGGCCACCGGATGATGGAAACCTGGCATCCGCTCGGCCCCTGCGCCATCATCACCGCCTTCAACTTCCCGGTCGCCGTCTGGTCCTGGAACACCGCGCTCGCCCTCGTTTGCGGCGATCCGGTGATCTGGAAACCGTCGGAGAAGACGCCGCTGACCGCCATCGCCACGATGAAGATCATGGAGCGCGCCCTGAAGCGGTTCGGCGACGCACCGGAGGGCCTTTGCCAGTTGGTCATCGGCGGCCCGGCCATCGGCGAGGCGCTGGTGGCCTCGAAGGATGTCCCCATCGTCTCCGCCACCGGTTCCACCCGCATGGGCGGGATCGTCGGCCCGCAAGTCTCGGCGCGCTGGGGCCGGCCGATCCTCGAGCTTGGCGGCAACAACGCGATGATCGT
>JAGRDU010000031.1 GCA_020446905.1 Paracoccaceae bacterium | reverse complement strand
CCGGTCAAGCGCGAGCATGTCGAATACAAGGAAGGCAAGATCAAGTAAGATCGGCCTTGACCTTGGAAGGATCGCCGCGCCCCTTGGGCGCGGTTTTTCTTTTTGGGGGTGAATCATGGAACGTCGGCACCGCGAGGAACACTACGTCGCCCGGGTGGGGTGGCTGAGGGCCGCTGTCCTTGGTGCGAACGATGGCATCGTTTCGACTGCATCGCTGATCGTCGGGGTCGCCGCCGCTTCGGGCCGGGCCGAGGTGCTTCTCGCTGGCGCGGCGGGCCTCGCCGCAGGCGCGCTTTCGATGGCGGCGGGAGAGTATGTCTCCGTCTCCTCGCAGGCCGATACCGAACAGGCCGACATCACCCGCGAAAAGGCCGAGATCGCGGCCGACCCGGAAGAGGAGTTGCGCGCCCTCGCGTCGATCTACGAAGATCGCGGGGTGCCGGCCGACCTCGCCCGGCAGGTCGCGACGGCACTGCACGAGAAGGACGCGCTCGCGGCGCATGTGCGGGACGAGCTTGGCATCTACGAACACACCGAGGCGCGCCCGCTGGTGGCCGCAATGGCGTCGGCCCTGACCTTTGCCGTCGGGGCGGCGCTGCCTCTGGCGACGGCCGCGCTCGTGCCGGAAGCGAAGATCGCCGTGACCGTCACCGTCCTCTCGCTGATCTTTCTCGCCTTCCTAGGCGCGGTCGGCGCCAGGGCAGGGGGCGCGCCGGTGCTGCGGGCCGTGGCGCGCGTCACCTTCTGGGGCGCTGTCGCGATGGCCGTGACGGCGGTCGTCGGCAAGCTTTTCGGTGCCGTGGTCTGACCAAACGAAAAGGGCCGGGAATGACCCGGCCCTTCAATCTTTGTCTGCCTGTCGGATCACTCGCGGTTGCCGAGGAACTGCAGCAGGAACATGAAGAGGTTGATGAAGTCGAGATAGAGGTTCAGCGCGCCCATGATGGCGGACTTGCCAAGCCACTCCGCATCGCCGTGCTGGGCATGCGCGATGTAGGTATTCTTGATGTTCTGCGTGTCATAGGCGGTCAGGCCCGCGAAGATCAGGACGCCGATCGCGGAGACGGCGAACATGATCGCCGGCGACTGGAGCCAGATGTTGACGATGGACGCCACCAGAAGGCCGATCACGCCCATGATGAGGAACGATCCCCAGCCCGAGATATCGCGCTTGGTCGTGTAGCCCCAGAGCGAGAGGCCCGCAAAGGCGATCGCGGTGACAAGGAAGGTCTGCACGATCGAGAGCCCCGTGAAGACGAGGAAGATCGAGCTCAGCGACAGGCCCATCAGCGCCGAATAGACGTAGAAGTAAAGCTGCGCCCCGGCGGCCGACACGCGGTTCAGCACCGCGCCGAAAGCGAAGACCATCGCGAGGGGCGCCAGCATCACGACCCACTTGAGGGGCGAGGCATAAAGCGCGACGCCGAAGCTGGTCAGGTACTTGTCGCCGATCTGCGCGGCCGCCATCGCCGGGTCGGTCGTGGTCGCAAGGCCGGAGACGGCCCAGGCCGCGGCGGCCGTGATCACCATGGCCACGGACATCAGCCCGTAGACCTTGTTCATATGGGCGCGAAGGCCCTCGTCGATCCCAAGCGTCCGGGCGCCTACCTGGCCGGCGCGGATCGTCTCATAGTCAGCCATCAAAGCCTCCCGATGCGTTTCCTGTCAGCCGCCTGCCCGGAGGGCAGACGGACTTGTCGAAAATATCGGGAAGGCAGCCACGGATTTCAAGACCATCCGGCCCGTATCTTGGCTGTCGATCAGGCACGCCAATGACCCGGTACATCCCAGGCCGGCCGCCGCGCCTCGCGGTTGGCCTGTTCCCGCGTGATGCCGATGTCCTCCAGCGTTTCGTCGCTGAGATCCGAAAGCCGGTGACGCTGCCGGCGCATCGCGAACATGTCGCGGAGGACTGCGGTCAGATTGCGATGCGGCCGAAGGGCGGGGCGGGGAACAATCCGGTCGGTCATGACATTCTCCTTTGGTGAAGTATTGGTGGCGAAACATCATCGCTCTTGATTTTTCTCGCATGGCGTGATGATTTCTGGAAATGAATGATTGATCGCGTTGACATCACGGAAATTGAACATGGCTCGAAATCTCGACCTCACCGCCCTGCGCGCCCTCGTTGCAGTCGCCGATTCCGGCGGCGTGACACGGGCGGCAGGGCTATTGAACCTGACGCAGTCGGCAGTTTCGATGCAGATCAAGCGGCTCGAGGAGGGGTTGGGCCGGACCTTCTTCACCCGCGCGCAGCGCAAGCTGACCCTGACGCCCGAGGGGGAGCAGCTCATGGGCTACGCGCGCCGGATGCTCGAGTTGAACGACGAGGCACTGGCGCGCCTGACCGATACCGCGTTCGAGGGCGAGATCCGGATTGGCGTGCCGCATGACATCGTCTATCCGCAGATCCCGCGCATCCTGAAGGCGATGGCGGCCGAGTATCCGCGCGTGAAGATTAACCTCGTCTCCTGTTTCACCTCGAAGCTGAAGGAGGAGTTTGCGCGCGGCGACTATGACGTCATCCTGACGACCGAAATGGCACCGGGAGAGGGTGGGGAACGTCTTGCGACCCGCAAGCTCGTCTGGGTGGGCGCGCCAGAGGGAACCGCCTGGCAGCAGCGCCCCGTGCGGCTTGCCTTCGTCGAGGCTTGCTTCTTCCGCCCGATCGCGCAGGCGGCCTTGAACGGCGCCGGCATCCGCTGGGAAATGGCCGTCGGCGGGAACTCGGAACAGGTTGCCGAGGCAACCGTCACGGCCGATCTGTCGATCGCCGCGCGGATGGAAGGGGCATTGCCGCCGGGGATGGTCGTGATTGACGGGGCAAATGCGCTCCCGGGCCTCGGCAGCCTTGATATCTGCCTCTATGACGCGGGCGTGCAGAAGGGTCAGGTGATGGACAATCTCCTCACCCAGCTTCGCCTTGCCTATGGCGATTCGCAGTGCTGCCTGCGGGTGATCTCAGGCGAGGCCGGTTTCGATGACGACCTTCCCGGTCGACTGACGGCTGCGCAATAGCTCCAGCCCCTCGGCCGCCCGCGCGAGCGGCAGGCGGTGCGAGACATGCGGCCTGAGGCCACCGTCGGCATACCAGCCGAAGAGCCGGTTCATGCTGGCGGTCAGCACCTCGGGGCGGAAGTTCAGGTAGCCGCCCCAGTAAAGCCCGTGCACCGAAAGGTTCTTCACCAGAAGGTGGTTTGCCGGGATTGGCGGCACCTTGCCGCTCGCGAAGCCGATGACCAGAAGGCGGCCGTCGGGGTTGGTTGCCCGGAACGCCGCCTCGAACAATTCGCCTCCGACCGGGTCATAGACCACATCCGCCCCGCCGAGCGCCTTGACCACCGCGCGCAAATCCTCGGTCTCGGTGTCTATGAGATGCTGCGCGCCCGCAGCCTTGGCCGCCGCCAGCTTTTCGCGGCCGCGCGCGCAGGCGATGACGCGCGCGCCCATCCGCGCGCCGATCTCGACCGCCGTCAGCCCGACGCCGCCCGCCGCACCGAGGACAAGGAGTGTCTCGCCCGGCTGAAGCCGGGCCTTGTGGTCCAGCGCGACATGGCTCGTGCCGTAGGCGATCTGGAAGCCCGCGGCGTGATCGAATGGCATGACGTCGGGAATCGGCACACAGCGAGTCGCGGCAAAGCAGCCATACTCGGCAAGCCCGCCGCCATTCGTGTAGATCGCGACGCGCGTGCCCGGCTGCGGCCCGGTCGTGCCCGGGCCTAGGGCCTCGACGACTCCCGCCGCCTCCATCCCGAGGGCAAAGGGCGGTTCGGGGCGTTCCTGATACTTGCCCTCTATCATCAGCAGATCCGCGAAGTTCAGCCCACAGGCGGCGATCCTGACCAGCACCTCGCCCGGCCCCGGGACAGGTCTGCCGACCTCTTCAAGGCGGGGCGTCGTCCCGAAGCTGCGGAGAAGAAAGGATTTCATGGCGCCGTCCTCATCGCGTTCGCTGCTGCGCTGGGGTAGCAGAATGCGGCTGGCACTGAAAGCGCGTTGCAATTTGCGAAAGCTTGCCGAAGTTGCGTTGCAGTTTGCAATTTCAATCATAGCGCTCAATTCTGCGCCATGCGGGGGACATATCCTTTCAGACAGGGTGACTGTTTCCGGTTGAAATGCCTCACTGTCGGTAGAGCGTCAGTTGTCGAGCGCCTCGCTTGTATTTCGCGAAGTGAAGATTTTCTTTCGCGATCTGCGAGATTTGGCACGATAATTGCTTGAATATAGGTATTCAGGTTTGGAGTATCAGATGAAACACCCTGTAGATGTTCACGTGGGCAAGCGCGTCCGCCACCGGCGCTGGATGGTCGGCATGACGCAGCAACAGCTTGCCGACAAGGTTGGTATCAAATTCCAGCAGATCCAGAAGTACGAGACGGGCATGAACCGGATCTCGGCCTCGCGCCTGTGGGACATCTCCGACGCGCTCGGCGTGCCGATCAGCTTCTTCTTCGAGGGGCTCGATCAGCGCAACCCGATCGTCGAGGAGATCGACGGCGATATCCTCGCCGACAAGGAAGCGCTGATGCTGGTGCGCTCCTACTACGCGATTCCCGAGGCGCAGCGCCGCCGCCTCTTCGACCTCGCCAAAGTCCTTTCGGACGCGGCCTGAGGCCATTGACCCGACCTGAACCGGGGGCTACCGCTGTCGCAAGGACAGAGGGCCCCCGATGCAGCTTTCCACGTCAGACCAGTCATCCCTGATCGAGACCGCCCACGCGCTGGCCGATGCCGCGCGGGTGGAGACGCTGAAGCACTTCCGCGCCGAGGGGCTGGATGCCGACAACAAGGTCACCACGCATTTCGACCCCGTGACGGTCGCCGACCGCGCGTCTGAGCGGGCAATGCGCGCGATCCTCGCCGCGCGCCGTCCCGGGGACGCGATCCTGGGCGAGGAGTTCGCGGCGACGCCAGGCACATCGGGCCTGACCTGGGTGCTCGATCCCATCGACGGCACACGCAGCTACATGTCGGGCACGCCGACCTGGGGTGTGTTGATCTCAGTCCGCGATGCCTCGGGTCCGCTCTACGGCATCATCGACCAGCCTTTCATCGGCGAACGGTTCGAGGGTGGCTTTGGCCGCGCCGAGGTGACCGGCCCGACCGGCCGCCATGCCCTGCGCACCCGCACCCCGAGGCCGCTCTCCGAGGCGATTCTCTTCACCACTTTCCCCGAGGTCGGAATCCCGGAGGAGGGAGCAGCCTTCAACCGCGTGAAGGCGAAGGCCCGGCTGACACGCTACGGCCTCGACTGCTACGCTTATGCCCTCATCGCCGCCGGACAGATCGACCTCGTGATCGAGGCTGGCCTGCAGGCCTATGACGTGCAGGCTCCGATTGCGGTGATCGGGGCGGCGGGCGGCATCGTCACCGACTGGCAGGGTCGCCCCGCCCATGACGGGGGCCGCATCCTTGCCGCCGCCAACGCCGCCGTTCATGCCGAGGCGCTCGCGCTCCTGAACGGCTGACTGGCTCCGCCGGCCCGGTTTCGCTAGGCTCCCCTTGCCGCGCGAGTCCTTCCCCCTTCTGTCGCCGGCCGGTCCGTTCACCGAAGGGGCGGGGGCGGACATGAAGGAAATCCTTATCAAGGGCGCGGACGTCCTCGTCACCATGGACGGCGCACGACGCGAAATCGCGGGCGGCGATGTGCTGATCCGGGGCGGCACCATCGCCGCCGTGGGGCAGGGGCTGACCACGGCGGGAGAGGTGATCCTTGCGGCCGGCTCAGTCGTCACCCCCGGCCTAGTCAACACCCACCACCACCTCTACCAGACACTGACCCGGGCCGTGCCGGGCGGGCAGGACGCGCTCCTCTTCGGCTGGCTGAAGACACTTTACCCGATCTGGGCGCGCTTCGGGCCAGAGGAGATGCGCGTCTCGGCCCTGACCGGCCTTGCCGAACTGGCGCTCTCCGGCTGCACCCTGACCTCGGACCACCTCTACCTCTACCCGAACGGCGCCCGGCTTGAGGACACGATCGACGCCGCGCGCGAGATCGGCCTGAGGTTCCACCCGACGCGCGGCGCCATGTCGATCGGAGAAAGCGCGGGCGGCCTGCCGCCCGACGCGCTGGTCGAGGACGAGGCCGAGATCCTGAAGGACATGGCCCGCGTCGTGGACGCCTTCCACGATCCTGCCGAAGGCGCGATGGTCCGCGTCGGCCTCGCCCCCTGTTCGCCCTTCTCGGTCAGCCGCGATCTGATGCGCGAGGCGGCGCTGCTGGCCCGCGACAAGGGGGTGATGCTGCACACGCACCTTGCCGAGAACGACGAGGACATCGCCTATTCGCTTGAGAAATTCGGCTGCCGGCCGGGCCAATACGCCGAAGACCTCGGCTGGACCGGCGATGACGTCTGGCACGCCCACTGCGTCAAGCTCGATGGTTCGGAAATTGATCTTTTTGCCCGCTCTCGCACGGGGGTGGCCCATTGCCCTTGTTCGAATTGTCGCCTCGGCTCAGGCATCGCGCCCATCCGAGCGATGCGCGACGCGGGCGTCAAGGTCGCGCTCGGCGTCGATGGTTCCGCCTCGAACGACGCCGGCAACCTCATCGCCGAGGCACGGCAGACGATGCTGCTGCAACGCGTCGCGAATGGCGCCGATGCCATGAGCGCGCGCGAGGCGCTGGAGATCGCGACCCTCGGCGGTGCGAGGGTCCTCGGCCGCCTCGACTGCGGCTCGCTGGAGCCGGGCAGGCGCGCCGACATCGCCATCTGGGACATGCGCGGCATCGAAGCCGCAGGCGCATGGGACCCGGTCGCCGCGCTCCTCCTCTGCGGCCCGTCCCGCGTGCGCGACCTCTTCGTCGAAGGCCGCCAGATCGTGCGGGACGGCCGGATCACGACCCTCGATCTGCCGCGCCTGATCGAACATCAGACCCGCCTCGCGCGCCGCCTTTCAGCCTGACGCTTTCTGTCCGAAAATACTCCCGCCGGAGGCAAACGGAGCCCGGAACGGGCGACCTGTTCAGGGGCGCCGCAAGGCGCCTCCGCCGGCTCACGCCGCCACGCGCGCCCCGGCCACCCAGACCGCGCGGATTGCGCGGTCGTCACCCATCATGATCGTCGGAAAGAGCGCTTCCCAAATGTCCCCGGCGCGCGTCGCCCGCTGCGCGATGGCGGGGGTCGAGGCGAGATCAATCGCGATGATGTCCGCTTCCATCCCCGGCGCGAGGTTGCCGATCCGGCCTTCGGCGCGCAGCGCCCGCGCGGACCCCTGCGTCGCCAGCCACCACAGCTCGCTGGCGTGCAGCGCGCGGTGTCGCAGCTGCGCCACCTCATAGGCCGCGGCCATCGTTCGCAGCATCGAAAACGACGACCCGCCGCCGGTATCGGTCGCAAGGCCGATCCGGTGCCCGCCCCGCGCCAGCCCGTCCATATCGAAAAGACCCGAGCCGATGAAGGTGTTCGAGGTCGGACAATGGATCAGGCTCGCATCCGCCTCCCTCAGCCGCTCCCTCTCGCGCGGCTCGAGATGGATCGCATGGCCGAAGAGCGCGCCAGGGCCGACGAGGCCGTGACGTTCATAGGTGTCGAGATAGTCCCTCGCCTCGGGATAAAGCGACTTCACCCAGGCGATCTCGTCCGTCTGCTCGGAAAGATGCGTCTGCATCAGGCAGTCCGGATACTCGGCCCAAAGCGCGCCGAGCGCCGCGAGCTGGTCCTCGGTCGAGGTCGGCGAGAAGCGCGGCGTCACGACATAGGACAGCCGTCCCCGCCCATGCCATTGCTGCAAGAGCCGCTTGCTGTCGTCATAGGCAGATCGTGCCGTGTCCCGCAGCCCCTCGGGTGCGGTATCGCGGTCCATGCAGGTCTTGCCGGCATAGGCGCGAAGGCCGCGCCGCGCGGCCTCGGCAAAGAAAGCCTCGACGCTCTCGGGATGGATCGTGCAGTAAGAGCAGACGGTCGTCGTTCCGTTCACCAGCACCAGATCGAAATACCGCGAAGCGATCTCGGCCGCATGCGATGGGTCGGCAAACCGCATCTCCTCGGGGAAGGTGTAGGAATTCAGCCAGTCGATCAGCCGCTTGCCCCAGCTCGCGATGATCGCGGTCTGGGGATAATGGGCATGCGCATCGACGAACCCCGCCGACAGAAGCGCGTCCCCCATGTCGGTCACCACCGCGCCGGGATGCGCCCGGCGCAGGTCATCCGCCTCGCCCACCGCGCGGATCAGCCCGCCTTCGACCAGAACGCCGCCCCGCGACGAATGCCGCGCCGCGCCCGGGCCTTCGACCATCGGATTGCCCTCGAACCTCAGGACCTGGCCCAGGATCAGCTCTGCCAACTCGCGCTCCCTCCGGTATTTTCAGTGCGCAGTGTAAGCCCATGCCGCGCCCGGGGAAATCGCCCTTTGAGGCTGTTTCTTTGAAACTGCTTCCGATATGGTCGCGCCAATCCGTGAAAGGGGCGGCATGGCCGAGCAAGAGGAAGACGTCATCGAGCGCGACGAGGACGACTACGGCCTCGACCCCAAGCTCGTGCAATCAATCCTCGACGCGCTCTCTGACGGGGACGCCGCCCGCATAGACGCGCTGATGGAACCGCTCCACGCGGCCGACATCGCCGACCTTCTCGAACAGATCAGCTCCTCCGAACGGCGTGCTCTGGTCGGCCTTTGGTCCAAGGGCATCGACGGCGAGATCCTGTCGGAAATCGACGAGAGCATTCGCGAGGACGTGATCGAGGCGCTGCCGCATGACGTCCTGACCGAGGCGGTGCGCGAGCTTGATTCGGACGATGTCGTCGACCTAATCGAGGACCTCGAGGAGCCGGTTCAGGAACGCATTCTCGACGCGCTCCCCGATAGCGACCGGGTCGCGGTCGAGCAGTCGCTGACCTATCCGGAATATTCCGCCGGCCGCCTCATGCAGCGCGAGGTGGTGACCGCCCCCGAGCATTGGACCGTGGGCGAGGCGATCGACTTTCTCAGGACCGCCAAGGAGCTCCCCGACCAGTTCTATCACGTCATCCTGATCGACCCGCGCTGGCACCCGACGGGCTATGTCACACTCGGCAAGCTCCTCTCCTCGAAGCGTGCGACGCCCCTCAAGGACATTCTCGAGGACAGTTTCCGGACGGTCGGTGTGATGGAGGAGGAAGGCGACATCGCCTATGCCTTCAACCAGTATCACCTCATTTCCGTGCCGGTGGTGGACGAGGACGACCGCCTTGCCGGCGTCATCACCATCGACGACGCCATGGCCGTCCTCGACGAGGAACACGAGGAGGACATCCTGCGTCTGGCCGGGGTCGGCGAGGAAAGCTCGATCTCGGACGGCGCGCTGCAGACCGCGCGGCAGCGGCTGCCCTGGCTTATCGTGAACCTCTTCACGGCTTCGCTCTCGGCGATCGTCATCTCGCAATTCCAGAACACCATCGCGACTCTCGTGGCGCTGGCGGCGCTCATGCCGATTGTCGCCTCGACGGGCGGAATCGCCGGAACGCAATCCCTCGCCGTCGCGGTTCGGGCCCTTGCGACGCGCGACCTCACGGCCTCCAACGCCCGCCGCGTCGTCCTGAGAGAGCTTGGCGCGGGGCTTCTGAACGGGCTTGGCCTTGCCGCCATCCTCGGGATCGCCGGGTCGCTGATCTTCGGCGCGCCGCTTCTCGGCCTGGTGCTCGGGCTCGCGATGGTGGTCAACCAGATCGTCGCGGCGCTGGGCGGGGTGCTGGTTCCGCTCGCGCTCGACAAGCTCGGCCTCGATCCGGCGCTGGCTTCGGGGACATTCGTCACCACCATGACGGATGTCATGGGCTTCTTCGCCTTTCTCGGGCTGGCAACGGTGATCCTGCTATGACGCTGGCCGAGCAAAAGGACACCGCCCGCGCCGAAGCCTTCGCCCGGCGCAAGGTCGCCTTTGCTGCGCGCGAAGATATGGACGCCCGCCTTCTGACCGAGGCTCTTGCGCCCTACCGGGACAAGGCGCTTTCCGGCTACATGCCGATGCGGACCGAAATCGACTGCCTGCCCGCGATGGCCGCGCACCGGGGCAGGGTCGGGGTTCCCGTGATCGAAGGCAAGGCACGACCCTTGCGGTTTCGCGCCTGGCACCCCGGCACCGAGATGGTGCCCGGCACCTTCGGCGCGCTGGTGCCCGCGAAGGGAGACTGGATCGTGCCCGAGGTGCTGATCGTGCCGCTTCTCGCCTTCGACCGTCGCGGCTACCGGCTCGGCTATGGCGGCGGGTACTACGACCGCACGCTCGAGGTGCTGCGCGCGAGGGGCCCCGTCACCGCGATCGGCTTTGCCTTCGCTGCGCAGGAAGTGGACGAGGTGCCGATCGAGGCGACCGACCAGCCGCTCGACCTGATCGTGACCGAACGCGGGATCATTCGTCCCGCGGTCTGACCTTGCCCGGACCGGGCCGCCGCGCTTGCCTTGCCCGGCCCGCGCCACTACGGAGAACGGATGCGGATTCTCTTTCTCGGCGATGTCATGGGGCGGGCTGGGCGTGCGGCGGTGACCTCGCGCCTGCCGGGGTTGCGCCGCGATTGGACGCTCGATTTCGTCGTCGTGAACGGGGAGAACGCGACCTCGGGCGCGGGCCTCTCTGGCCAGCACGCGAAGGAACTGCTCGACGCCGGGGCCGATTGTCTGACGCTCGGCGATCATGCCTTCGACCAGAAGGACATGATGTCCTTCATAGAGCAGGAGCCGCGCGTCCTGCGCCCCCTGAACTTCGCGAAGTCGGCCCCCGGCAAGGGCGCGCGCGTCTTCACCGCGCCGGGCGGCCGCAAGATCCTTGTCGCGCAGGTCCTTGGGCAGGTCTTCATGAAACGGCCCTTCGACGATCCCTTCTCGGCCATCGACGCGGTGCTGCGCGCCCAGCCCCTTGGCGGCGCAGTTCAGGCGGCGCTGGTCGACATGCACTGCGAGGCGACGAGCGAGAAGATGGCGATGGG
>JAGRDU010000200.1 GCA_020446905.1 Paracoccaceae bacterium | reverse complement strand
CCTTCGACCAGCTTCTCTTCAACCGGCCGCTGCCGGGCTACGCGCAGTACCGCACGCCCATCCGCGACCTCTGGCTTTGCGGATCGTCCGCCCATCCCGGCGGCGGCGTCATGGGCGCGCCGGGCCGCAACGCCGCTGCCGAGATCCTGCGCGAGGCGCGCGCCGGTCACGAGATGCGGGGGGCCTATGCCGTCCTTTGATGTCATCGTGATCGGGGCGGGGCCGAACGGGCTCGCGGCCGGGGCACGGCTCGCGAAGGCGGGTCGGCGGGTCATCGTCCTCGATGCGGCCGCGGCGCCGGGCGGCGGCACCCGGGGACCGGGCCAGCCGCTCGCGCATCTTCTGGGGATGCTCGACCCGCGCGTCGCTGCGGGAATGGAGCTTGAGCGGCACGGCCTTTCCTACGCCGCGACGCAGGTGGCCACGACCGCCCTCTCGGCCTCGGGCGATCATCTTGTCCTCCACGGATCGGTCGGCGAACGGATCGAGGGCAGGGGCCTTCCCGAGGCCGACATCCGCGCCTGGGCGGCCCTGCGCGCGCGCCTCATGGGGTTCGCCGAAATCCTCGCCCCGCTCCGCGCCATGCCGCCGCCGCGCCTTGCCCGCAAGGCCGGCAACGATCTTATCGGCCTCGGCAAGGTCGGCCTCGCGCTGCGCCGCCTCGGCCGGGAAGAGTTCCGCGAGTTCCTGCGCATGGCGCTCATCAACATCGCCGACGTGCTCGAGGACGAGCTTTCGGACGACCGCCTCAAGGGTGCGATCGCCTTCGATGCGACGCTCGGCGCCTGGGCCGGGCCGCGCTCGCCCAACACGCTGTTGCCCTATCTGAACCGCCTTGCCGGCGAGGTTGCGGGGCGCCGGGGCGCGCTGGCCGTGCCGGCGGGCGGCATGGCGGCAGTGGGCGAGGCAATGGCGCGCGCCTTCACCACGGCCGGCGGCACACTGCGGACCGGCGCCCGTGTCGCGCGCGTCCTGATCGACGGGGGCCGTGCGGCGGGGGTGGTGCTGACGACCGGCGAAGACATTGGCGCGGGCACCGTCCTGTCCGCCATCGGCCCGCAGGAGACGCTACTCGGCCTCGTCGGGCCAGATCATCTCGACACCGGCGTTCTGCGCCGTGCCCGCGCCATCCGCGCGCGGGGCGGGGCGGCGAAGCTTCATCTGACCTTGTCGCAGGCACCGGACTTCCGGGGTGCGGACCCCCGGACACGGCTCGTCATCGCGCCCGGCGTCAACGCCGTCGAGGATGCCTTCAACGCCACCAAATATGGCGAGGTGCCGGCCCGGCCGGTGATGGAGATCCTGCTGCCCTCGGCCTTCGATCCGGCAGCCACGACCTACACGCTCTCGGCCATCGTGCAGTTCGCGCCCTCCACGCCGCGCGAGGGCCCGGATGCGACGCGTTCGGCGATGCTCGAGAACACGCTTGCTGTCCTTGAGGAGCATTCCCCGGGCCTGCGCGCGACAATCCTCGAAACGGAATTCCTGATGCCCGCCGATATTGAGGCCACCTTTGGCATGACAGGCGGCAACTGGCACCACGGGGACCTGAGCGTCGAACAGATGTTCTTCCTCCGCCCCTTCGCCGAGGTCGCGCAATATGCGACCCCGATCGGCGGGCTCTGGCTCGCCGGCGCCGGCAGCCACCCGGGCGGCGGCGTCTCGGGCGCGGCGGGATGGAACGCCGCCGGCCGCGTTCTGGAGGGCAGATCATGAGGGACCTTACCCCGACCGCCGCCGCCCCCCTGCGCCAGACGCCTTTTCACGACCGGATCGCGGCGGCGAACACGATGCAGGAATGGGCGCCCTGGGCCGGCTGCCTGACCGCGACATCCTTCGGCGACGCCGAGATGGAATATTCCGCGATCCGCAATGCCGCGACGCTTTATGACATCTCGCCGATGATGAAATACCGCATCGCCGGGCCTGATGCCGCGCGGGTCCTGAACCGCCTGACCCTGCGCGACGTCAGCAATCTCGCTGTTGGTGCCGTGCAGTACACCGCCTGGTGCGACGACCGGGGCAAGATCCTCGACGACGGCACGCTTTTCCGGCTGGGCGAGGCCGAATTCATGCTCTGCTGTCAGGAACGGCACCTGCCCTGGCTTCTCGACAGCGCACTGGGCTACGACGCCGGGATCACCGACGCGACCGGGGACCTTGCCGCCCTCTCGCTGCAAGGCCCCTGCAGCGCCTCGGTCCTGATCGCCGCCGGGTTCGACGTGTCGGGCCTGAAGCCCTTCCGCATCGCGCGCGTCCCCTTCGAGGGGGGCGACCTCCTGATCTCGCGCACCGGCTTCACCGGCGATCTTGGCTATGAGCTGTGGGTCCGGCCTGGGGACGCGCTCGCGCTATGGGACCGGCTCGCCGGGGCGGGGGCGCCCTGGGGGCTGCGCCCCGTCGGCTCCACCGCGCTCAACATCGCGCGGATCGAGGCGGGGTTCCTGACCGCGAACGTCGATTTCGTCCCCGCCGATCAGGCGCTGCGCGAGGACCGCGTGCGCTCGCCTTTCGAGCTCGGCCTCGGCTGGATGGTCGACATGGACAAGGGCCATTTCAACGGCCGCCGCGCGCTTCTGGCCGAGAAAGAGGGGCAGACTTCGCGCTGGGCGCTCGTCGCGCTGGACATCGACGGCAATGTCGCGGCCGACCACGCGCTCATCTACCACGCAAAGCGGCGCGAGGTCGGTCACATCACCTCGGCCGCCTGGTCGCCGGTGACGAAGCGCTCGATCGCGCTGGCGCATCTCCGCCGGCCCTATGACGGCTCGCACTCGGATGACCTCTGGGCGGAAATCTACGCGCTGCGCGAGCTGCAATATGTCAAGCTGATGATGCGGGCCAAGGTGGTGGACCGCCCCTTCTTCGCGCCGCCGCGCCGCCGGGCGGTGCCGCCCGGACCCTTCTGAGAGCCACACCATGACCGAGCACCAGACCTCTCCGCTGCTGGACCACTGCCCCGAGACGCTGCCGTCCGAAGCCTATCTGGACGCGAACTGGTTTGCGGAAGAGGAGCGGCGGATCTGGCGCCGGAACTGGATCTATGCCGGACGTCTGAACGACCTGCCGCCGGGGACGATGCGCCGCATCGCTGTCGCCGGGCAGAACCTGATCCTCTGCCGCGACGCCGGGGGCCGCGTCACGGCGTTCCACAACACCTGCCGCCACCGCGGCGCGGAACTTTGCGCCGAGGCCGAACGCCCGCTCGGTCGGCTCATCACCTGCCCGTATCATGCCTGGGCCTACGACACCTCGGGCCGGCTGATCTCGACCGCCTACGGCACACCGACGCGGGACTTCGACAAGGCGGACCACGGGCTCTTCCGCGTCCATGTCCGCGACTGGAACGGCTTTCTCTACATCTGCCTTGCCGACACGCCGCCCGCGCTTGCCCCCGATCTGGGGCTTCAGGCCCTCGACAACTGGCCGATGCGGGAACTCGTCACCGGCCACCGGCTTGAGACCGAGGTCGCGTGCAACTGGAAGATCTTCTGGGAGAACTACAACGAATGCCTGCACTG
>JAGRDU010000030.1:19985-31849 GCA_020446905.1 Paracoccaceae bacterium | reverse complement strand
GCCTATATCAGCCGCATGACCCGCAGCTTCATGTTGAACGAGCTCGCGCAGGAATATGTCACCACCGCGCGCGTGAAGGGCGTGCCCGAATGGCGCATCATCTGGGTCCATGCCTTGCGCAACGCCGCCGTGCCGCTGGTCACGGTCGTGGCCCTGTCCTACGCCAACCTCCTCGAAGGTTCGGTGCTGACCGAGACCGTCTTCGCCTGGCCCGGCCTCGGTCAGTATCTCACGAACTCGCTGCAAAGCGCCGACATGAACGCCGTCCTCGGCGGCACGCTGGTCATCGGCGCGATCTTCGTCGGGCTGAACCTGCTCTCCGACCTTCTCTATACCCTTCTCGACCCCCGCGTGCGGAGGGGTGCATGACCGCGATGTCCCGCCGCGAGTGGCTGCTTTCGGATCGCCCCGCCTCGCGCCGTCAGGCGCGCCTCGGGCAGGCCTACCGGACCTGGCTGTCGTTCCGCTCGAACTGGCTCGCCATGGTGGGGCTCGGCATCGTCCTCGCCCTCATCCTGGTGGCCCTCCTCGCAAATGTCATCGCGCCCTACGACCCGGTCCTTGGCGGCGATCTTCGGACCGAGCGCTTCCTGCCGCCCTTCTCGCCCGGCCACCTTCTCGGCACTGACGATCTCTCGCGCGACATCTTCAGCCGCATCGTCCACGGCTCGCGGCTGACGCTGATGGTCGTCGTGCTGGTCGCGGTCATCGCGACGCCGATCGGCCTTCTCGTCGGCACCACGGCGGGCTATTTCGGCGGCTGGGTGGACACGATCCTGATGCGGATCACCGACATCTTCCTTGCTTTCCCCCGCCTCATCCTCGCGCTCGCCTTCGTCGCCGCCCTCGGTCCGGGGATCGAGAACGCGATCATCGCCATCGCCATCACCTCCTGGCCGCCCTATGCCCGCCTCGCCCGGGCCGAGACTCTGACGATCCGCGACAGCGACTTCATCAACGCGGCACGCCTGCAGGGCGCCTCGTCGGCACGCATCCTCTGGGGCCATGTGACGCCGCTCTGCCTCTCCTCCGTCATCATCCGCGTCACGCTCGACATGGCCGGCATCATCCTCACCGCCGCCGGGCTCGGCTTCCTTGGCCTCGGCGCCCAGCCGCCGCAGCCAGAATGGGGCGCGATGATCGCCGCCGGGCGGCGCTTCCTCATCGACCAATGGTGGGTCGCGACCATGCCCGGCATCGCCATCTTCATCGTCTCGCTCGGCTTCAACCTGCTCGGCGACGGCCTTCGCGATGTCCTCGACCCGAAGGCCCGCAAATGACCCTGCAGTTTCAGTGTGGCCCAAATACTCCCGCCGGAGGCTTCCGCAGATGACGCCGCTCCTGACCGTAGAGGATCTGCGCGTGACCTTTCCGACCCGGCAGGGCCCATCCGAAGTCGTGCGCGGCGTCACCTTCACGCTCGGCCGCGAGAGGCTCGGCATCGTCGGCGAGTCGGGCTCAGGGAAAAGCCAGACCGGCCGTGCGATCCTCGGGCTGACGCCGCCGCCGGGCAAGGCGACGGCGCAGCGGCTCGATTTCGACGGCATCGACCTGCGCGATGCCTCCCCCGCCACCTGGCGCAGGCTCAGGGGCGCGCGGATGTCGATGGTCATGCAGGACCCGAAATTCTCGCTGAACCCGGTGATGACCATCGGCAAGCAGCTTCTCGAGGCGCTGAAATTCGGAGCGTCCGAGACGAAGGCCGAAGCGAAGGCGCGCGCGCTCGCCATGCTGGAGGCGGTGCAGATCCGCGACCCCGAGCGGGTCTTCCGCGCCTATCCGCACGAGCTGTCGGGCGGCATGGGCCAGCGGGCGATGATCGCGATGATGCTGGTGACCGAGCCGGACCTCCTCATCGCGGACGAGCCGACCTCGGCGCTCGACGTCACCGTGCAGGTCGAGGTGCTGCGCATCCTCGACCGGCTGGTCGCCGAACGAGGCATGGGGCTTATCTTCATCAGCCACGACCTGCGGCTGGTGTCGTCCTTCTGCGACCGCGTGCTCGTGATGTATGCGGGCCGCGTGGTCGAGGAACTGAAGGCCTCGGAGCTCAACCAGGCCCAGCATCCCTACACGCGGGGGCTGATGAACTGCCTGCCGAAGATCGAGGGTGGCGTACGGCCCCTTCCGACGCTCGAAAGGGACGCTGCATGGGCGCTGTGATGATCTCGGTCGAGGGCCTAGACGTCACCTTCCGCCGGGGCGGCGACACGGTGCGCGCGGTGCGGGGCGTGTCGTTCGAGGTCGCGAAGGGAGAAAGCTTCGGGATCGTCGGCGAAAGCGGTTCCGGCAAGTCCACCGTCCTGCGCGCCCTCTGCGGCCTTGCGCCCACGACCGCCGGCACCATCCGCCTCAAGGGTGCGCCCCTTCCTGATCCCAGACCCGCCTCGTTCTTCCGCGAGGTGCAGATGGTCTTTCAGGACCCCTACGCCTCACTTCACCCGCGCCATACCGTCGACCGGGTCCTGTCGGAGCCCCTGGCCATCCACGGCTTCGACCGGCGCGAGGAGCGGATCGAAACGGCCCTGAGGGAGGTGGGTCTCGGCCCCGACTTCCGCTTCCGCTATCCGCACCAGCTTTCGGGCGGCCAGCGCCAGCGCGTCGCCGTCGCCCGCGCGCTGATACTCGAACCCGAGGTGCTGCTGCTCGACGAGCCGACCTCGGCGCTCGATGCCTCGATCCAGGCCGAGGTCCTCAACCTTCTCGACCGGCTCCGCGCCGAGCGCGGGCTGACCTATCTCATGGTCAGCCATGACCTTGCCGTCGTCGCCCATATGTGCGACCGGCTCATGGTGATGCAGCATGGCGCGGCGGTCGAGGAACTCACCCGTGCAGCGCTTTCCGCGCACCGGGCGGACACCGAATACACGCAGAAACTGCTCTCGGCCTCCGAGGGCTATACACCAGCCTGAGGCCCCATGATCCCTGTCTTCGACGGCCACAACGATTTCCTCCTGCGCCTTCTCCGCGACCCCGCCCGGCGCGAGGAGATCTGGCTGACCGGCGAGGGGAAGGGTCATCTCGACCTTCCCCGCATGAAGGCGGGCGGATTTGCGGGCGGGTTCTTCGCGGTCTACATCCCCTCGCCCGTCGCCCATGACGCGCCCGATTACGAGGCGATCATGGATGCCCCGCCCTATGACCTGCCGCTGCCCGAACTGATCGGGACCGATGGCGCGCAGCCCGTCGCCACCGCGATGATCGGGCATCTGATGTGGATGGAGCGGACCGGCGCGCTCGCCATCTGCCGCAGCGTCCCGGATATCCGCGCGGCCATGGCTGCCGGCAAGATCGCCGCTGTGCTGCATTTCGAGGGCGCCGAACCGATCGGCACTGACCTCGACGCGCTCCATGTCTGGCATGCGGCGGGCCTGCGCTCGCTCGGCCCGGTGTGGTCGCGCCCCACCGTCTTCGGCCACGGGGTGCCGTTCCGCTTTCCCGGCGTGCCCGATACCGGGCCGGGCCTGACGGATGCGGGAAAGCGTCTGGTCCGCGAATGCAACGTGCTGAAGATCATGATCGACCTCAGCCACCTGAACGAGAAGGGCTTTGACGATGTCGCGCGCCTGTCGGACGCGCCGCTGGTTGCCACCCATTCCAATGCCCATGCGGTGACGCCCTCGACCCGCAACCTCACCGACCGTCAGCTTTCCATGATCGCCGAACGCGACGGCATGGTCGGGCTGAATTTCGCGACCGTGTTCCTGAACGCGGACGGGCGCAAGCGCCCCTTCGACGGGTGGGAGCCGTTGCTGCGGCACATGGATCACCTGATCGGCAAGCTCGGCGAGGATCGTGTCGGCCTCGGCTCGGACTTCGACGGGGCGACGCTGCCGACCGGCATCGGCGATGTCGCGGGCCTGCCGCGCCTGATCGAGGCGCTGCGCCGCCACGGCTACGACGAGCCTCTCCTGCGCAAGATCGCCCATGAAAACTGGTTCGCTCTCCTGTCCCGCACCTGGGGCGTATGACCCCCGTTCTTGCCAATACACCGGCGCGGCGGCTTTTCCTTGACCGCCACGCGCTGATCGAGCAGCCGAGCGGGCCGGCAAAGGGCGCCGATCTTCTTGCCCTCATCCGGCGCCTTGGCTTCGTGCAGGTGGACAGCGTCAACACCGTCGAGCGCGCGCATCACATGATCCTCTGGTCGCGGCGTCAGGGCTACCGGCCCGCGAACCTTTCGCGCCTTCTCGAACGCGACCGGTCGCTATTCGAGCACTGGACGCACGACGCCTCGGTCATCCCGACAGAGTTCTTCGGCTGGTGGAAGCTGCGCTTTGACCGCGACGCAGCGCGCATCAAGGCGCGGTGGGCGGGCTGGCAGGGCACGGAATTTCACGACAAGATCGAGGATGTCCTTGCTCATGTCCGGGCGGGCGGCCCCTGCGGCACCGGCGATGTCGGGGCGGACGAGGCGCGCGGCAAGGGCGGCTGGTGGGAATGGCATCCGTCGAAGACCGCTCTTGAATACCTCTGGCGGTCGGGGGAGCTGTCGGTCTGCCATCGCCGCAATTTCGCGAAGTTCTTCGATCTGAGCGAACGGGTCCATCCGGCCGAACACGCCGCCCCCGCGCCCTCCGAGGCCGAAACGATCGACTGGGCCTGCAACGCCGCGCTGGACCGGCTGGGCTTTGCCACCTCGGGCGAGCTTGCCGCCTTCTGGGCGGCGGTCACCCCGGACGAGGCGAAGGCCTGGTGCGCCGCCGCCCGCGCGCGGGGCGAAATCGAGGAGATCGCCGTCGAGGGCTGGGACAGCAGCCTTCGGAAGTGCTTCGCGCGGCCCGGCACCGTCGAGGCCGCCGCCGCCGTCGCAGCACCCCCGAACCGTATCCGCATCCTGTCGCCCTTCGACCCCGCCTTGCGCGACCGGAACCGGGCCGAGCGGCTGTTCGGCTTCTTCTACCGGATCGAGATATTCGTGCCCGAGCCGAAGCGCCAGTACGGCTACTACGTCTTTCCGGTGATGGAGGGCGACCGCATCATCGGGCGGATCGACGCCAAGGCGCAGCGCGCCGAGGGCCGCCTTGCGGTTCGCGCCTTCTGGCCCGAGGCGGGGGTCGCGACGGGCAAGGGCCGGATTGCGAGGCTCGAGGCCGAACTTGACCGTCTTGCCCGTTTCGCCGGCTGCGAGGCAGTCACTTTCGCACCCGACTGGCTGCGCTCCACCTAGGCCCTCCCGAAAACGACACCGCCTAGCGTCGGCGCCGGACGAGCCAGCCCCATCCGGCCCGGCCACCCTGCCGCAGGACAGGAGGCGCGATGGGCGGCGAGATGGGATACCGGCGGGGCATGGCTCTTGTCGTTGCGGCGGCGGTGCTCTGGTCGCTGATGAGTCTTGCGATCCGTCTTATGGGCGAGGCCGGAACCTGGCAGGTGCTCTTCTACCGCTCGCTCGCGCTGGTGCCGGTCCTTTTCGCCGTCATCTGGCGGCGCTCGGGCGGGCATCCGGTCGCGCGGATCATGCAGGCGGGCTGGCCGGGACTGATCGGCGGCGTGGGGCTCGTCCTCGCCTTCGCCGGTGCGATCTTCGCGATCCAGTCGACGAGCGTCGCCAACGCGGTCTTTCTCTTCGCCGCGGCGCCGCTGATGACCGCGGTCCTTGCGATGCTGCTGCTGAAGGAACCCGTTCGCCCCGCGACCTGGGGCGCCATCATCCTGGCAGCTGCGGGCGTCTTCATGATGGTGCGCGAGGGGTTGGCGATGGGCGCCGGGCTTGGCAACCTTGCCGCGCTCCTCTCCTCGGTTGGGTTTGCCGCCTTTACTGTGACGCTGCGCTGGGGCCGGCTTGCCGATATGCTGCCCGCCGTACTCATCGGCGGGACGCTGTCGATCGTTGCCGCGGGTATCGTGATCGCGCTGCGCGGCGAAAGCTTCGCGCTGCCGCTGCGGTCGATCCTGATCGCCTTCGTCATGGGCGCGGGGCTACTCGGTCTCGGGATGGCGCTTTACACCGCCGGCAGCCGCGTGGTTCCAGCGGCCGAGATCGGGCTGCTTTCGATGGCCGAGGTGATGCTCGCGCCGCTCTGGGTCTGGGTCTTCCTTGGCGAGACGGCGAGCGGCGGTACCCTGCTTGGCGGCGCGATCCTGATTGTCGCAATCGCGCTGAATGCTGTGACCGGGATGCGCCACCGGCCGCCACCGGTAACGGCCTGAGGCGCAAAGGCGACGGGACGCGCCGCATCTCGACGGCGCGCCCGCGCCCGGAGGCTCAATAGAGATCGAAGTCCGCCACGGAAAGCACGCCGACCCCGGCCAGTCGCACGATCGCGACCATGGCATTTCCGCCCGTGCCGTCGCTGTCCCAGTAGAGGATGTCGTTGGCCGTGTTGAACACGAAGGTGCCGACCGCCGAGGTGGCGGCGGTGCCGTTTACGAGTGTTGCTGTTGTCGTCATGCCTGCAAAGGCGGTGTGATCAAAGCTGAGGTAGTCATGGGCCGCCGTGACTGTGGACGACTTGAAGTCCAGGACCACGTCGCCATCGCCGAAATGTGCCCGATCCCACCACTCGAAGTAGTCTGCGCCCGCGCCTCCGAACATGGTGTCGGCGCCATCCCCGCCCGCGATCGAGTTGTCCTTGAAGTTTCCCATGATCCGGTCAGCGAGGTTGCTTCCCTCGACGTTCTCGATGTTGATTGCCGTCTCGGTGTTGCCGAAGCCATCGTTGATGACCTGCCCGGTGGCAAGCCGAAGATCGACGTTCACGCCGACTTGCGCAGCGCCGGTGAAGTTCCGGCCGAACCGGATGCCGTCATTTCCTGCGCCGCCATCGTAGGAGTCCCTGCCCTCGCCGCCCCAGAAGACGTTCCTGTCACGTGAGCCGACGAAGATGTCGTCAAAGGCCGTGCCGATGACCCGTTCGATGTTGATGGTTCGATCGGTGTTTCCGAAGCCGTCCCTGACAAAACCGATGATGTTGCCGCCGGAGACCGAGGTTTCCAGATCGACAACGATCCCCCTTTGACCGCCATACCAGCGGTCCTGCGAGTAGTCGATCGTGTCCTGCTCCGCCCCGCCGCTGAACGTGTCGTTTCCCCGAAGCCCCGCAAACCGATCGCGACCCGCAGATCCGACAAAGTTGTCGTTGAAGCGCGAGCCAAATACTTCCTCGATACCGCTGAACCGGTCGGTCCCACCCCAGGGGTCGATGGCGATCCCGGTCGCCATGTTGATCGAGATGCCCCGGAAGGCCGAATTCCCTTCACCGCCCCAGCTTGTGTTGCTGTAGTCGAGGCCATCCCATCCGAGGCCACCGTTGATGGTATCATTGCCGATGCCGCCCACGACCCAGTCGTCTCCGGCACCCATGTGGAAGACATCGTTGCCCCCGTTGACGCCCAGCAGCGATCGGTGATCGTTGCCTCCGGTGCCGAGAACAGTGTCGTTGCCGCTGAGAAGCTGACTCCAGGCCAGAAAGCCGTCCGGGCCCGCGCCGCCGCCTGATCCGTCGCTCCAGCCGGCCGCACTGGACACAATCTGAGCCAGATCGCTTGCAAGCGTGTTCGGGGGAATCTGGTCGATCGTCAGAACCGTTCGACCGGCACTGTCCAGCACACGGATCATCGACATGTTCCCGCCTGTCACGTCGGTGCCCGAATACGTAAAGCCTGTGCCGGTTGCCACGATCCTGAAGCCGGCGAATGGATGACCGGCGGCGTGCTGGATGGTCAGGGTCGTTGCCGTCTGCGTCAGGACCGGCGAGCCCGACCACACTTCGAAAAGCCGCCCCGGCCAGGAGTTCAGTCCGTTGTAAAATTGAGAATAGACCACGCGCGCCATCGTTTCCCCTCCCCGCGCAAAATATGTGGTTCAGTAATCAATTGGACAAATGGTCGCGCTGTGTATCCGATGCGTCAACGATTCCGTTTCCCACGGATGGCCGCAGCGCCACTTCGAGTGAATTTTCAACCCAGACGTGCGACTTCAGCGCGAGCGGCGGAAGAAGCGGGCACGCGCGTAGAGGTCCTCGAGCCGTTTCATCCGGGACTGTGTCTGATCCCAGGTGAGCGTCTGGACGGCGGCCAGCAGTGTTTCGACCAGCACCTGGATCGCGACCGTGGAATCCCAGGCCGAGGGCGCCTCGACATGCGCCGAGAGGCGGTAGCGGGCCCGTTCGGCGGCGGGCGACACCCACTGGTCGGTAATCAGGACGACCTCCGCCCCCTGATCGGCGGCGATCTCGACAAGGCTGAGAACGTTGTTTTCATACCGGCGGATGTCGAAGGCCAGGAGCACGTCGCCCGCGGCCATGTCGATCAGCGCGGGCGGCCAGGCGTTCGACATATCGGAAATCAGCGTCACGTCGCGGCGGATGATCTTCATATGCGTGACGAAATAGTCCGCCATGGCGTGGGTGATCCGGCCGCCCATCGCGTAGATGCGGCGCGACTTGTCGGCCATCAGATGCGCAACGGCGTCGAACTCGGCATGGTCGATCTGGCCGAGCGTCGCCTGAAGGTTGCCGACCACGGCATCGGCAAAGCGGTTGAGGATATGCGTGTCGGGCGCCCCTTCGGCCCAGCGGTCGTGCTTGGCGAGGGGCGAGATCAGGCGCTCCTCCACCTCGGCGCGCACGACGGTCTGGAAGTCGGGATAGCCCTTGTAGCCGAGTTTCTGCACAAGGCGCACGACGGTGGGTGTCGAGACATCGGCAGCCTTCGCCAGCGCGGTGATCGACGCGAGCACGGCCACGGGATAGTGGCGGGTGATATGGGTGGCAAGATGCCGCTCGGCCCGAGTCAGGTCCGAGAAGCGCGCCTTGATTTCTTGTTCGATGGTTTTTGCGGCACGTGCCAAGTGCGTCATTTCCTTTTTTCGCATGCGGGGGCGGGCCGGCCCGGTAAGGATTCTAACAGAAATGCCGAACAAGAAAATATATTGACAGAATGCGCTCCGGCAGCCGAGCCTTCGGGGGTGATTCAGGGGGCATTCTGACCGATGACGACGGCGCGACATAGCGGCATTGCGGCGGCGAGCGTGGAAAATCGTGATGCGCCCGGGCCGTTCCTGATCGTCTGCGAACATGCCTCGAACCGCTTTCCGGCCGCATTCGGCATGCTTGGCCTGCCGGCCGCCGCGCGGCGTGCCCATATCGCCTGGGATCCGGGTGCGCTCGGGCTTGCGCGCGCACTGGCCCGGCGACTGTCGGCCCCGCTCGTCGCCGCGCAGGTCTCTCGGCTGATCTACGATCTCAACCGGCCGCCGCATTCGCCCGGCGCGATGACCGCGAAAAGCGAGACCTACGAGATCGCCGCCAATGCCGCCCTGAGCGTGGCCGAACGGCAGCGCCGGACCGAGGCGGTCTACCTGCCCTTCCATGCCGTGCTGCGGGCCGAGATCGCGCGCCGCCTTGCCGCCGGAACCCCGCCCGTGATGGTCACCGTCCACAGCTTCACGCCGGTCTGGTTCGGCAAGCCCCGTTCGGTCGAGTTCGGCGTGATCCACGACGCCGATCCCAGCCTCGCGCATGCGGTCGTGGCCGAGGCGAAGGCGAGGACAGCCCTCGACTGCCGGCTGAACGAGCCCTATTCCGCCGCCGACGAGGTCACGCATACGCTTCGCCTTCAGGCGACGCCCTACGGGCTCCTGAACGTCATGCTGGAAATCCGCAACGACCTGATCGCGGATGCCGCGGCGCAAGAGGCGATGGCCGAACGGCTCGCCCCGGTGCTGACCGCTGCACTGGCGAAGGTCAGGGAACCGAGACGGGAGGCGATAGCCTGACATGCCGGACTGGGTGAGGAGCTACGTCTACCACGTCGAACGCCTGAATTACAGGGTCGGCCGGTTCGCGATGTACCTTCTTTACGTGATGATCGCGATCATGGTCTGGTCGATGATCACCAAGGCGATGCGGTTCCCGGCGATCTGGACGCTGGAGATGGCGCAGTTCACGCTGGTCGCCTACTACATGCTCGGCGCGCCCTGGTCGCTTCAGACCGACGTGAACGTGCGGATGGACCTTCTCTATGCGCGCCTGCCCGAACGCAGCCGCGCGCTGACCGACGCGTTCACCATCTTCTGCCTGATGTTCTACCTCGCCGTGATGCTCTACGGCGCCTTCGATTCGACGGTCTATTCCTTCACCCATGACGAGAGGAACCCGACGGCGTGGCGGCCGGTGCTCTGGCCGCTGAAGACGATTATCACCGTCAGCTTCGCGCTGATGCTGCTTCAGTCCACGACGCTGCTTCTTCGCGACCTTGCCGCCCTGCGCGGCGAAGTGATCCTTCCGCCCGAGGGCAAGCTCTGATGGACTACAACACCATCGCAATTCTGATGTTCTCGACGATGCTCCTGATGATGATCACGGGGCAGCGGGTGTTCGGTGCCATCGGCGTCGTGGCCGTCGTTGCGGCGCTGACGCTCTGGGGCCCGGGCGGCACCGACATGGGCTTTTCGGCCGTCATGAAGCTGATGAAGTGGACGCCGCTCCTGACGCTGCCGATGTTCGTCTTCATGGGCTACGTCATGTCGGAAAGCCGGCTCGCCGAGGATCTTTACCGGATGTTCCACGTCTGGTTCGGCGCCCTGCCCGGCGGCCTTGCCATCGGAACGATTCTCCTCATGGTGATGATCTCGGCGATGAACGGGCTTTCGGTCGCGGGGATGGCGATCGGCACCACCATCGCCCTGCCCGAACTTGTGCGGCGCGGCTACGACCGGCTGATGATCTCGGGCGTGATCCAGGCGGGGTCGAGCCTCGGCATCCTCATCCCGCCCTCAGTGGTCCTTGTCCTCTTCGCGCTGATCGCCCGCCAGCCGGTGTCGAGCCTCTGGCTTGCAGGGGTCATGCCGGGTCTCTTGATGGCCGTGCTCTTCATCCTCTACATCCTCCTCCGGACCGGGCTGAACCCCGCACTCGCGCCCATGATGGACGCCGAGGAACGCGCCACGATCACGCGGGCCGAGAAATTCCGCCTGCTGCGCGCGGGCCTTCTGCCGGTCTTCATCTTCGCGACGATGATGATCCCGTTCCTGAACGGCTGGGCGAGCCTGACCGAAACTTCGGTCGTCGGCGTCGGGGCGACGGTTCTCGTTGCCATCGTCAAGGGCCGCTTTACCCGCGCCGTGTTCGAGACCGCGACCCGGCAGACCCTGCTCATCACCGTCATGTTCATGATGATCATCACCGCCGCGCTGTCTTTCGGGGCGGTCTTCGACGGGCTTGGCGCCGGCCGGGCGATCGAGGGGTTCTTCCTTCAGGACCTCGGCCTCGCGCCCTGGCAGGTCCTTGTCCTCATGCAGGTCAGCTTCCTCATCATGGGCATGTTCCTTGACGATACCGCGATGCTGGTCATCGTCGCGCCGGTCTACGTCGGCCTTGCCAAGGCGCTGGGCTTCGACCTCGTGTGGTATGGTGTCCTTTACACGATCACCTGCCAGATCGCCTATCTGACCCCGCCTTTCGGCTACAACCTCTTCCTGATGAAGGCGCTGGCGCCTGCCGAGTTCACCCTGCCGGTCATATACCGGTCAGTCTGGCCCTTCGTCCTGGTTATGCTTCTGACGCTTGTTCTGATCATGGTGTTCCCCGAGATTGCCCTCTGGCTGCCGCAGAAGGTGCTCGGTCACTGATACGACTGAAGTCCCCGGCCAACGGGGCAAACCAACCCATCAACAAGGAGAGAGAGATGAGCACGACAAGACGCAAACTTCTCACCACCGGCGTTCTGGGCGCCGCAGCTGGGCTTGCCGCCCCGGCGGTCCGGGCGCAGGAGACCATCAAGTGGCGGCTTCAGACCTACGCGGGATCGGTTCTTGCGGAAGAGGTGGTCAAGCCCGCTGTCGATGCCTTCAACACGATCGCGAACGGACAGATGGAGATCGAGCTTTACACCTCGGACCAGCTGGTGCCGACGGGCGA
>JAGRDU010000030.1:0-19944 GCA_020446905.1 Paracoccaceae bacterium | reverse complement strand
GACGACGACAGCATGGCCTCGCCGACCGAGGTGACCGTCTTCGGCGGCTATTTCCCCTTTGCTCTCCGGTACTCGCTCGACGTGCCGGCGCTCTTCAACTCCTGGGGTCTGAAGGAGATCTGGGAAGAGGAATACGCCAAGGTCGGCATCAAGCACATCTCGGCCGGATCCTGGGACCCCTGCAACTTCAACATGAAGGAGCCGATCAATTCGCTCGCCGACCTGAACGGAAAGCGGGTCTTCACCTTCCCGACTGCCGGCCGGTTCCTCGCGCAGTTCGGCGTCATCCCCGTGACCCTGCCGTGGGAGGATGTCGAGGTCGCGCTTCAGACGGGCGAGCTTGACGGCCTCGCCTGGTCGGGCATCACTGAGGACTACACCTCGGGCTGGTCGAAGGTTGCGCCCTATTTCCTCGTCAACAACATCTCGGGCGCCTGGATCGGGCATTTCTTCGCCAACATGGACCGCTGGAACGCGCTGCCGCCGCATCTGCAACAGCTCATGCAGACCTGCTTCGACCAGTCGCACTACCGCCGCCAGTGGTGGTACTGGGCGGGCGAGGCGAAGCTGCGCGTCGAGGGGGCAGACATGAAGCTCACCTCGCTGCCGGCCGAGGACTATGCCAAGATCGAGGAAGCGGCGCACAAGTTCTGGGACGAGATCGCCGCCGAGAGTGAGCTGAAGGCCAAAGTCGTCGACATCATCCGCAAGTACAACGACACGATGGTCAAGGCCGGGCAGCCCTACCGCTACGGCTGATATCAGGGAGGGGGCGGCGCGTTCTTCGCCGCCCCTTTTCTTTATGCTAGAATTTGATCAAATATCGGCATGACAGGGAGAGGGCCGAATCCGGCCCCGCGAGACGAACGAGGAGAGGCGAAATGCCCGCGAACCTGACCTTCGACGCGCTGAAGAAAGCGGTCGCTTCCGGCGAGATCGACACCGTGATCGTGGCCATGGTGGACATGCAGGGCCGCCTCATGGGCAAGCGCTTTGTCGCACAGCACTTTGTCGAGAGCGCCTGGGAGGAGACGCATTGCTGCAACTACCTCCTTGCTGTCGATGTCGAGATGTTCACCGTGCCAGGCTACAAGTCGGCCGGCTGGGAGAAGGGCTACGGTGACTACACGATGAAGCCGGACCTCTCGACGCTGCGCCGGGTGCCGTGGCTGGAAGGGACGGCGATGTGCATGGCCGATCTTCTCGACCACAATACGCATGAGGAAGTGTCGGTCAGCCCGCGCGCGATCCTGAAGCGCCAGGTCGCCCGCGCCAAGGCGATGGGGTTCGATGCGATGATGGCGACGGAGCTGGAGTTCTTCCTGTTCCAGGACAGCTACGAGGCGATCCACGACAGCAACTACCAGACGCTCCAGCCGCTTGGCAGGCACAATATCGACTACGCGATTTTCGGTACGACCAAAGAAGAAAGCGTGATGCGTGCCGTGCGCAACGGGCTCTGGGGCGCAGGCATCCCGATCGAGAATTCCAAGGGCGAGGCCGAGGTCGGGCAGGAAGAGGTCAACGCGAAGTATTCCGACGCGATGGATACCTGCGACATGCACGCTATCATCAAGAACGGCGTGAAGGAGATCGCCCATCAACAGGGTCGCGCCGTGACCTTCATGGCGAAATACGACCACCGCCGCGCGGGATCGTCGAGCCATGTCCACCAGTCGCTCTGGAAGGGTGGCAAGCCCGCCTTCCGGGACGAAAAGGACCCGCATGGCATGTCGGCGCTGATGAAGCACTATGTCGCCGGGCAACTTGCCTATGCGCGTGAGTTCACACTTTGCCTTGCGCCTTACGTGAACAGCTACAAGCGCTTCGTCGTCGGCATGTTCGCGCCCACCAAGGCGGTCTGGAGCCTCGACAACCGCACCGCGGGCTTCCGCGTCTGCGGCGAGAATACCAAGGCGATCCGGGTCGAGTGCCGCATCGGCGGCGCGGACCTCAACCCCTATATCGCCTGCGCCGGGCTGCTTGCCGCAGGTCTTGCCGGGATCGAGCAGAAGCTGGAGCTTGAGAAGGCGGTGGACGGCGACATCTACAGCGCCAAGCGCGTGCGCGAGATCCCGAAGACGTTGGGCGAGGCGGCGGAACTGGCGAACAAATCGAAGATGCTGCGCGCCGCCTTCGGCGATGATGTCGTGGACCACTATGTCCGCGCCGCGCATTGGGAGATCGAGGAACAGAACCGGGTCGTGACCGATTGGGAAGTGAAACGGGGATTTGAGCGGCTCTGATGCCGTTTGCCGGCGCCGCGTGCGCCAAGTGAGGACCAGATGACGAAGATGATCCAATGTATCTCGCCCGTGGACGGGCGGGTCTATGCCGAGCGCCCTGCCCTGACGCTGGGCGAGGCCGAGGCGGTGGTGGCCCGCGCGCGGGCGGCGCAGAGCGGGTGGGCAGCACGGCCGCTTGAGGAGCGCATCGCGCTTGTGAAGGCCGGTGTCACGAAGCTCAACGAGATGAAGGAACGGATCGTCGAGGAACTTGCCTGGCAGATGGGCCGACCGACCCGCTACGGCGGCGAGTTCGGCGGGGTGAACGACCGCACGGCCTATATGGCCGAGATCGCGGCCGAGGCGCTGGCGCCGATGGTGGTCGAGAACTCGAACCTTTTTGAGCGCCGCATCGAGCGCGAACCGCAGGGCGTCGTCTTCATCGTGGCACCCTGGAACTATCCTTACCTGACGACCATCAATACCCTCGTGCCCGCGCTGATCGCCGGGAACACGGTGGTCCTGAAGCACGCGACCCAGACGCTGCTGGTCGGCGAGCGGCTGGCCGAAGCCTTCCATGCGGGCGGCGTGCCCGAGGACGTGTTCCAGAACGTCGTGCTTGACCACCACGTGACCGAAAGCCTGATCGGCAACCGGTCCTTCGGCTTTGTCAACTTCACCGGCTCGGTCGGCGGCGGCGCGGCGATGGAGAAGGCGGCCGCGGGCACCTTCACGGCGCTCGGGCTGGAGCTTGGAGGCAAGGACCCCGGCTATGTCATGGACGACGCCGACCTTGATGCCGCGGTCGACAGCCTGATGGACGGCGCGATGTACAACGCCGGCCAGTGCTGCTGCGGGATCGAGCGGATCTATGTCCACGAGAGCCTCTATGACGCTTTCGTCGAGAAGGCCGTTGCCTGGGTCAAGAACCTCCGCCTCGGCAACCCGTTCGACAGTGCGACGACGATCGGCCCGATGGCGAACAAGCGCTTTGCCGACACGGTGCGCAGCCAGATCGCGGACGCGATCACCGACGGGGCGACGGCGCTGATCGACCCCGCGCTTTTCCCCGAGGATGACGGCGGCGCGTATCTTGCGCCCCAGATCCTGGTCAACGTGAATCACGAGATGCGGGTAATGCGCGAGGAAAGCTTCGGCCCCGTCGTCGGCATCATGCCGGTCAAGGATGACGCCCACGCCGTCTCCATGATGAACGATTGCGACTATGGCCTGACCGCCTCGCTCTGGACGAAGGACAGCGAACGCGCGGCGCGGATCGGCCGGCAGGTAGAGACCGGCACCGTCTACCAGAACCGCTGTGACTATCTCGACCCCGCCCTTTGCTGGACCGGCTGCAAGGACACCGGGCGCGGCGCGGGGCTTTCGGTTCTTGGCTATCACTCGGTCACTCGGCCGAAATCCTACCATCTCAAGAAGGTGACGAAATGAGCGTGCCTACCGCCAACTGGTCCTACCCCACCGCCGTGAAATTCGGGCCGGGTCGCATCAGGGAACTGGCCGACCATGCCAAGGCCGTGGGGATGAAAAAGCCCCTTCTGGTGACCGACAAGGCGCTCGCGGCGCTGCCGATCACCGCGCAGGCGATCGATATCCTCGACGCCGGCGGCCTTGGCCGCGCGGTCTTTTCCGAGGTGGACCCTAACCCGAACGAAATGAACATGGAGGCGGGCCTCAAGCTCTACCGTGCGGGCGGGCATGACGGGGTGATCTGTTTCGGCGGCGGCTCGGCGCTCGATCTTGGCAAGATGATCGCGCTGATGGTGGGGCAGACGGTAAGTGTCTGGGATCTTGAGGACATCGGCGACTGGTGGACGCGGGCAGACGCCTCGAAGATCGCTCCGATCATCGCCGTTCCGACGACCGCCGGGACGGGATCCGAGGTCGGTCGCGCAGGGGTTCTGACCAACTCGGCGACCCACAAGAAGAAGATCATCTTCCACCCGAAGCTGCTGCCGTCGGTGACGATCTGCGACCCCGAGCTGACGGTCGGCATGCCGAAGTTCATCACCGCCGGAACCGGCATGGACGCCCTCGCCCATTGCCTTGAGGCCTATTCCTCGCCCTTCTACCACCCGATGAGCCAGGGCATCGCGCTTGAGGGCATGCGGCTCGTGTTCGAGAACCTGCCGAAGGTCTACGCGAACCCGACCGATCTTGAGGCGCGGGCGCATATGATGAGCGCGGCGGCGATGGGTGCGGTGGCGTTCCAGAAGGGCCTCGGCGCGATCCATTCGCTGAGCCACCCCGTTGGCGCGGTCTATGGCACCCACCACGGCACCACCAACGCCGTCGTCATGCCGATGGTCCTCGACTTCAACCGCGCCGCCATCGAGGAGCGTATCGAAAAGGCCGCCGCCTATCTCGGCATCAAGGGCGGCTTCGGCGGGTTCCGCTCGCGCGTCATGGACCTTCGGGCCGAGCTTGCGATCCCCGCGAACCTGACCGCGATGGGGGTTGAGGCGGCGCGGCTGGACGAGCTGACCGAGATGGCGCTGGAAGATCCGTCCTGCGGCGGCAACCCGGTGGAGATGACGCGCGAGAACACGCGGGCGCTGTTTCAGGCCTGCATGTAGCGTCAGGGGGCGCCCCGTGCTCGACCCATCGTTGCAAATATGTCCTGTCTGGCGGCGAAGCACCGCCAGACAGGCTCGGAAAACCTTCCTGCCCCCTCGCAGCGGGCCGCGTTCCGTGTATATTGCCCGTAACGATAAGCACGGAGAGCAGTGTGCGCGGGACAATGATCACGGGCCTCGGGGCGGCCAGCGGCATCGCAATCGCCGCCGTGATGGCCTATGCCGAGCCGAGCCTCGACTACAGCGCTGGGACATTCGGCCTGCCGGGCCTCATCGACATGCCGACGGCGGAGAGTGCGCCCGAGGGCATGATCAATGCCTCGGTCTTCCGGTTCGAGGGGGCATTGCGGATCACAGCGACCTTCCAGGTCACCGACCGCCTTTCAGGCGCCTTCCGCTATTCGCGCGTGCCCGGCATCTTCACCAACGGCAGCGCGCTTTATGACCGTTCCTTCGACGTGCAGTACCGGTTGCTGGACGAGGCGGGCTGGCGCCCGGCTGTTGCCATCGGCCTGCGGGACTTCATCGGCACCGGGATCTACTCCGGCGAATACATCGTCGCGTCCAAGACGCTCACGCCGCGCCTGCGCGCAACGGCCGGTCTCGGCTGGGGCCGGCTTGGCAGCCATGGCGACATCGGCAGTCCCTTCGGCACGCGCCCCGCGCTCAATTTCGGGCAAGGCGGCAAGGCGAACACCGACCAGTGGTTCCGCGGCCCCGCCGCGCCGTTCTTCGGACTCGCCTGGGCAGCGACGGACAAGCTGACACTGAAGGCGGAATATTCGTCGGACGGCTACCCGAGCGAGACGGCGGCCGGCACTTTCAGCCGTGACAGTTCGGTCAACTTCGGCGCGGAATACCGTTTCAACAAATCGGCAAGCCTTTCGGCCTATTACCTCTACGGCTCCGAGGTGGGACTGCAGTTCAACCTGACGCTCGATCCGCGCCGACCGCCGGCACCGAGCGGGCTTGAGACCGCGCCCCTGCCCGTCCGCCCGCGCCCTGCCTATGCGGCCGATCCCGGCGCCTGGGCAACCGACTGGACCGAAGATCCGGAGGTGCGACCGGGCATCCAGACCGCGCTGGCCAAGGCCCTGGCCAAGGACGGCCAGGTTCTGGAGAGCATGGCGCTGTCGGCCACTTCGGTCGAGGTGCGCATCCGCAACCAGCGCTACCTCTCGCAGCCCCAGGCCGTCGGCCGCACCGCCCGCGCCCTGACCCGCGCCCTGCCCCCCTCGGTCGAAACCTTCGTCATCACCTCGATGACCGAGGGGATGCCCGCCTCGTCCGTCACGCTGTCGCGCAGCGACATCGAGCGCCTCGAAAGCGAGGAATCGGCCGAGATCCTGCGCACCGCCCGTTTCTCGGACCCGGCCGCCGTGGCCGATCCCGGCCTCGTGCCGTCACCGGGCGTCTATCCGCGCTTTGTGTGGTCGCTCGCCCCCTACGGCGAGGCGAGCGTCTTCGACCCCGATGACCCGCTGCGGGCCGATTTCGGCCTGAAGCTTTCCGGCAAGTATGAACTGCGTCCCGGCCTCGTCGCCGCGGGCTCGATCCGCAAGAAGCTGATCGGCAATCTCGACGACTCGACGCGCACGTCGGACTCGACCGTCTATCACGTGCGTTCGGACCTCGTGGAATACCAGAAGCAGGGCGATCCGGGCATCGACAACCTGACGCTCGCCTGGTACTCGCGCCCCGCACCGAACCTCTATGGCCGCGTCACGGTCGGCCTTCTGGAGCGCATGTACGGCGGCGTCTCGGGCGAGCTTCTCTGGAAGCCGGTCGACAGCCGGCTCGCCCTCGGCGTCGAGGTCAACCAGGTCAAGCAGCGCGACTTCGACACGCTCTTCACCTTCCGAGACTACGAGGCGACGACGGGCCATGTCTCGGCCTATTACGACTTCGGCCATGGTTTCCTTGGCCAGGTCGATGTCGGGCGCTACCTGCTGGGGGACTGGGGCGCCACCGTCACGCTCGACCGGGAGTTCGCGAACGGCTGGAAGGTCGGCGCCTATGCGACGTTCACGGATCTTTCGAGCGCCGATTTTGGCGAAGGGTCGTTCGACAAGGGTGTGCGCCTGACGATCCCCGTGGCCTGGACGACCGGCAAGCCGTCGGTCAACAAGGTCTCGACGACCATCAAGCCGCTGAACCGCGACGGCGGCGCGCGGCTTGAGGTGGACGGACGTCTTTACGAGACGATCCGCAGCACACATCAGGGCGATCAGCAGGTCCAGTGGGGGAGGTTCTGGCGGTGAGCTTGCGCAGATCGGCGCGCGCCGCCACGCTTCTCGCCCTGCTGGCGGTCGCCGGATGTGGCAGCGATACATCCAAGACCGAGGGCAGCCAGATCGCGCTGGGTGTCGCCAAGAGCCTGAAGTCCAAGATGTTTTCGCGGAAGGCCGCCGCTCCGGCGACGCCCGACCCCGAGAAACTGGCGCAGGCGGCTCTCAAGTCCTTTGAGGGTCCGATCATCCTCGCGCAGCTCGAATCGAGCGGGCTGCTGACCGTGCTGGGCGAATACGGACGCAACGGCGCGGTTCGGACCTATTCGACACCGAACGAGCAGACACTGGTATTGCGCGACGGGCTGCTGATCGCGACGCGGGGGCTCGGCAAGGATCTCATGTCCTCCGAGACCGGCGAGGTCGCAGGGCTGATTTTGGCGCGGCAGGCCGGGAACGGGCGGCATGTCTACCGCTACCTCGACGGCGAGGATATCGAGCGCCCGCTGCCGATGGAGTGCAGCGTCACGTCCGGCGCGGCGAAAAGCTACAGCTTTGCGGGGACGAGCCATGCCACGGTCGAGATGGCGGAAACCTGCCGGTCGGCGGACGGGCGCACTGTCACCAACAGCTACTGGGTCACGGGATCTGGCCTTGTCGCGCTGTCGCGTCAGTGGATCGGACCGGGTCTTGGCTATGTGACGATCCAGACCGTCCGCCCCTGACCCGGACATCCGAAACGAAAAGGGCCGGATCCTGCGATCCGGCCCTTCCGTTATTCGGTAATCCGCTTGCGGATCAGGAGTCCGACGAAGCCGCGGCAATGACGCCGAGCAGCAGCAGGGCCGGAACGATCAGGCCGGCGTTCGAGGAGCTGGTGCTCTCTTCGACGGCGATCGGCTCAGCTTCCACCATCGGGGCCGAGTAGCCACCGGCGAAAGCCGAACCCGCGGTCAGGGTCAGAGCCGCAGCAAGGGTAGCGAGTTTTTTCATAACGGTTCTCCGCTTCAATAGGTTCGAGCCACCACAACCGGCAGCATCCTGAACGACAAAAGCACATTCGCCTTCACTTGCAAAGAGAGATTCTGCGTCGCCGCAGCGGAAACAGCGATGTGTTGCCTTTTCGCTCGCATCAGCCCGCAAAGTCCTGCGCCACATAGAAATTCCCGCAGTGCGGCGCACGCGGATCATAGCCGACCCCGGAGCCGACACGCGTTACCTTGCGGTCGAGTATGTTCCGGCGATGCGCCGGTGAATCCATCCAAAGTTGAACGATGGACCGTGCGAGGCTGGCGTAGGAATGGGGCGGGATCGCCGCGCCGTTCGCGGCGGCGAAACCGCAGCCGGATGCGTCGGTGATCCGAAATGCGCCGTTTCCGAACTGGAACCGCCCGAGGTAGCCGATGTTCTCGGACCCGGCGCGGATCTTGAGGCCCGACGACTTGATGCGGGCCAGCGTGGTCGATTGCCCCGGCGTCGAGGACTTGTGCGAGAGCGAGCGCGATTTCGCCATCCAGAGGGCATGGCGGCTTGCGACCCGGCGCAGGCCGTCCGCCTGCTTCAGCGGCGCAAGACCCGCGCGGCAACGGTGATAATTTACCTCGGCGCGGATTGCCGCATCGGCAAGCGCCTGGTCCAGCCGTTCCCCGGCCCGTACAGCCGCCGTGGCTCCGGCCACCGGGCTGCGCGCGCAGGCTTCGGCCGCGCCCGTCCCGAGCATTGCCGCCGGCAGCGCGGCGGTCAGCGCCAAGGCACAGCGCATGAGGATCGTTCGCATGGGGCGTCTCCCGGGTTCTGAAAACAAGCGGCGAATTCGCGGGAAACTGTGCATGAAACCTTGGCAATTCCGTGGCGAATTTCTGCCCTGCAGCGGCAGGCCCGTTGACACTTGGGCCGCTTTCCGCCCATTTCCCCTCAATGGTTTGGACGAGGATTGAGTAATGAAGATCGCAATGATCGGAACCGGGTATGTGGGGCTGGTCTCCGGCGTGTGTTTTTCCGACTTCGGCCACGATGTCGTCTGTGTCGACAAGGATCCTCGCAAGGTCGAGATGCTGAAGCGCGGCGAGGTGCCGATCTACGAGCCGGGCCTTGACGTGCTGATGGCCAAGAACGTCGCTGCGGGCCGCCTGTCGTTCACCGGCGATCTGAAGAGCGCCGTCGACGGCGCGGATGCGGTCTTTATCGCCGTCGGTACGCCGACCCGGCGCGGCGATGGCCATGCCGACCTCACTTACGTCTTTGCCGCCGCCGAGGAGATCGGCAAGGCGCTGACCGGTTATGCGGTCGTGGTGACGAAATCGACGGTGCCGGTCGGCACCAACGCGCAGGTGAAGGCGGTCATCGAGAAAGCCGCGCCGAAGGCCGAGTTCGACGTCGCCTCTAACCCCGAGTTCCTGCGCGAAGGCGCGGCGATCGACGATTTCATGCGGCCTGATCGCGTGGTCGTCGGCGTCACTTCGGAGCGCGCCGAGAAGGTCATGGGCGAGATCTACCGGCCGCTCTTCCTCCGCGATTTCCCGATCCTCTACACGGATCTGGAGACGGCCGAGATGATCAAATACGCGGCCAACGCCTTCCTCGCGACCAAGATCACCTTCATCAACGAAATCGCGCGGCTCTGCGAAAAGGTCGGCGCGGACGTGAAGCAGGTGTCGAAGGGCATGGGCCTCGACAACCGGATCGGCAACAAGTTCCTGCACGCCGGGCCGGGTTACGGCGGGTCGTGCTTCCCCAAGGACACCTCGGCGCTGGCGCGGATCGGGCAGGATTATGCCTCGCCCATGCAGATCGTCGAGACGGTCATGAAGGTGAACGACGAGATCAAGCGGCGGATGGTCGAGAAGGTGCTCGACCTTTGCGGCGGGTCGGTCAACGGCAAGACGGTCGCCGTCCTCGGCGTGACGTTCAAGCCGAACACCGACGACATGCGCGACGCGCCCTCGCTGACGATCGTCCCGGCGCTGGTCGGCGGCGGCGCGAAGGTGAAGGTCGTCGATCCGCAGGGCCGGCGCGAGGGCGAGCATCTCCTGCCCGGTGTCAGCTGGCATGACGACGCGTATGCGGCGGTCGCCGGTGCCGATGTCGTGGTGATCCTGACCGAATGGAACGAGTTCCGGGCGCTCGATCTCGGGCGCATGGCGAAATCCATGGCGCATCCGCGGATGGCGGACCTGCGCAACGTCTATTCGGCGAAGGATGCCAAAGCGGCAGGGTTCGAGGACTATACCGGCGTCGGGCGGTGAGATATCATCGCCGGGCCGGTTTGCGGTCCGGTGCGTAACAAGTTTTCAAGGTCCGCGGGGTGGGCGGACGATGTTCAGGTGGTGAAAATGGCTTTGACCTCATCTCGCAGCAAGTTCTTCTGCACCTTGCCCATCGTGTTGCGCGGCAGGGACGTCCGGAAAATCACCGCCTTCGGCTGCTTGAACCTCGCCAATCCTCCGGCCAGTGCGTCAAGGATGGTCTTCTCGTCCAGACGCGCACCCGCCTCGGGCACCACGACGGCGACGACACCCTCGCCGTAGTCACGGTGCGGCGCGCCGATCACGGCGCTTTCCAGAACCCCCGGCAGGTCGTCGAGCGCAAGCTCGACCTCCTTGGGGTAGACGTTGTATCCGCCGGTGATGATGAGGTCCTTGCCGCGCCCGACGATTGTGACGTAGCCATCGGCATCGACCCTGCCGAGATCGCCGGTGATGAAGAACCCGTCAGCACGCAGTTCCTCGGCGGTCTTTTCCGGCATGTTCCAGTATCCCTGAAAGACGTTCGGGCCGCGCACCTCGAGCGTCCCGATCTCGCCCTCCGGCACGTCGCGGCCCTCTCCGTCACAGACTTTCAGTTCTATTCCTGGCAGCGGGAAACCGACGGTGCCCGCCCGGCGCGCGCCCGCGTAGGGGTTCGAGGTGATCATGTTGGTCTCGGTCATGCCGTAGCGTTCGAGGATACGGTGGCCGGTTCGCGTCTCCCACTGGCGGTGAGTCTCGGCCAGCAGCGGGGCCGAGCCGGAAATGAAGAGCCGCATCGTCCGCGCCAGATCGGAGGTCAGGCGCGGATCGTCGAGAAGCCTCGTGTAGAAGGTCGGAACGCCCATCATCGCGGTCGCCTGCGGCATGAGGCGGATCACCTCGTCCGCGTCGAACCTCGGCAGGAAGATCATTGGGCAGCCGGCCAGCAGCGCGACGTTGATCGCGACGAAAAGGCCG
Organism: Paracoccaceae bacterium; assembly: GCA_020446905.1. GTDB lineage: Bacteria > Pseudomonadota > Alphaproteobacteria > Rhodobacterales > Rhodobacteraceae > Albidovulum. Next base: position 8,692 of record JAGRDU010000030.1, on the reverse strand, counting down.
TGCGTGTGGAAGATCGGCAGGGCGTGGAGAAGGACGTCGCGGTCCGTGAAGCGCCAGTAGTCCACCAGAACCTCGGCGTTGCTGAGAAGGTTTGCGTGGCTCATCATCGCGCCCTTCGAGCGCCCGGTGGTGCCCGAGGTGTAGAGCAGCGCGGCAAGGTCATCCGCCCTGCGGGCCGCGACCGGCGCGGGCGCAGCGGCGCGCGCGGCTTCGGCGAAGGCGCCCGAGCCATCCGCATTCACGACGCCGAGCGCGGCCCCCGCCCCCTCGGCGATGGCGGCAAGCGCCCCGGCATTCCGGCCATCGCAGAGCAAAAGCCGCGCCCCGGCGTCGGTCACGAAATAGCTGACCTCGGCGGGCGTGTAGGCGGTATTGAGCGGCAGGAAGACGATTCCGGCCCGGATCGCGCCGGCAATGGCGGCCAGCATGTCGGGGCTTTTCTCAAGCTGCAGCGCGACCCGGTCGCCGGGTTTCAGGCCCGCCGCAACGAAGGCACCGGCGTAGCGCGCGGCAAGATCGCCGAAGGCCGCATGGCTGAGCCGCGTGCCGTCCGGCAGGATCAGAAAATCGCGCGCGCTGCCGTCGTGCCGACCGAAAAGCGCGTCATGAAGATGGTTCGCCATAGCTGCCTCCTGCTTCGGCCCTTTGCCCGAATAGCGGCTGGCGCACAGGGCGTCTAGCGGGCCGGGCGCAGCCCGAGGCTCAGCGCGAAGAGGATGGCCGAGGCGGCCACAATCGACGGACCGGCGGGCGTGTCGAAGCGCAGCGAGGCCCAGAGCCCGGCCAGAACCGAGGCCGCGCCAAGCGCGACCGCCCAGAGCGCCATCCCTTCCGGCGTCCGCGCCAGCGCGCGCGCCGTCGCCGCCGGAATGATGAGCATCGCCGCAATCAGGAGCGCCCCGACGATCTTCAGGGCGACCGCAACGACGAGGGCCAGCGCCAGCGTCAACACCAGCTTTTCACGGCGCGGGTCGATGCCCGAGGCCTGCGCCAGTTCCTCGTTCACCGTTGCCGTCAAGAGGGCGTTCCAGCGGAGGGTGAGAAGGGCAAGGACCAGCGCCGCGCCGCCCCAGATCCAGAGGAGATCGCGCGACGTGACCGTCAGCACATCGCCGAAGAGCCAGGACGAGAGGTCCGAGCGCACGTTGGGCTGAAACGAGATCGCGACAAGACCAAAGGCCAGCGCGGAATGGGCGATCACGCCCAGCGCCGTGTCCGCCGCCCTGCCCCGGTTGCTGAGAACGGTGACGGCGAGCGCCGTCAGAAGCGCCACGAAGGTCGTCCCCGCCGCGACCGGCAGCGACAGCGCCAGCGCGAGCGCGACGCCGAGGATCGCGGCGTGGGCGGTCGCGTCGCCCATATAGGCCATGCGTCGCCAGACGACAAAGGCGCCGAGGGGGCCGGCGGCCAGCATCAGCCCGATCCCGGCCAGCGCGGCGCGGGTGAGGAAAGCGTCAGGCATGGTGATGCTCGTGATCGTGGACATGGTCGTCGCCATGGGCATGGGCATGGTCATGCTCGTGCCGGTAAAGCGCGAGCGCGCCGCCGGTCCCGTGGCCAAAGAGCGCGCGGTACTCGGGCGCGGCCGAGACGACCTGCGGCGCCCCTTCGCAACAGACATGGCCGTTGAGGCAGATGACGCGATCCGAGGCGCTCATCACCACATGAAGGTCGTGGCTGACCATGAGGATCGCGGCGCCGGTTTCCCGCCGCACCTCCTCGATCAGGCGATAGAAGGCGGCCGTGCCGGGCTGGTCGAGGCCCTGCGTCGGCTCGTCGAGGATCAGGATCTCCGGCTCGGACAGAAGCGCGCGGGCCAGCAGCACCCGCTGCAGCTGACCGCCCGAAAGCGCGACGATCTGGCGCCCCTCAAGCCCCGGCACTCCGGTTCGGGCGAGCGCCGCCCCCGCCGCCTCGGGCGCCATCCGGCGCGGCAGCGACAGGAAGCGCGCGACCGTCATCGGCAGGCTCGCGTCAAGGTGCAACCGCTGCGGCACATAGCCGATCCTGAGGCCTGCGCGGCGCACGACCTCGCCCATGGCCGCGCGTTCCAGACCGATCAGCGCGCGCACGAGGGTCGACTTGCCCGACCCGTTCGGTCCGACGATGGTCACGATCTCGCCTGGCTGGATCGCGAAATTCACGCCCTCCAGCACGCTCAGGGCGCCATGGCGGACGCTCACACCCCGCGCCTCGATCAGGGTCATTCCGCAGCCTCTGCGCAGGCGTGGCAAAGACCGAGCGCCTCGAGATTCACGCGCTCGATGGCAAAACCGATCTCCTCGGCCGCGCGGTCCATCGCGGTGCGGACCGCCTCGGCCTGCGCTTCGGCAACGGCGGAACAGCTGCGGCAAATGAAGAAGGCCGGCCGGTGCGCCGTGCCGGGGTTCATGCAGGCGGTGAAGGCATTGAGGCGGCGAATGCGGTGGGCGAAGCCCTGCTCGACAAGGAACTCCAGCGCCCGGTAGGCGACAGGTGGCTGCTTGCCGAAGCCCTCCTCTGCCAGTTTCTCAAGCACGTCGTAGGCGCCCAGTGCGCGATGCGACTCAAGGAGGATCTCTAGCGTGCGGCGGCGCACCGGCGTCAGCCTTGCGCCCTTCGCCTCGCTCAGCGCCTCGGCGCGGGCCATGGCCGATCCCGCGCAATGCGCGTGATCATGGCGTTCGAACGCAAGGCCGGCGTCGGCGGTAAAGTTCGGACTCATCGGCAGCTCGCGCTTGACATGTTATGATATTACATACGATATCTCCCCGACCGCCGCAAGACCGAAAGGAAAGACCATGCGCCACCTCGCCCCGCTCGCCCTCGCCCTGAGCCTTTCGGCGGCCGCCGCATCGGCCGAGGTTCCCGACGTCGTGGCCGACACCGCGGTCACCTATGCGCTGGTCGCGACGGTGATGGGCGACCTCGGTACGCCCACGCTTCTGCTCGACCTCGGGGCCGATGCGCATGACTATCAGCTGCGCCCCTCGCAGATCCGGGCGCTGAACGGCGCCGGGCTCGTTATCTGGCTCGGGCCTGAAATGACGCCCTGGCTCGATCAGGCAATCGCGCCGGACGCCAAGGGCAATACGCTTGAACTCCTCCATGTTCCGGGGACGCACCTGCGCGCTTACGAAGAGGCGGACGACGATCACGAGGCGGAGGCGGAGCATGTTCAAGCAGCCGACGCGGGCGGCCACCGGCACGAAGGGACCGATCCCCATGCCTGGCTCGACCCTGACAACGCTGCGCTCTGGCTCGGCCAGATTGCCGACAGCCTCGCGCAGCGCGACCCGGGGAACGCGGCCGTCTATCGCGCCAACGCCTCTCTCGCTCAGACCGCGGTCCACACAATGGACGAGAAGATCGGGGTGGCAATGAGAGTCGCGAAAGGCAAGCCTCTGGTCGTGGCCCATGCCGCCTATGGCTATTTCGCCGACCACTACGGCCTGACCATCGCGGCCAGCATCGCCGAAGGGGATGCCGCCGCGCCGGGCGCCGCGCATCTGGCCGAGATCGAGGCGCTTCTTGCCTCGGGCGAGGTCGCTTGCGTCTTTCCCGAGGTGTTGCGGGACCCAAAGCCCGTCCTCGCGCTGGCCGAAGCGGCCGGCGTGAAGGTGGGCGGCGCGCTCGATCCCGAGGGCCGGCTGATCGAGCCGGGCGCAGGGTTCTACGGTCAGCTCATGACCGGACTTGCCGGAGCCATCGCCGCCTGCACCGCGACCGATTGACCTTTCCCCGCCTGCCCGCTTCAGTCACGGGGAGAGGAGGCCGAGGATGCCGGCGGCGACGGGAGAGATTGCGATCAGTGGCGGCGGGCTGACGGCCCGGCTTCTGCCGCTTGGCGCGACGCTGCGGGACCTGCGCCTTGATGGCCACGCCCCTCCCCTCGTGATCGGCGCCGATGACCCGCGCGACTATCAGGGCGCCCTGATTTACGCCGGCGCTGTGGTCGGGCCGGTCGCGAACCGGATCGCCGGGGCGCGGGCGGCGCTTGACGGGAGGGTCCACCGGTTCGAGGCGAACGAGGGCGGCGTCACGACGCTGCATTCCGGCCACGCGGGGCTTCATGCGCGGCACTGGGCGGTCACGGCCCGGGGGGGCGATGTGGTGACCTTTGCGATCACCCTTCCGGATGGCGAGGGGGGATTTCCCGGCCATCGCGAGGTTCGCGCGACGTACCGGCTGCTTCCGCACCGGGCGCTTCAAGTCGAACTGACGGCGACAAGCGACGCGCCCACCTGGATCAACCTCGCGCAGCACAGCTACTGGAACCTCGATGGCGGCGCGACCATTGCCGCGCACCGCCTGCGCATCGCCGCCGACCGCTACCTGCCGGTCGACGCGGCCGGCATTCCCCTTGCGCCCGAAGCGGTCGCCGGCACCCGGTACGACTTCCGCCGGGCCATTGCACTCGGCGATGCCCCTCCCCTCGATCACAATTTCTGCCTCTCCGGCGCGCCGCGGGATCTGACCGAGGTCGCGGAACTGATCGCGCCCTCGGGCCTGTGCCTTCATGTCGCGACGACCGAGCCGGGGCTTCAGGTCTACGACGGGCGGCATTTCGCGGTGCCGGCGGGCGCGGGCCTCGGGGGGCGCGGCTACGGCGCCCATGCCGGGCTCGCCATCGAGGCGCAGGGCTGGCCGGACGCGCCGAACCGGCCGGACTTTCCACCGGTGACGCTTCGGCCGGGGGAAACCTACCGCCAGATCACGCGATTCCGGCTGGAGCGCGCCGGACCCCCTTGACGCACTGGCCGAATTCGCGACGCTGAGAGCAATTGCCCGGACCCGCAGGATCGTCATGCCCCGCACGCTCGCCTATCCCGACATCGTTGCCGAGATCGGAGCGTTCATGGGCATCTCGCGCCCCGCCGGCCAGTGCTTTGCCATGATCTGGCGCGCCGCCGCGCCGCCCTGCGCTGACGATCTGACCGCCACGCTCGGCCTGTCGCGGTCGAATGTCTCGACAGCGCTGAAGGAGCTCCGCGACTGGGGGCTGATCGGCCGCGCCCGCAGCCCCGGCGACCGCAAGGACTATTTCACCGCGCCGACAGATCCCTGGGACGTGGTGCGGCTTCTCCTGCACGGGCGCCAGCGCCGCGCCATCGCGCCGATGCTCGACCGGTTGCTGGCCGCCGAGGAAGACACCGGAGACGTGCGGATCGCGGCCCTGCATGCTGTGCTGAGCTCGGTCGGGGAACGGATGGAAGCACTGGCCGGGCTGGACCCCGAGGCGCTTGAGCATTTCCTCGAGACGGCGGCCGGAGAGTCCGCCGGTGAGGACGGAGTGACCAGCCCCGGCAAGAAGAAGAAAAAGAAGAAGAAGGCCTGAGGCGCCCCTTCAGCGGCGCCGGCCGTCGTCCTCTTCCTCGTCGTCGTCATCGCCATGCGGCAGGTTGAAGAAGCTTTCGGCATCCGAATAGTCGGCCGGACTTTTCTTCTCCTCGTCCTCGTCGCGCTTGCTGAACGAGAAATTCTCGAGTCCGGCGATCGAGCTCGGCATCTTCGGCTCGGGCGACATGCCAAGCGACTGTTCGGTCGAGACGAGCTTGCGACGCTCGTCGTCCGACATGACCACGCCATCCCCCGCCTTCTTCTTCGCGGCCTTTTGCACCGCTGCGTCCAGTTCGGTCTGGCGGCAAAGGCCAAGGGCGACCGGGTCGATCGGCGTGATGTTCGAGATGTTCCAGTGGGTCCGGTCGCGGATCGAGGCGATGGTCGGCTTGGTGGTGCCGACAAGCTTGCCGATCTGGCTGTCGGCAAGCTCCGGGTGGAACTTCACCAGCCAGAGGATCGCGGCGGGGCGGTCCTGGCGCTTCGAAAGCGGCGTGTAGCGCGGCCCGCGGCGCTTTTCCTCGCCCACGGCGGCGGCGTTGTACTTCAGCTTCAGCTTGTAAAGCGGATCGGCCTGACCCTTTTCGATCTCGCCCGGCTCAAGCTGGTTGTTGGCGATCGGGTCAAAGCCCTTCACACCGGTCGCCACGTCGCCGTCCGCGATGCCCTGCACTTCAAGCTCGTGCATGCCGCAGAAATCCGCGATCTGCTTGAAGCTCAGCGTCGTGTTGTCCACCAGCCAGACGGCCGTGGCCTTGGCCATAAGCGGTTTCGTCATCGGGCTCTCCTTTACAAATCTCTCCCGGGCCGGGAAAACGGCTGCGACCCTCGGGCCGCCTTTCCTCGTTTTCGGGGAATTGCCGGGCTATATAGTCCTTCCGACACCCGGAGAAAAGAGAAAATGCGCTGGCTTCTCGCCCTTGCCCTGACCGCCGCGCCAGCCCTCGCCGAGGGCGAGCGCGCGGGGGAGTTCGACTACTATGTCCTGTCGCTGTCGTGGTCGCCGACGTTCTGCGCGCTGACGGGAGATGCGCGGGGCGAGGATCAGTGCGACGCGCGCCACGATTATTCCTTCACGCTCCACGGGCTCTGGCCGCAGAACGAATTCGGCTGGCCGAGCTATTGCCGCACCGGCGAGCGCGACCCCTCGCGCGGGCAGACGAAGGCGATGGCGGACATCATGGGGTCAAGCGGGCTGGCCTGGTACGAATGGAAGAAGCACGGGCGCTGTTCGGGCCTGTCGGCGGAGGGCTATTACGCCCTTTCGCGGCGCGCCTATGAGACGGTGAACATCCCGGATGTGTTTCAGAACCTGCGGAAAGACGTGAAACTGCCCGCCTCCGTCGTCGAGGAGGCCTTCGTGGAAACCAATCCCGGTCTCGACGCCGCGATGATCACGGTGACCTGCGAGGCCGGCCGGGTGCAGGAGGCGCGGATCTGCCTGACCAGGGACCTCGAATTCCGGCCCTGCGGCCTTGATGCCGCGCGGGACTGCCGGATGACGGATGCCCTGATGGAGGCGGTGAGATGAGCGATCCCCTCGCGCGGCTTGAGGTCGGCTATGACATTCCGGCGCGGCCCGGCATGGCCGAGGCCGAGGTGCAGACGCCCTGCCTTGTCCTCGACCTCGACGCGCTGGAGCGCAACATCGACCGGATGGCGGGCCTTGCGCGCGCGGCGGGGATGCGCCTGCGTCCGCATGGCAAGATGCACCGCTCGGCAGAGGTGGCACGGCTTCAGGTCGCCGCCGGGGCGGTCGGCCTCTGCGCCCAGAAGGTCAGCGAGGCCGAGGCCTTCGTCCGCGGCGGGATCGCCGACGTGCTGGTCAGCAACGAGGTGCGCGACCCGGCCAAGCTTGACCGTCTCGCCCGCCTGCCCCTCCTCGGCGCGCGGATCGGGATCTGTGTCGACGACCCGGCCAATGTCGCTGACCTGTCAAATGCCGTGCGGCACCATGGCACAGGCCTCGATGTCTACGTCGAGATGGATTGCGGCGGCGCGCGCTGCGGCGTGACCACACCCGCAGCTGCGGTCGCGCTGGCGCGCGCGATCTCGGAGGCGCCGGGCCTGAGCTATGCCGGATTGCAGGCCTATCATGGCTCAATGCAGCACATCGAAGCGCCGGAGGACCGTCGCCGGGCCGCGAACACGGCCTTTGACAAGGTGCGCGACATCATCGCGGCCCTGACGGGCGCAGGCCTCGCACCGGGTGTCGTCACCGGCGCGGGCACCGGATCCTGGGCGCTCGAGGCCGCCTCCGGCCTCTACACCGAACTGCAATGCGGTTCCTACGCCTTCATGGATGCCGATTACGCGCGCATCAGGGCGGACGGCAACGCGCGGCTCGACACGGAATGGGAACACGCACTTTTCGTCCAGACCCAGGTGATGAGCGTGCCGGTTCCCGGCCGCGCGGTTTGCGATGCAGGCCTCAAGGCCCATGCGACGGACAGCGGCCTGCCGGTGGTCTTCGGTCGGCCCGACCTGAAATACCTCTCGGCCTCGGACGAGCACGGGGTGATCGGCGATCCCGATGCGACGCTCGCCCCCGGCGACCGGCTGCGCCTGATCCCCGGGCACTGCGATCCGACCTGCAACCTTCATGACTGGTACGTCGGCCTTCGCGGCGGCCTCGTCGAATGCCTCTGGCCCGTCAACGCGCGCGGCAAGGGGTTCTGACCCGGCGTATCGGGTACAATTCCCCGGTTTTCAATCGCTTGGCGGCGGCTAGGATTACCCGCGATATTGCAAGGAGATACCATGCCCATCCGCGTCGCGATCAACGGGTTCGGCCGCATCGGCCGGTCGGTGCTGCGCGCGGCCCTCTCTGGCCCCGGCGGGGACGGGATCGAGATCGTGGCGGTGAACGACATTGCCAAGCCCGAGATGGCGGCCTACCTTTTCGAATACGACAGCACCTTCGGTCCCTGGAAGGGCGAGGTGCGGCTGGAGGATGGCGCGCTGATCGTGAACGGCCGCCGCATCCGGCTGACCGGGGCGCGCGACCTGTCGACGCTCGATCTTTTCGGCATCGACCTTGTCATGGAATGCACCGGCCTTGGCGGCGCGCGGTCCTTTGCCGAGGCGGGCCTGCGCGGCGGCGCGGGCCGGGTCCTCGTCTCGGGCCCCTCCTCCACCGCCGATTTCACCCTTGTGATCGGCGCGAACGAGGGGCGGCTTGCGCCGGACCACCGCATCGTCTCCAACGCCTCCTGCACGACCAACGCGCTCGCCCCGCTGGCTCGGCTGATTGACCGGGAATGGGGGGTGGAGACGGGGTGGATGACGACGATCCACTGCTACACCGGCAGCCAGCCGACCGTGGACGCGCCCGGCGCCGACTATGCGCGCAGCCGGGCGGCGGCGCTGTCGA